>VGEN01000111.1 GCA_016869285.1 Alphaproteobacteria bacterium
CGCGGCACCTCTTTCGTCTCGATCAAGCAGCTCCGGGAGCACATCGATGCTTTCATCCAAACCTACAACCAGAACGCCAAGCCGTTCGTCTGGACCAAGACAAACGTCCATCAACGCCGCTTCAAAGACCGACGTATCAGCCAATTGTGATTCCGGGTACTAGGGGCCTATGATTGAGCCATGACCGCAGCCCCCAAGTCCCCCACTCCGTTTCGTTCATTTCCAGCGGCTGGAAACCCTGAGTCCTCTACCTCGGCCCCATCCTATCCGACGACGCGGATGCGCCGGGTCAGGATGCAGGGCTGGACACGGCGGCTCGTCGCCGAGAACCGGCTTTCGGCCGACGACCTGATCTGGCCGGTCTTCGTGCAGGAAGGCTCCGGCGTCTCCTCCGACATCGCGGCGATGCCGGGCGTCCAGCGCCACGCCATCGACCGGCTGGTCGACGCCGTCGGCGAAGCCGGCGATCTCGGCGTGCCGGCGATTGCGCTCTTTCCCTATACCGACCCGGCGCGCAAGGACCCCGACGGCACCTATGCGACGGATCCCGGCAACCTGATGTGCCGGACGGTGCGGGCGCTCAAGAAGGCGCATCCCGAGATCGGCGTGATCTGCGACGTAGCGCTCGATCCCTACACGAGCCACGGTCATGACGGGTTGCTGCGCGACGGCAAGATCGTCAACGACGCGACGGTCGAGGTGCTGGTCCGCCAAGCGCTGGCGCTGGCCGATGCCGGATGCGACGTCATCGCGCCGTCGGACATGATGGACGGCCGCGTCGGCGCCATTCGTCGCGCTCTCGACGACCGGGGCTACACGGATGTCATGATCATGGCCTATGCCGCCAAGTATGCATCCGGCTTCTACGGTCCCTTCCGCGACGCGATCGGCTCGAAGGGCAATCTCGGCGGCGCCAGCAAGTCCACCTATCAGATAAACCCGGCCAATGGCGACGAGGCGATTCGCGAGGTCGGTCTCGATCTCGCGGAAGGAGCCGACATGGTGATGGTGAAGCCCGGCCTTCCCTATCTCGATATCGTTCACCGTGTGAAGGAGGCCTTTCATGCGCCGACCTTCGCCTATCAGGTCTCCGGCGAGTTCAGCATGATCCGCGCCGCCGCGGAGCGCGGCTGGATCGATGGCGAGCGCGTGATGATGGAGTCGCTCCTCGCCTTCAAGCGCGCCGGTGCCGACGGCGTGCTGACCTACTTCGCCGTCGAAGCGGCGCAGAAGCTCAAAGCCGGCTGAAGAACGCGGCAATCGCCCGATCGTGCCAGGCGACGGGCGATCCAGCTCCGTGGAACCCGACATGGCCGCCGGCGCCGAAGAGCGGCGTCAGCGCGGGATTTCCCGACCAGTCGACGTGTTTATAGGGCGCGATCGGAATCCACGGATCGTTGGTCGCGTGGACGAGCAATGTCGGAATCCGGATGTGGGGCAGGAACGGCGCCGCGGAGGACTTCGCATAGTAGTCCGCAGCCGAGGCGAAGCCGTTGCGCGGCGCTACGTATCGGTGGTCGAACTCGATCACGGTCCTGGCCGAGGCGACGGCGCGACGTTGCGCCTCGTCGATCGGCCCGGCGCATGCTTCCTCCCGCATCTTCGCCAGCAGCCATGACTGGTAGAGGCGGTTGCGCGGCTTTGTCAGGGTGGCGGCCGCATCAGCGAGGTCGATCGGCGCGGAGATCGAAGCGGCTGCGCGGACATGAGACGACGACTCCTCGCCGAGGAGCTTGAGCAGCGCATTTCCTCCGAGCGAATAGCCGACCAGAGCGACGCCGTTCGCCGCGACATCAGGCGGGAGCGCGCCGAGGGCAAGACGCAGATCCTCGGATCGGCCGGCATGATACTGGCCCCGACAGCGCGGCGCCGAGGGACCCGCTCCGCGCAGGCTGAGACGCAGAACGGAAAAGCCCGACGCGAGCAGATGCGCCGCCGAAGCCCGGAGATAAAGCGAGTCCTCGGTGCCGGCGAGCCCGTGGATCAGAACCGCGAGCGGCCGAGCCGTGTCGATGCGATGGAGGCTTGCCGCAAGCGCATCCCCGTCGCCGAGGTCGAGCCACAGCCGCTCGCCCTCGGGCAGCGCGTGGCGCGGCCGGACGACCTGGTTGCGGATAGTCTGAAGATGCCCGCCGACCCAGGGTAGGCGCGGCCGGAACGGCTCGATCATGCGCGCTTGGGCGCCGTCTCCCCAATCGCATCTTCTTCCTCGTCGCCGGCGGTGATGAAGTCGCGGATGACCGCAACCTGGTCCTCGCTCATCAGCGCCGGTGCATGGCCTACATTCTCAATGGTGACGACCGTCGCCTTGGGACCGGTCTTCGCCATCCTGGACGCCGTCGCCGCCGAGAGGAGCTTGCTTCGCTCGCCGCGAAGCAGCAGCACCGGGCAGCCGATCCGTTCCCACTGTTCCCAGCTCGGCGGCGGTGGCTTGGTCACCGACTTGAACGGCAGGCCGATCGCGGGATCGTAGTGAAGGCCGTAAGCGCCATCCGGATGGCGCATGACGCTATGCGTCGTCATCTCGCTCCATTGCGCATCGGTCAGGTGGCCGAAATCCGCATGCGCCTTCTTCAGATACTCTGCGACCTCGCCCAGGCGTTTGAAGCGCGGGTCCTGCCCGACATAGGCTGCGATCACCTTGACGCCCTCGAAGTCGAGGTCGGGACCGACATCGTTCAGCACCAGCCGCCGAATCAGCTCGGGCCGGTCGGCCGCCAGCCGCATCCCGATCAGACCGCCAAGCGATGTTCCGACCCAGTCGATGCCCTCGAAGCCGAGATGGTCGAGCAACCCCGACATATGCGCGACATAAGTATCGAGCGAGTAGAGCTTCTTGTCCGTCACCCAGCCCGAGCGGCCGCGCCCCACCAAGTCGGGGCAGACGATACGGCGCACCTTCTGCAGGCCTCTGGCGAGCTCGTCGAAGTCGCGCCCCTGACGGGTCAGGCCGTGCACGCAGACCACGCGCCTGGGGTGCATGCGGGGGCCCCAGTCGTAATAGTTGAGGCGAACCGTTTCTGCCGGCCCGAAGGCCGCCCAGCTCCCATCCTTCATGCTGCGGAGGCTACATGGGGTAGGTAGCCGCCGTCCACCCGCGCGGACTTCCGTTGACTTGCGCGCGACTCGATGGTGCTTTGATTGGACCGGATTCGCGGGCTGTACCTTCGCCAGCGGACCTCGTTCGGGTGAACATGGATTCGACGACCCTATCCGCCGTACAGGAACGCCTCGCCTCCGGTCGCGGCAAGGAGGCGGTCGCGCTGCTCGACGCCGCGTCCCACGCTGCGCCGAACGATTCGCGCCTCGCTCATGACCGCCTTCTGATCTCGACACTGTTCGGAAAGCCAGGCGATTGCCGCACAGCCCTCGACGGTATGACAGGCTTGATTGACCGGCTCGACGGCATCCCGACGACAAAGGAAGATCTTGCCGTCTTGTCCCGCGACTTGGCCGAGGTGGCTCCTCTGCTGCTTGCGCGATTCGGGGGGGAGGAGTTCGGAATGCAGATTCCCCCGGTCGCCGAGCAAGTTTACCGGCTTCTCTCTGCCGCGGCTGCGCTGCCGCACGACCATGACACCTCACTACACCTCGCCCACGCGCGCGATCTCATCTGGACCTATGACGATCCGCGCGCGCACACGACCCGCTACATCTACCGCCCACGGTCGCCGCATACAGTGCAGATCGAACCGACAAATCGCTGCAACCTCAAATGCACGATGTGCCCGCGAACGACGGCGATGCAGCGCCCGCTCGTCGACATGCCGATCGAGGACTACGCGCGACTGCTCGCCGGATGGTCCTGGGCGCGGCCGATGTTCAAGACGCACGTCCACACCTTCGGCTCGACGATCATGGATTTCAGCTGGCCCGGCTTCGTGAAGCTGTTCTTCCTCGGCGAGATTCTAATGCATGAGAATTTCGTTGAACTTGTGCGCACGACGCACGCGCGCGGTGCCGCCGTCATGCCGATGACGAACGGGGCCTTGCTCATCCGGCGTTCGATCCGACGCAAGATTGTCGAGTCGGACATGACTGGGCTTGGCATCTCGCTCGACGGTATCGATGCGGCGAGCTACGAGGCCGTCCGTACCGGGGCGAGCTGGCTCGCGTCCGCGATGCAATCCTTGCGCTGTGCGACGAGCTTGAAGCCGCAGGCCGCCGATCGTCCATCTCGCTGCACGTCAACACGCTGGTCCCCGAGGGGCCGGGCATGATGGAGCGCAACAAGGCGTTTCTCGCCCCGATCCTCGAACGTGTCGATAGCTTTGGGCGGACGCGTGTCTCCGCCGCCACGCATGCGGCGAGCTTCGTCGATGCCGAAGGCCGGCTTGCGCCGGTGATTCATTTGGGCCGCACGATCAGTCCAGCCGAGCCCTCGTGTCTGGAAACACTGACCAAGCTCAACGTGCTGAGCGATGGCCGCATGACGCCTTGCTGCGGCGATATCGACGGCGTGCTTGAGCTCGGCCGCATGGAGCGGACGATCGACGAGGTTTGGAACAGCCCGGCGACGCTGGCACTGCATCGCGCGCACTTCACGCATCGCCTGGAGGACTACGACTATTGCCGGCACTGCCTCGGTGTCGACATAGATCCGGCGAGAGGGCTCGTGCCGCGCGGTCCCCTTGAGGGGACCCGGCCCATCGGATAGTGTCCACCCGCACCATTTCCATCGACCATTCTTTCGACGGATATTGCCATGCTGTTCTATTCCCAGGATCGCATCGTGCTCTTCATCGACGGGGCCAATCTCTATTCCGCGGCGCGCGGGCTCGGCTTCGACATCGACTATCGCAAGCTGCTTGACCTGTTCGCCAACAAGGGCCGCTTGATCCGCGCCTTCTACTACACGGCGCTGCTCGAGGAGCAGGAATACTCGCCGCTCCGTCCGCTTGTCGACTGGCTCGACTATAACGGCTACACGGTGGTGACCAAGCCGGCGAAGGAGTTCACGGACGCGCAAGGGCGGCGCCGCTTCAAAGGCAACATGGAAATCGAGCTTGCGATCGACATGCTCGAGCTCGCCTCTTCGGTCGATCACATCGTGCTGTTCTCAGGCGACGGCGATTTCCGCCGTCTGGTCGAGGCAACGCAGCGCCGCGGCGTGCGCGTCACCGTAGTTTCGACCATCCGCTCACAGCCACCGATGGTCGCCCACGAGCTGCGCCGGCAGGCCGACAATTTCGTCGACCTAGTCGACCTCGCCCCGCAGATTCAGCGCCAACACCGCGATCCGAACGCGCCGGCCCGAGAGCCGCGGGCGCCGCGCCCGCATGACGCACTGCCGCCGACCGATCCGGATGCACCGGGCTTCGCCGGTCGCGCTCCCGGCTTCCTGAATGCCGAACGCTGAGGTTCCCGGCCGCGATTGCACGCTCTGCCCTCGCCTCAAAGCCTTCCGCGACACCAACCGCGCCCAGTACCCCGACTTCTTCAACGGGCCGGTGCCGTCCTTCGGCGACCCGGAGGCGCGGCTCCTGATCGTCGGCCTTGCGCCCGGGCTGAAGGGCGCCAACAAGACCGGCCGCCCCTTCACCGGCGACTATGCCGGCGACCTCCTCTATGCAACCCTGGCGAAGCATGGTCTCAGCCGCGGCGTCTACGCGGCTCGCGCCGATGACGGCCTCTCGCTCGTCGGCTGCCGGATCACCAACGCCGTCCGCTGCGTGCCGCCGCAGAACAAGCCGCTGCCGATCGAGGAGAACACCTGCCGGCCGTTCTTCGAGAGAGAACTCGCCTCGCTGCCGTTGCTCGAAACGATCCTCGCGCTCGGCCTCGTCGCCCACAATCAGGTGCTGAAGGCGCTCGGTTTGAAGCGCTCGACCTATCCGTTCAAGCATGGCGCGCTGCACGCGCTGCCGAACCGCCTCAGCCTCGCCGACAGCTATCATTGCTCGCGCTACAACACCAACACTGGCGTGCTGACGGCCGAGATGTTCGACGAGGTCGTGGCGCGGATCGCCCGATAGTCGCGCCGGCTGGCTTATTCACGATCGCCCGCCGTTAGCTCTTCTCCTCCTCTGCATAGGCGCTGAGATAACCCTGCGCCAGGTAGCGCTCATGCGCCGCCTTCATCTTGTCAGGATCGAGCTCGGCACCGATGCCAGGCCTGTCGTCGACCGGCTCGATGCCGCCCGGATGGCGCACCGGCTCCTTGACAACGTCGTCCACCAGCATCTGGTGATAGGTCTGGTGCGCGTAGTTGCAGGCGGTCGAGGATGCCAGCACCTGCATCACCGCGCGCGTGCCGATCGAGAGCGGCGCCAGGCTGTGATAGACGACCTGCACCCCGGCGATCTCGCAAAGGTTCGCCGCTGCATGGAAGGCACGCAGCCCGCCCGCCTGCCACGGATCCGTCATCACCAGATCGGCGGCGCCGATCGAGATGATGTCGAGGATGTTGTGGTTGAGCCAGCTCGCCTGGTTGGCCGCGATCGGGATCGGCGAGCGCCGGCGCAGCACGCCAAGTTCCTCCAGCCGGTCGAGCCGCGTCGGCTGCTCGATATACTGGACGTCGAAGTTCTTGAGCGCATGTACCATGCGCAGCGCCACGTCCGGCGTCCAGTTCTCGTTCGGATCCATACGAAGCTTCTTGTCCGGTCCGCCGCCAATGCGCATCGCCTCCATCGCGGCGAGGTCCTGGGCCTCGCCGAAACCGCCCTTAATGTAGAGCGTGCTATAGCCATCGGCCGCGTAGCGCCGCGCCTCGGCCTCGATCCGCTTCGTGTCCGGGTGATAGGGCACGAAGGCCATGAACTCGACGCGGTCGCGCACACGGCCGCCGAACAACGCGTGCACCGGCACGCCAAGAGACTTGCCGATCAAGTCCCAGCACGCGATCTCGATGCCGGCAAGCGCGGCGTTGCCCGTATGCGGAAAGGCGCCGAAACCGCCGACGGTCTGGATGTCGTGCCAGCGTCGGGTCACTTGCCGCGGGTCCGTGCCGATCAGCTGAGGCGTCACCGACTTGATCGCTGCTAGCGTGACCTCAGGAGAAGGTGCCGGCACGGACTCGCCTAAGCCGACCAGGCCCTTGTCGGTGACGATCTCGACGACGATGCTGGTGACGCCGAGGCGGTGGCCCTGCGACCAGCGCTCCGGCTCGCGATAGTCGACGTTGACCGGCGTCGTCCGGATCTCGCGGATCTTCATTTCGCAGACTCTTCGATTGGTTTCGCCGCCGCTTCTCGCCTGGCCAGAGTCTGTCGCAAAGCCGCTAGGATTCGGAAGCACGCCGACGGGGCGCGAAACGGAGAAGGCGCATGGCGGAATGGACCAGGACGCGGGTCGGGCTTCCGGGCGGCCGAGGGTTCGACCGCTGGTTTCTCGACAGCGGCAAGCCCGGCTATCGCGTCGTCATCTTCGGCGGCGTGCACGGCGACGAGACCGAGGGCGTGATCGCCGCCAACCGGCTTGCCGGCATGGCGCTCGGCCTCAAGGCGGGCTCAGTGACGGTACTGCCGATCGTCAACGAGGAAGCCTATGGCGCCGACACAAGGCTCACGCCCGCCGACGGCGGCAATCTTGCCCGCGCCTTTCCGGGGAGAGCGGACGGCACGCCGACCGAGCAGCTCGCCTTTGCGCTCACCTCCGACGTCCTGGTCGGCTGCGATCTCCTGATCGACCTCCACACCTCAGGCCGCACCCTCGATATCCCCTTCACCATCGGCTACATCGACGATGGCCGCGACAAAAAGGGCCTGTCAGAGCGGGCCGCCAAGGTCTTCGGCGCCGATTTCATCTGGCGCCACCCGATCCGACCGCCGGGGCGCACGCTGAACGGCGCCGATGCCGCGATCTACACCGAGGCGCCGGGCGCCGGGCCGACCAGCCTCGAGAATGCCGGCAACTTCACCGACGGCGTTCTCCGCGTGCTCGACGAGCTCGGCCTGCTGGAGAAGCCGCTGGCCACGTGCTCGACCCGGATCTCGCAGCGGATCGTCGGCGGCAACAATGTCGAGCTCGACCCGATGGCGACAAAGCACGAAGGCCTCTTCATCCACCGCTCGAGGCAAGGCCAGAAGGTCGCCAAGGGCGACCTTCTGGGGCTGGTGGTGAATCTGAAGGGCGAGACGCTGGAGGAGATCCGCGCCGATCGCGATGGCTGGGTCGTGTCTCTGAAGTATCGCCCGCAGGTAAGGAAGGGCGAACCGGTTGCCGGCCTCGCCGTCGCCGACGAACGTTAGCCCTTCTCGCGCATGAGCCGACCCTTCTCGCGCTGCCAGTCCTTCTGCTTCTCCGTCTCGCGCTTGTCGCCCTTCTTCTTGCCCTTGGCGAGGCCGAGTTCGACCTTGGCGATGCCGCGCTCGTTGAAATAGATCGATAGCGGCACCAGCGTCACGCCATCGCGGCGGATCGAGCCTAGGAGCTTGTCGAGCTCGCGACGCTTGACCAGGAGCTTCCGCGGTCGTTTCGGCTCGTGGTTGAAACGGTTGGCCGCCTTGTACTCGGGGACATAGGCATTCAGGAGAAACAGCTCGCCGCCTTGCTCACCGGCATAGGCCTCCGCAATCGAGGCGGAGCCGGCGCGCAGCGACTTGACCTCGGTGCCGGAAAGCATGATGCCGGCCTCGAGCGTGCTCAGAATGAAGTAGTCGTGGCGGGCGCGGCGATTCTGGGCCGCGACCCCCTCGGGCCCAGGACGCGGCATGCCGGACGCTAGTTGGTCAGGCCGGCGCCGCGCATCGCCGCCGAGACCTTCTCCCTGGTCGCGTCGGTGAGCGGGGCGAGCGGAAGGCGGCAGTCCGGCCGCGCCTTCGCCAGGAGGGAGGCCGCGAACTTGACCGGCGCCGGGCTGGTCTCGACGAACAGCGCCTCGTGCAGCGGCATCAGCCGGTCGTTGATCGTCTGCGCCTTCTTGATGTCGCCGCGGACGAAGGCCTCGTGCATGTCGGCGAGCTGGCGCGGCGCCACATTCGCGGTGACCGAGATGCAGCCGTCGCCGCCCTGCGCCAGGAAAGCGAGCGCGGTCGCGTCCTCGCCGGAGAGCTGAGCGAACTTGTCGCCGCAGCTGCGCTTGGTCTTGAAAGGCCGGGTCAGATCGTTGGTCGCATCCTTGACGCCGACGATGTTCGGCAGCTTGGCGAGCCGCCCCATGGTCTCCGGGGTCATGTCGATCACGCAACGGCCAGGGATATTGTAGATGATGATCGGAATCTCGACCGCGTCGTGAATCGCCTTGTAGTGCAGGAAGAGGCCTTCCTGATTCGGCTTGTTGTAGTACGGCGTTACCACAAGCGCCGCATCCGCCCCGGCTTTCTTGGCGTGCCGGGTCAGCTCGATTGCCTCATCGGTCGAGTTGGACCCGGTGCCGGCAATGACCGGGCGCTTGCCCTTGGCGACCTCGATGCAGAGTTCCACGACTCGCTTGTGCTCGTCATGGGAGAGGGTTGGGGATTCGCCCGTCGTGCCGCACGGAATCAGCCCGTGCGTTCCGTGTTCGAGCTGCCAGGCGACGAAGGACTGAAAGCCTTTCTCGTCCAGCTTCCCCCCAGCCGTAAACGGGGTGATCAGGGCGACGAGCGAACCCTTGAACATGACGATCTCCTTAGGACTCGGCCGGGTGGGGTATAGCGGAACGATATTCAGGTAATACTTTATCCGCAAGGTTGTTGCCTGGATGTACCGAGACTAGAATGCGGGCCGGCGGAGGGCTTTCTCGGGGACTATGGGAAGCTGATGAAGTTTCGGCTGAATCCGGTAGCGACCGGCTTCGCGATTGCATTTGCGGTCGCGGTCTCGGCTTCGTCGCCAGCCGTCGCCGCCAGCCTCGGCGCCGACGAGATCCGCTACGCCAAGGCCGCCCTCCAGGCCGCCGAGGGTGGTGATTACAACCGCGGCCAGGCCATGGCCACCCGCGATCCGGCCCTGGTCAAGCTCATCCGCTGGATGGAGCTGCGCCGTCCGGGACGTGCCAGCTTCGCCGAGATCGTCCAGTTCATGGCGGCGAACCCAGACTGGCCGGGAAAGCACGCGCTCCGGCTCCGCGCCGAGGAGGTGATGCCCGTCGACATGCCGGACGCCGACGTAGTCGCCTGGTTCCAGAAGAACCCTCCGCTCGGCGCCGGCAGGCTCCGCCTGGCCGACGCCTATTTGCGCACCGGGCAGAGAGCCAAAGCCGAGGAGCTCATCCGCGAGGCCTGGGTCGCCGGGGATTTCGACGCCAACCAGGAGAAGACATTCCTGCTGCGCTATCGCGACAGCATCCGTCCGCAGGATCACTGGGCGCGGCTCGATCGTATGCTGTGGGACGGTCGTACCGGCTCGCCCTATCAGCGCATGCTGACGCGCGTCGACCCCGGCCAGAAAACGCTCGCCGAGACGCGCATGCGCCTTAAGTCCGGAGCCGGCGGCATCGAGCGCGCGGTCAATGCCGTTCCCGCCAGCCTCCAGAACGACTCCGGGTTTCTCTACGAGCGGGCGAAGTGGCGGCGGGTGCGCGGCCAGAATGACGGAGCCCGCGACATCCTGATCAAGCCGCCCCCGCGCCTCGTGCGACCGGAGCTGTGGTGGCGCGAAGTCGAGTACCAGGCACGCCAGGCGCTTCGCGACGGCGACATCTCGCTCGCCTACAAGCTCGCCGCTTCCCACAAGCCCGGCGACGGCAAGATCCAGGCGGATGCCGAGTTCTTCGCGGGCTTCGTAGCGCTGCGCTTCCTCGAGGATCCCAAGACTGCGCTCGGGCACTTCAGGCGCCTGCACGAGGGCGTGACCTCGCCGATCAGCAAGGCGCGCGGCGCCTACTGGGCCGGTCGCGCCGCCGAAGCCACCAAGGATGCCGCCGGCGCCAAGGCCTGGTACGGCAAGGCCGCCGAGCACCTGACCACCTTCTACGGTCAGATCGCCGCGGGCAAGCTGTCGGACACCGCGCCGGCGCTGCCTCAGGACGCAAAACCCACTCCGGCCGAGGTTCAAACCTTCCGTCGGCACGAGCTGACGCGTATCGTCGCGCTGCTCGATGAGCTTGGGCCGAACGAGCATTTCGTTGCCTTCTCGATCGCCCTGGTCGAGTGCGCGAAGACGCCCGGCGAGCGCACGCTGGCGCTCAAGCACATCCGCAGCCTTGGCCGCACCGACACGGCCGTCGCGGTGGCGCGTCGCGTTGCCTCGCGCGAGGGGCATGTGCTGATCGAGGACGCCTATCCAACGATCAACCTGCCGAAGGGCGAGGGTCCGGAGGCGGCACTGGTCCATGCCGTCATCCGTCAGGAGAGTGGCTTCGATCAGCGCGCCGTCAGCCGTGCCAAGGCCCAGGGCCTGATGCAGCTGATGCCGGCAACGGCCAAGATCGTCTCCAAGGAGCTTGGCCTCAAGTACGACCTGGGCGAGCTGACCCAGAACCCGAGCTACAATATCACCCTCGGCAGCTCCTACCTGCACGGCCTGATCGGCGACTTCGACGGTTCCTACATCGCCGCGATCGCCGGCTACAACGCCGGTCCCGGACGCATCAAGCGTTGGCTCCGTGACAATGGCGATGTCCGCAAGGGCGATGTCGACGTGCTCGACTGGATCGAGCAGATCCCGATCGCGGAAACCCGCAACTACGTGCAGCGCGTGCTCGAGGCGCTCTTCGTCTATCGCTCGCGCATGCCGAAGGCGCCGACAACGGACATGGCGCAGGCTCTGAACCGCTGGTGCCTGTACGGCTGCGGCGGCGTGATCGAGGCCAACGTCGCCAAGGCCCGCATCGGACGTGCCGGCGCCGACGATGCCTGCGACGTGGAGACCGACCGCAACTGCGGCGGCGACGAGGATGTCATCGCGCGCGATCGGGCGCCGGCGGTCGAGCCGGTCGCGGCGCCGGCAGCGGAGACGCCAGTGGTGGTCCGCCCCTCCGCGGCAAGGTCCGGCGCCCCGCGCACAGGCGGGAAGGACTGATGGCGGCCCATCCGACGTTGTCGAACGCAGCGGCCTGCGTATTCGATGCCTATGGCACCCTCTTCGATGTAAGCCGTCTGGCCGAGCCCTGCCGGGTTCAAATCGGCGACAAGACCGAAGCGCTGGTGCGGCTGTGGCGCGAGAAGCAGCTTCAGTACACCTGGCTTCGCAGCCTGACGGGTGTACATACGGATTTCTGGCATGTAACCGGTGAGGCGCTCGACTACGCACTGGCCGCGATCAACGTCGACGACCCTCACCTGCGCTCGATGTTGATGCAGCTCTACCTCGAGCCACCGCTCCATGCCGACGCAGCGGCGACGCTCTCGGCGATCAAGGGCAAGCGCCTGCGGACGGCTATTCTCTCCAACGGATCGACCACGATGCTTGCCGGCGCCGTCAACGGTCACAATCTCCGCTCCGTCCTCGACCTCGTTCTTTCGGTCGACGAGGTGCAGGTGTTCAAGCCGCATCCCTCGGTCTACAAGCTCGCCACCGACAAGCTCGGGCTTGCCGCCGATAGGATCCTCTTCGTCAGCGGCAATGGCTGGGACGCGCATGCGGCACGTCATGCGGGCATGCGCGTCGCCTGGATCAACCGTTTGGGACTGCCGCGCGAGACGCTGCCCTCCCCGCCCGATTTCGAGATCAAGAGCCTCTCTGAGCTTCCTCCCCTGCTCGGCCTTTAGGGCCGCGCTCATCCTCATAGAGTTGCCGATGACGGACCCGCTTCCGACTCATGACGACGTGCGCCGCGCGGCCGAGCGCATCCGCGCGGTGGCGACGGTGACGCCGCTGATCGAGTCTCCGCTCCTGAACGAGGAGCTGGGCGGCCGGCTCCTGGTCAAGTGCGAGATGCTGCAGAGGACCGGGTCGTTCAAGTTCCGCGGCGCCTACAACCGGATCTCGACAATTCCGGAAGCCGAACGCAAGGGCGGCGTCGTCGCCTTCTCCTCCGGCAACCACGCGCAGGGCGTCGCCGCGGCGGCGCTAATGCTCGGCGTCAAGGCGGCGATTGTCATGCCGAGGGATGCACCGAGGCTGAAGATCGACAACACACGCGCCTTTGGCGCCGAGGTCGTGCTCTACGACCGCTTCGGCGAATCCCGCGACGAGATTGCTGCCCGCCTTTCGCGCGAGCGCGGCTCGACTCTGGTCAAACCCTTCGACGATCCCGGCGTCATCTCAGGCCAAGGCACGATCGGGCTGGAAATCGCCTCGCAGACGAAGGCTCTCGGCACCGTCCCGGACGCGGTGCTCGCCGGTTGCTCCGGAGGTGGGCTCATCGCCGGGATCGCGCTCGGGCTTTCCGCGGATCTGCCGAAGACGACTGTCTACTCAGTCGAACCGGCTGGCCTCGATGATATGGCGCGCTCGCTCGAAAGCGGCAGGCCCGAGAAGAACGATCCGGCCGCCCGCTCGATCTGCGATGCGCTCCTGGCCCCGACGCCGGGCGACATCACCTTCGCCATCGCCAAGCAGCGCCTCAAGGGAGGCCTCGCGGTCACCGATGCCGAGGTGAGGAAGGCGATGGCGCTCGCCTTCCGCCACTTCAAGATCGTCTGCGAGCCGGGCGGCGCCGTCGGTATCGCCGCGGTGATGACCGGCAAGGTCCCGACCAAGGGGCGCACCGTGGTCGTCGTCGCCTCCGGCGGCAATGTCGACCCTCTCCTCTTCCAGGAAGTCCTCGCCACGGCTTGAGGCGCTGGTCTCGAAAGAGGCCCGGCCTCGACGGGCGCGGCAACAATGCGCCGCTAAAGGTTCGCCAGCAGGTGGATCAGGCTGGAGGTGTCCCAGCGTCCGCCGCCCCGCTTCTGCACATGGGCGTAGAACTGGTCGACCAGCGCGGTCATCGGCAGCAGCGCGCCGTTGCGCTTGGCCTCGGTCAGGCAGATGCCGAGGTCCTTCCGCATCCAGTCGACGGCGAAGCCGAAGTCGAACTTGCCGTCGACCATGGTGTTGCCGCGGTTCTCCATTTGCCAGCTCTGCGCTGCGCCTTTGGAGATCACCTCGACCACCTTCTTGGCGTCGAGGCCTGAGCGAACGGCGAAGTTGAGGCCTTCAGCCAGGCCTTGGACGACGCCTGCGATGCAGATCTGGTTGACCATCTTGCAGAGCTGACCGGCGCCTGCGGCGCCGAGATGTGTGACGGCGCGGGCATAGGTCGCCATGGTCTCCTCGGCCTTGGCGTAGGTCTCGGATTTTCCACCGACCATAATGGTGAGCTTGCCGTTGACCGCGCCGGCCTGGCCGCCCGAGACCGGTGCGTCGAGCACGCCGATGCCGAGCTTGGCGCCCGCTTCCTCGATCTCGCGCGCGACCTCGGCCGAGGCGGTCGTGTGGTCGACGAAGATCGTACCCCTGGCCATGCCGGCGAAAGCGCCCTTGTCGCCGTAGACGACGCTGCGGAGATCGTCGTCATTGCCGACGCAGCAGAAGACGATCTCGGCGCCTTTCGCAGCCTCGGCCGGCGTCGCCGCCGACTTTCCCTTGTACTCGCCCTCCCACGACTTCGCCTTGGCGGGCGTGCGGTTGTAGACGGTGACCTTGTGGCCGGCTTTCGCCAGATGACCGGCCATCGGGTATCCCATGACGCCGAGCCCGAGAAAGGCGATCGTGCGGGACTTCTGCGCGGACTTAGGGGCATCGGACATCGGCTATCTCCAGGATTGAGGGACGGGTTTCTCTAGCGAAGGACCAAGTCGGGCTCAAGCGGCCCACAGCGTTTCCCTGAGCCGGCGCCAGCTCGCCTCATCCGGAGCGAGCAGAAGTCGCCCGTAGATGTCGAGCGGCTCGTAAGGTCTGCCGTCGAGATAGCGCCCAAAGCCACCGGCCTCCTTGTGCAGAAGCCAGCCCGGCGCGTGATCCCAAGGCCAGGTCCGGTTGAAGAGCGCGAAATGCGTGCGGCCTTCGGCCAGGTTGAAGTAGTCCGCGGCAGCGCAGCGGAGCGTGATGATCGAGGCCGGCTTGTCGGCATTGCGGCCGAGGACCGCAGCCTGCTCGCGCGGGCCTGTGTGGAAGGCGAGATTTCCCGACATCCGCTTAACATCGGCGCCTTTCGCGACGACGACGCGGCAGCCATCGACATGGGCACCGCCACCGGACTCCGCCATCAGCGTGCGTTCACGCAGCGGATCGTGGATCCAGCCGGCAAGCACCTCACCCTTCCGGATCAGCGCAACCATGACGCCGAAAATCGGGATACCGGCAGCGAAGTTGAGCGTGCCATCCACCGGATCAATCACCCAGACCGGGTCGTCGCCGCCAAGCAGCTCCAGCAGCTTGGGATCGGCCGCCGTCGCCTCTTCGCCGACGACGCGCGAACCCGCAACCAGATCGCGGAGGATGGGCGCGAGCCGCTCCTCGGCTGCCCGGTCGGCAGCCGTGACGAGATCTCCCGGTGTCTTCTCCTTGATGTCCTCGGCCGCGAGACGACCGAAGCGCGGCACGATCTCCTCGGCGGCGACCTCGGCGATGTGCCGGGCTACGGCCTCGAGATCGATCAACACCGAGGCGTCAGCCGATGACGCCGAAGAGATCGGACTCCTTCATAACGACCACGTCCTCGCCATCGACCTTGACTTCGGTCCCGGACCACTTGCCGTAGAGAACTTTGTCACCGACCTTGACCCCGAGCGGCTGGCGCTTGCCGTTGGCGTCGCGCGCGCCGGGACCGGCAGCGATCACCTTGCCTTCCTGCGGCTTCTCTTTCGCTGTGTCGGGAATGATGATGCCGCCCTTGGTTTTGGTTTCCTGGTCGAGCGGCTTGATCACGACGCGGTCGTGCAACGGCTTGATGGCCATGAGGGAACTCCGGCGGGCAGGTCGAAAATCGGCGAGACGGTACGTGCCGTGGCCCCGGGCTGTCAACGAGCCGAGGGCCGTGGCGCCGGTTCGGATTTTCTGCTTACGAGCGGGGCCAGGTGCGGCTCAGTCCGCGGCGCTCGGTTAAAAATAGGCGTGACAACGACAGGCACGCTAGGCTACAAATTAGACATAAGAATAAGAACGAAAAGCCACGTTCCGTAAGGGCCGATGGCTGTTGCCCGGGTTTGGGGAGGATCCTCGGGGGACGACTACAAGGGCCGCAAGGCCCTTGTTTCGTTTCCGGGCCACCTGCCCATGCCGGCTCTGATGCCTTCCGAGAGGTCAGGCCCGCGATCGGGCGCACCCGATCTAGGCCGTAGCCGATGGATGGTGGCGGTGGTGGTGCGATTGGCCGTTGCGGCCTCCGCCCCGCCCCCGCCGGAACCACCAAGCAACGCCAAGCAGCAGAAGCGTCGGGCCGAAGACCACTACGCCGTCAACGAAGTAGGCCCGCGCCTGATCGGCACGGCTCACGATCTCGGCCAAGTCGCGGATAACGTACAGAATCTTTCGCACTTTCGGGAATGGTGGCTTCTTCTAGAGTGAAGGAGCAAACGATGAGCAGTGAGACTGCGATGGGCCAGGTGATCCAGATCGACGAGGCTCGGATCAGGGATCATCTGGGAGAGATGGTGCGCGGCACGGTCGAGGAGACGCTGAATGCACTCCTTG
>VGEN01000112.1 GCA_016869285.1 Alphaproteobacteria bacterium
CTAACTACCTCGCCGATGACTTCCAGGACGAGATCGAATTCCTCGGGATCGAAAGTTCGCCCGCCTTCGTGCGCCAGCCAGAGGGCAACGGCGTGGCGGAGAGGATCATCAAGACGCTGAAGGAGCAACTGCTATGGGTCCGGTACTTCCCGACCGTTGAGGCACTTCGCAAGGGGCTCGCCGAGTTCGCCGATCTCTATAACGCCTCGTGGCTGCGGGAGCGCCATGGGCACAAGACGCCCAATCAGATCAGGGCCGAACATAAGGCTCTTGCATCCGAAGCCGCCACGGAGTTCAAATTGGCAGCGTAACCGGCGCAGCGAACTGTCTCATAACCGTGCCCCGGTACAGAACAGCCAGCCTCTGAGCCCCTGGCCCCCGGGTCGGGGTTGCCACAGATGTCCTCGTCCGAGCGCGCGCTCGAGGCAGTCCTGCACCAGATCGTCGGCGCGATCCGCATCGCGGAGCAGCGCTCGGGCGTATCGGCGGAGCCCTGGAATGTGGGACAGGAGATCGGCGCGGCTGATCATGCTGCCGCAATCCGCCCGTCCGCGGTTCCCCACTCGACCGACATCCGGCGCCCCCGCCTCGGTACACGCGACGAGCCGGCACGCCGTCCCGTCACCCTCGTCAACGCATGGGCGGCGGCTCTATTCCGCGCCGGAAGGCTTTTTTCGCGGCCCAATCCTCGCCCGCCTGTGTATGCTGGCCGATATTTCCAACGAGAAACCTGAGTTAAGGGGAGTCCGACGCGATGAATCTCAAGGACATCAAGGGCTGGACGCTCGACCACCAGATGAAGGGGGTGCCGGGCAATCTGAGGCCGATGGCCCTCGGGCGCACCGGCGGCCAGCGCTGGAACATCCTCAAGGAGGACCTGCCGCTCCCCGCTGCCGTGCTCCTGGACTCGGCCCTGACCCAGAACAGCGCCTGGATGCGCCGCTTCATCGAGGCGACAGGCGCCTATCTCGCCCCTCACGGCAAGACCACGATGAGCCCTCAGCTCTTCAAGCGCCAGCTCGACGACGGCGCCTGGGGCATCACGGTTGCCAACACCCACCAGCTTCAGGTCGCCCGCGACCATGGCGTCAAGCGCGTGGTCATGGCGAACCAGCTCGTCGGCAAGCAGGCCATCCGCTACGTCATGAACGAGATTCGCAGGGACAAGAGCTTCGACTTCTACTGTCTGGTCGACTCGGTCGAGGGCGTGAAGATGTTGGCCGCGGCGGCGAAGAAGGAGAAGCCGGGTCGGCCGCTGCAGGTTCTGCTCGAGGGCGGCATACCGGGCGGGCGCACGGGCGTGCGCGATTTCAAGAGCGCGATGAAGGTGGCCCGTGCGATCGCTGCCGCTGCGCCGCACCTCTCGCTCCGCGGCATCGAGGGCTTCGAAGGCCTCATCCGCGGCAAGACGCCGAAAGAAGCGCAGCGCAAGGTCGATGCCTTTCTCGACTTCCTCGCCGACATCGCGGTCGCGGTCGGCAAGGCCGGACTCTTCGCCAAGGGCGAGGTGCTGCTCTCGGCGGGCGGCTCCGCCTTCTACGACCGCGTGGTCGCGCGTTTCCGCAGGGCCAAGCTCGACCGCAAGGTCCGAATCGTCATCCGCTCCGGCTGCTACCTCACGCATGACGAGGCCTCCTACGCCAAGATGTTCAAGGACGTTCTGGCGCGGTCGAAGGTCGCGCGCAGCCTGGGCGACGGGCTGCAGCCGGCGCTCGAGGTCTGGGCCTATGTGCAGTCGCGGCCCGAGCCGACACGCGCTCTGGTCACGATGGGCCGCCGCGATGCCGGGGCCGATTCCGGCTGGCCGACGCCGATCAAATGGTTCCGCCCCGGCAAGCACAAGAAGCCGATGACGATTCCGGCGGGACATGCTTGCGTCAACATGAACGACCAGCACGGCTATCTCGACGTCCCGGCGAACTCGCCGCTCAGGGTCGGCGATCTCGTCGGCTTCGGCATCAACCATCCGTGCACGACCTTCGACAAGTGGCAGGTGATCCACGTCGTCGACGACAAGTACAAGGTGGTCGAGAGCCTGAGGACGTTCTTCTAGGACGAAGATGAGGCGGGCCGTCAGGCGAGCCCCTGGCGGCCCATCTCGAGAAATTTCTCGTGCCGCTTGGCGCGGAGGCTGCCGCCTTCGAGCGGCGCCAGCTTTCGCAACGCCGCCTCGATACGATTGCCGAGCGCGTCCAGCGCCTCGTTGGGCTGGCGGTGCGCCCCGCCGAGCGGCTCCGGTACGATCTCGTCGATGACGCCAAGCTTCTGCAGGTCCTGCGCCGTCAACTTCATCGCCTCGGCGGCGTCCTGCGCTTGCTCGGCCGAGCGCCAGAGGATCGAGGCGCAGCCCTCCGGCGAGATCACCGAATAGACCGCGTGCTCGAACATGATGACATGGTTGCCGGCGGCGATCGCGATGGCGCCGCCGGAGCCGCCCTCGCCGATCACGCAGGCGATCATCGGCACGCGCAGACGCAGGCAGGCCTCGATCGAGCGCGCGATCGCCTCGGCCTGACCGCGCGCCTCGGCATCGACGCCGGGATAGGCGCCGGCGGTATCGACAAAGGTGAGGACCGGCAAGCCGAACCGATCGGCAAGCTCCATCAGGCGCCGCGCCTTGCGATAGCCTTCCGGCTTGGCCATGCCGAAATTATGCCGGACGCGCGCCTCGGTGGTGGCGCCCTTCTCGGTGCCTATCACCACGGCCGAGAAGCCGCGGAAGCGGCCGATGCCGCCGAGCACGGAACGATCCTCGGCGAAAACACGGTCGCCGGCGAGCGGCGTGAAATCTTCGACCAGACGCTGGATCGCGTCCGAGGCATGCGGACGGTCGGGATGACGGGCGACCTGCACCTTCTGCCAGGGAGTCAGCTTCTGGTAGGTGGTCTTGAGCTGGCGTTCGACTTTGACCTGGAGCTTGGCGACCTCCTCGGCGATGTTGACGCCGCCGCCGTCGCTCAGGTGGCGAAGCTCCTCGATCTTGCCCTCAAGCTCGGCGATCGGCTTCTCGAAGTCGAGGAACTGCTTCATCCGTGGGTCCTTGGGGAACGGCCCGGATACGGGCAAAGGCCGGCAAAGTCAATTAACGCCGACGCCGGGAGAGCGGATGCCGCTCGGAAACCAGCCGACCCAGGCGATCCTGGGCGACATGGGTATAGATCTGGGTGGTGGCGATGTCGGCGTGCCCAAGCATCTGCTGCACGCTGCGCAGGTCGGCGCCGCGGTCGATCAGGTGCGTGGCGAAGGCGTGCCGGAGGACATGGGGCGAGAGCCGCCGCGGATCGATGCCGGCCGCCACGGCGATCTCCTTCAGCGACTGGGCAAAGCGCTGGCGCGTGAGGTGGCCTGAGCTGCCCCGCGACGGGAACAGCCAGGGCGAACCCTTCGCCGTCGGAAGCCGGTCACGCTCGGCGCGGTAGGCGGCGACCGCCTCGATGGCGGCCTTGGTCAGCGGCACCAGACGCTCCTTGTCGCCCTTGCCCCTGACCAGGAGCACAGGCGCGTCGCGCCGAAGCGCCGAGACCGGCAGTCCCACAAGCTCGGAGACGCGCAGGCCGGTTCCGTAAATCAGCTCGAGCAGCGCGATCAGGCGCGTCCCGTCGAGGCCGCCGCGTTCGCGCGCTGCGTCGATCAAGCCGCCAACCTCCTTTTCGCTCAAGACCTTCGGCAGCGGCCGTCCGAGCTTCGGAGAGTCGAGGATCGCGGTCGGATCGTCGCGGCGAACCCCCTCATCGAGAAGGAAGCGATGGAACTGGCGGAGCGCCGAGAGCCGCCGCGCCTGGGTGCGCGCCGACATGCCCGAAACGTCGAGCGCGGCAAGATAGGCGCGAAGATCGCCGCTCGACGCGGCGGTAACGCCGCGACCGCGCGCGCCGGCATGAGCAGCGAAATCCTCAAGATCTCGGCGATAGGCCGAAAGCGTGTTTGCCGCGGCGCCGCGTTCGGCCGCCATCATCTCGAGGAACGATTCGATGTGACGGTCGCGGCTCACAAGCCGGCAGCGACAGCGGCTTCAACGGCAAGCGCGCGCGCCTCGGCCGTCAACCCGAGCCGCACGAGACCGCCGACGACTGGGCCAAGCACCGGCGGCGGCAGGTCGGCAAGACGCGTTTCGCCGAGCGCAAGGGCGGCAAGCGCAACGCCTTCGCCTAGCCGCTCGTTAGCGGCCGCGTCGGCAAGCGAGGGCAGCAGAGCCGCCGACGGCATCGCCACCGGCCGACGATCGCCGTCGGCGACGAGCTCGCGCCAGAGCCGCCCATCGACCGGCTCGCCGAGCGCTTCCATCAGCGCGAGCAGACGAGCAAGCCGCTGGGCTTCATCCGGTTGGGTCCTGGCGCGGCCCACCCAGGCGTCGAGCCGATCGGCCCGCCAAGGCTCGAGCGCTTCGCCACCGGCAAGGCGGGCGAGCGCCCAAAGCCGGTCGGCCGCGGCACGGCCCGCATCGTCGCGCGGCGCCTCGATCACCTGCATCCAGCCGCGCGCGGCGTCGAACCGTCCGACGACCACAAGCGCGCGCGCGGCCGCCGGCGCGAACCAGCTGAGGTCGACACTCGGCTCGATCGCCTGGATCGCCTGAGCGTAGAGCCGCGCCTCTCCGGCAAAGACGTTGTTCTTGGTCCCGAGCGCCAACGCCTTGTCGATCACCTGAGCGCGCGCGAGCGCTGTCTGCTGGCGATCGAGCGCGCGCCTCAAGATGGCGCGGCCGCGTGCGCTCGAATCCGCCTCGGCGCGGCTCAGCGGATTGTCGAGCAGCTCCGCCGGCAGATCCGCCTCGAGGATGACCTTGGTCCGCTGCGCGACGCTCCAAAGGCCCGCCGCCTCCAGCCGCTCGGCAAGCGCCAGGCGCATGCCGGATTCCGTCGAGGGAGATTCCGCAAGCGGCCACCAAACCGCCGGCAGGCGCGTCGTCGCTACATCCGGCGGCGGCGCCTGCTTCGCCGCGCGCAGCAGCGCGAGGTCGATCGGCCTCAAATCCTTGGCGCCGGCGAGACGCGGCCGCGTGCCGTGGATCAGTGCGTCCATCAGCGTGTCGTAGATCGGATCGGCCTTGAAGCCCTGCTCGGTCAGCAGCCGCAAGGACAGCTCCGCCTGGCCGCTGTTGCCGGCGAGAGCCTGGCAGAAAGCCTGGCCGCGCTGCGCCGTCTCGGTGCGGCTGACGCCCAGCGCACGGCGGATCTCGGCACAGGCTCCATTGGAATCGAACAAGAGGTAGGAGGCGTCGAGCTTGAGGCGCGTCAGGCGCTCGTCGTCGATCCGCGCCGGGACCGCCTTGAGAAGCCGGTCGACGGAAGCGACCTCGCCCATTGCCGCCAGCCTCTCCGCGCGCAGCACGAGCAGCTTCGGCTCGGCCGGCGGGCCATCCGGCGGCAGTGCCGGCGACAGCAGCAGCCGTCGTGCGAGATCTCGGCCGGTGCGCGATTCGGGAAATCCCGGCAAGAGAGCGATCAGGCGCTCGGCGAGCGCGCGCGGCGTGCCTCGCCAGAGCGTTGTCGGCAGCGCGCCATCGGCAGCGGCCAGGACGCCGACTGAGTCTGCGTCGACGGTTTGGAGCGTATCGACCTGTATGCCCGGCTGAGCAGGACTCGGCGAACTCGTCGCGGCGCCAGGCGCCGCCGGTGCCGTCTCAGCCTCGGCCGGCTTCGCCTCCTTGGGCTCCTCAGCCGGTTTGACCTCGGTTGCAGGCGGCGCCGGACGCACGGGGACCAGACGGATCGGACCGGAGGGCTGGGCGAACACCGCACCAGACCACAGCAAGCCGATCGCCAGCGCGAGCCTAGCGGCTGAACTTGTCATTCGGGATGACCCGCTCGACCGTCGTCGACGGCGCCGGGATCGTCCAGTTTGCGAGGAGTGCGAACAACCCGGCAGCGATGGCGACGCCACCGATGCCGAGCACGAGAGCGAGACGCGACTTTACCGCCTTGCCTTCCGCCATTCGTTCGATCCGATCCCCCCGTTCTCCCAAAGCCTCCCGCGGGGCGCGGCTGGCTTCCACTCCCTTGATAGCCTATACCTCGGCCCGGCGACAGGCCGAGCGAGACATGCTAAACTTCAATCGTGGCGACTCTGCGGCAGCGACGGTGGCGCGCGATCCACTGACTCCCGCGGGCGCCGGCTTCCGGCCGTCCCGCTCGGTGGTTCTGGTCGGCCTGATGGGGGCCGGCAAGACCTCGATCGGCCGTCGCCTGGCGCAGCGACTTGGATTGCCGTTCGTCGATTCAGATCACGAGATAGAGACCGCGGCCGGCTGCACGATTGAGACGATCTTCGAGATGTATGGGGAGCGAGCCTTCCGGGACTGCGAGCGCCGCGTGATCGGCCGGCTGCTCGAAGAGCCGGTCCAGGTCATCGCCACCGGCGGCGGCGCCTTTATGGATACCGAAACACGCGATGCGGTGAAGGCGCGCGGCGTCTCGGTATGGCTACGCGCCGATCTCGAGCTGCTGCTGCAACGGGTTTCGCGACGCGCCAACCGTCCGCTGCTCAAGCGCGGGGACCCGAAGGAAGTCCTCGCCGGCTTGATGGCCCAGCGCTACCCTGTCTATGCTGAGGCCGACGTCACCGTCGACACGCGGGACGCCCCGCCGGACGTCACCGTCGATACGGTCATCGAGGCGCTCCAAGGGCTGCCGCCGCCGGCCCTGACGGCGGGGCCTGCGCCATGAACGGAGACGGACACAGTAGCTGCGAGCGCGTCGCCGTCGCGCTCGGTGCGCGCAGCTATGAAATCCTGGTCGGCCCAGGCCTTCTCGACGATGCAGGAACGCGGATGCTGCCCGTGCTGGCGCAGCGTCGCGTCGTCATCGTCAGCGATACGACCGTTGCCGGCCTGCATCTCGACCGGCTGGCAACCTCGCTCGACCGCGCGGGTATCTCGCATGATCGAATCGTGCTTCCGCCGGGCGAAGGCAGCAAAGACTTCGCTCATCTGCAACGGCTAGCGGATGCATTGCTAGACCGACGGGTCGAACGCCGCACCACGCTGGTCGCGCTCGGCGGCGGCGTCATCGGCGACCTGACCGGTGTCGCCGCCGCGCTCGTGCTGCGCGGCATCGATTTCGTGCAGATCCCCACCACGCTGCTTGCCCAGGTCGACAGCTCGGTCGGAGGCAAAACCGGCATCAATACGCGCCATGGCAAGAACCTGATCGGCGCCTTCCATCAGCCGCGGCTGGTCCTTGCCGACACCTCAGTGCTCGATACGCTGTCGCGCCGCGAGCTCCTCGCCGGATATGCCGAGGTGGCGAAATACGGGCTTCTCGGCGATGCCGCTTTCTTCGACTGGCTCGATGCGAATGCCGGGCCGGTTCTCGACCGCGACGGCGCCGAGCGCCGGCACGCCGTCGCGCATTCCTGCCGGATGAAGGCACGTATCGTCGCGTCCGACGAACGCGAAACCGGCGAGCGGGCGCTGCTCAACCTCGGACACACCTTCGGGCATGCCTTCGAATCCGAGCTCGGCTACGGACCCGAGTTGCTGCACGGCGAGGCGGTCGCGATCGGCATGACGATGGCGTTCGACCTGTCTGTGCGGCTCGGCCTCTGCCCGCTCGAAGACGCGGTACGGGCACGCCGCCACCTCGCGAAGGTCGGGCTGCCGACGGGGTTGGCAGGCCGCAACTGGCCGCCCGAGCGGCTGATCGACCACATGGGCCGCGACAAGAAGGTCGTCGACGGCCGCCTCACCTTCATTCTCGCCCGCGGCATCGGCAAGGCCTTCATCAGCCGCGACGTGACGCCCGACGACGTCAAGGCGGTGCTCGCCGCCGCGCTCGCCGCCTGAGGTCCTTCCATGCCTTTCTTTTCAGGAGAATCGGAGCTGCTCGCGATCGTCATCACGATCGTTGTGCTTCTAATCATCTCCGCATTCTTCTCGATGTCCGAAACCGCGATGACGGCGGCGTCGCGACCGCGGCTGCATGCGCTCGCGCGCCAGGGCTCACGGCGCGCGAAGATCGTCAACGAGATCCGGGCGCGTTCGGTGGACCTGATCGGCACGATCCTGGTCAGCAACAACCTGGTCAACATCCTGGCATCGGCACTGGCGACCAGCGCGCTGATCGCTCTGTTCGGCGAGGTCGGCGTCGCCTATGCGACGGCGGGGATGACGGTGCTCGTTCTGGTGTTTGGCGAAATCATGCCGAAGACCTATGCGCTCAACAATCCGGACCGGGTCGCGATCGTGCTGGCGCCGGCACTCAGGCCGGTGATCTGGCTTCTGAAGCCTATCACGCGCACCTTCACCGTGGTCGTGCGTGGCACGCTCAGACTCGTCGGCGTCCGCGTGAAGGCGGAACTCGGTTCGGCCGAAAGCGAGCAGGAGCTGCGCGGCGCGATCGAGCTGCACAAGGGGCCGGAGCCGGAGATACGCGAGGAGCGCGAGATGTTGCGCTCGATCCTCGACCTCGACGACGTCGAGGTCGGGCAGATTATGATCCACCGAAAGAACGTGGTGATGCTCGACATCGACCAGCCCGCGAGCGAGCTTGAGGCGCAGGTGCTGGCGAGTCCCTACACACGCCTTCCGCTCTACCGCGATGAGCCGGATAATGTCGTCGGCGTCCTCCACGCCAAGGCATTGCTCCGCGCTCTTCAGTCCATCGGCGGCGACGTCTCGAAAGTCGACATCGCCGCGATCGCCGCCAAGCCCTGGTTTATCCCGGATACCAGCTCGCTCCTGGGGCAGCTCCGCGCCTTCCGCGAGCGTCGCGAGCACTTCGCCCTCGTCGTCGACGAGTACGGCACGCTGATGGGAATTGTCACGCTCGAGGACATCCTCGAAGAGATCGTCGGCGATATTTTCGACGAGCATCAGGCGGCGGTGGTCGGCGTCCGCGCCCAGCCGGACGGCTCCTACTTGATCGACGGCTCCGTGCCGATCCGGGACCTCAACCGCGAGTTCGAGTGGGGGCTGCCGGATGCAGAAGCGGCGACCATCGCCGGACTGGTTCTCAACGAAGCCCGGCGGATTCCCGATGTGGGCCAGGAATTCACCTTCCACGGCTTCCGCTTTTCCGTGCTGCGCCGCCAGCGCCAGCAGATCACGCTCCTGCGCGTGACGCCGCCCAAGCGCGCCGCCGCCGAGCAGGCCGCTTAGCTCGGCTCAATCACACATGGGCGCCGGGGACCAAGCAACCCCCACGAATTCGAAGTGTTATAGGGAAATCACCATCATAAAGGCCCCTTGCCAGCCTGATTCGAGACTGGTCACAATAGCCCAACGACCGAGCGGTAACCGGTCGAGTTCAAAGGTCGAGGGAGGCGAAGATGGCGAGCACCCAAAGTCCGAGATGCGCTGTGCTGGTCGGCCCCTATCTCGCGGGCAAGACCACCCTTCTCGAGGCGCTGCTGCACGCCTCCGGCACCACGCAGAAAAAAGGATCGGTCAAGGACGGCACCAGCGTCGGCGACGCCTCCGCCGATGCCCGATCCCGTCATATGAGCATCGAGATGGCGGCCGCCTCCGCCGCCTATCTCGACGATCCCTGGGTCTTCATCGACACGCCCGGCTCGATCGAGCTCTCCCAGGAAGCCCGAAACGCACTGATGGCGGCCGACGTCGCGATCGTCGTTATCGAGCCCTTGGCCGAACGCGTGCAGACGGCGGCGCCGATCTTCCGCTTCATCGACGAGCACGCGATCCCGCACATGGTCTTCGTCAACAAGATGGACGGAACCGCGCAGGCGCCGAAGGACATCCTGGCGGCGCTCCAGGAGATCTCCGAGCGGCCGCTGATCCTGCGCCAGGTGCCGATCCGCGAAGGCGAAGCCGTCACCGGCTATGTCGACCTGGTGAGCGAGCGCGCCTATCGCTACAAGCCCGGGCACGCCTCGGATCTGGTCAAGATTCCCGACGACATGACGACTGATGAGCAGGTTGCGCGCACCGAGCTGCTGGAGGCCTTGGCCGATTTCGACGACAAGCTGCTCGAGAAGCTGCTCGAGGACGTGATCCCTTCGCCCAAGGAAATCTATCAGGAGCTGGCAAAGGACCTGCGCGACGATCGCGTCGTTCCGGTCTTCCTCGGCGCGGCCGAGAAGGATCACGGCGTTCGCCGGCTGCTGAAGGCGCTTCGCCACGAGACGCCGACGCATCAGGTCGCAGCCGCGCGGCGCGGGCTGCCCACGGATGGCGAGACCGTCGCCGAAGTGTTCAAGACCGTGCATGTCGCCGGCACCGGCAAGCTCAGCTATGTCCGGCTCTGGCGCGGCGGCATCAAGGACGGTCAGTCGCTCGGCGGCCATCGCGTCTCGGGCATCCTGAGGCCCTTCGGCGCGCAGCTTTCCAAGGTTCCCGAGGCCAAGGCCGGCGACGTCGTCGCCTTCGGCCGCATGGACGAGGCCAAGACCGGCGATGTGCTGACGACATCCGGCCAGCGCCCGGCGAGCTTCCGCGCCTTCCCGCCACCGCTCACGCCGGTCTTCTCGCTGGCGATCCATGCCGACAACCGCAATGACGAGGTCAAGCTTTCCGGCGCGATCCAGCGCATGCTCGATGAAGATCCCTCGCTCGCGCTCGATCATGACGGCGACCTCGGCCAGCTGGTGCTGGCCGGTCAGGGCGACATTCATCTGCAGATCGCGCTGGATCGGCTCCGCCAGCGTAACAATCTGAAGATCAGCACGACGCGCCCGCGCGTGCCCTATCGCGAGACCATCCGCCGCTCGGCCAAGCAGCATGGCCGCCACAAGCGCCAGACCGGCGGCCATGGCCAGTTCGGCGACGTCCATATCGAGATCAATCCGCTGCCCCGGGGACAAGGCTTCGCCTTCGTCGACAAGATCGTCGGCGGTGCCATCCCGCGGCAGTGGATTCCCTCGGTCGAGGAGGGCGTGCGCGAGTTCCTCAACAAGGGCGTGCTCGGATTCCGCGTCGTCGACGTGTCGGTGACGCTGACCGACGGGCAGTACCACGCGGTCGACTCCTCCGACATGGCGTTCAAGACCGCCGGCCGCATCGCGATGAGCGAAGGCATGCAGAAATGCGATCCGGTGCTGCTAGAGCCGATCGGGCTCGTCACTATCTCGGTGCCGAACGAGCACACAGCGAAGGTCCAGCGCGTGATCACCGGCCGTCGCGGCCAGATCCTGGGATACGACGCCAAGCCCGGCTGGAAAGGCTGGGACGAGGTGACCGCCCACATGCCGCAGTCGGAGATCCATGACCTGATCATCGAGCTCCGCTCGCTGACACTTGGCGTCGCCACCTATGCGTGGAAGTTCGACCACCTGTCGGAGCTGACCGGCCGCCTCGCCGACAAGGTGATCGAGGATCAGGGCAGCCGCGCGACGACCGCCGCGGCGAGCTAAGGTTGCCCCTTGAGGTGGCGGGCGAAGAAGCTCGCCACCTGAACCTTCGCGTCCGCCCATGCCTCGGTCTGGCCGCCCGTGGTCGCGCCCTTGCCGGTCGGCGAGTTCGCGTTGTTGCGTTGAGGCAGGTGGACGACGCGCGACGCGCTGTCGAAGGAGTGATGCGCTCCCGGATAGACCTTGACGTCAACTGGATGTCCCGCCGCCTTCGATGCCTGCGCCAGACGAATACAATGTTCTGCCGGCGTCCAATCGTCGGCCTCGCCGATCAGGATGAACAACGGCGCGATCGGTTGATAGACACCGGCGTAGCCGGTGATCGGGCCGCGATTGCCGTCGCTGCGATGAACGATCCAGGTGCCGAAGCGGACGCCGCAGGCGGGATAGAGGGCGATTGCAGCAGCGAAGCCGTTCCGCTTGGCGGTGCCCAGCGGATTGTTCTGATCGACCTGTACATACATGCTCGCGAGCGTCGAGAAGCCGCCATGCGACCCGCCCATGACGCCGACGCGCCTGCCGTCAACCTCGGCCAAGGTGCGGAGATAGGCGAGCGCGCCGTAGGCGTCGGCGGCACGGACGAGCGCATTGGCGACGCGCGTGCGCTCGGGGTCCTCGGTGCAGATGCCGTTCGGCAATCCCCGCGGCCCGAAGCTGTCCGGGATGATGACGACGAAGCCTTGAGGGAGCAGCTCGTCGGCCCAGCGCCGCGGCGCTCCGCTCGAGCGCGGGCCGAGGCCGGAGCAGTCATGCATCATGACGATGGCCGGAAACGGGCCTGGACCATCCGGCAAGAGCAGCGTCGCCGGCAGCGACTCGGAACCGCCAACCGGCGCGATGCTCACCATCCGCTCGGCCGCGACGGCAGACTCCGCGAGCAAGAGCGCCGTCACTATCATTGCCAGGAAAGACCTTCGAGCCATGCTCCGAAACCCCTGCAGCAAGCCAGAGGCAGCGACTGAAGACCCTGGGGATCAGGTCAGAATGTTGAGATAGCTGCCGCGCGGCGCCGCCAGATTGATCAGCCCCTGGGCGATCATCTTGAACATGCGCATGATCTGCCAGTCGATCTCGTCGTCGGTGATCGCGGTCTTGAGGCGGCGGACGAGGCTCGGACGCTGCTGGCCAGCTTCCTCGGGTCGGGCAGCCCGGCCGGGCTCCGGCCGGTCGACCGGCGGAGCCAGCAGCCGCCGCTGCGGCTGGGAGCCGATGCGCGGATCGCGGGGCGGGGTCGGGTTGACGGCCATGACGCCTGTTTAGGCGACGGGCCTTCCCGCCGCAACAGCGGCATCGTCACCCCGCCAACGCAAATGCGAGTGATTTGCAATATCGCAGATGGGAAGGACTGACCTGGCTCCCCCATCTCGCCCTTGCCACGCGCTCTCGGTTGCCCCTAGGAGACGGCATGGACGCCGTCACCCTCGCGCTCTGGGCTGCCAGCCTGTCCCGCCCCTTGGGCTCGCTCAGCGAGTGGCTCGGGGTGGCGGAGGCGAAGCTCGACGAGGCCGAAGCGGCGGGTGCCGACCTCCTGATGCTGCCGGAGTGGATGGCGTCCCACTGGCTTTCCTTCATGCCCGCCGGCTTGCCGCGGACTCGCGAAGTCGCCTGGATGGCCGAGCAGACCGAGCAGGCCCTTCCCGCTCTCGCTCGCGCCGTTGCCAAGCGCCGCCTCAGCCTGTTGGCCGGCAGCATGCCGGCACCGGTCCCCGGCGGCTGGGTCAACCGCGCGCATCTCCTGCTGCCTGACGGCGCCCGCGCGCATCAGGACAAGCTCTGCCTGACGCCTTTCGAGAAGAACCCCGCCGCATGGCTCATGCAACCCGGCCGCAGCTTCACGACCTTCGATTGGCGCGGCCTCCGGATCGCCATCGCCATCTGCCTCGACATCGAGCAGCCGGCGCTCGCCGCTCGCCTGCAGGGGCTCGATCTCGACCTAGTCCTGGTGCCGTCGATGACCGAGCTGGAATCCGGCTACCGCCGCGTCTTCGATTGCGCCAAGGCGCGCGCGGTCGAGCTTCTGTGCCCGGTCGCGGTCGTCGGCGTCGTCGGCAGCCAGGTGTTGCGCGGCGTCGCGGAGCCGGCAACGTCCGGGGCTGCGGTCTACCTTCCCTGCGAACCGAGCTTGGGGCACACCGGCATTCACGCCGAGATCCCGATGATGGCGGAGACGGTGGGCGACGGCCCCCTTCTGATCGCGAGGAATGTCCCGGTCGGAGCCTGCCGCAAGCTCCGGCGCACCGGTGCCGAGGCCTGGCCCGGCCCTTGGAGCGCCGACCATGTAGAGATCGAGCATGCGCGGCTGGACGCCGCCCGGCTTGCCGTCTAGGGTCCGCCCCATGCGAATCCTGGTGGTTCAGCACGACAAAGAAGACCCGGCCGGCGTTGTCGGTGAGCGGATCGCTGCGCGCGGCGCGACGCTCGTGCCGGTGCTGCCGCCGGCGGGAGAGAGCTTGCCCGACGGGCCGGAGGGCTTCGACGGGCTGATCCTGATGGGCGGCCCGCAATGCGCCGCCGACGATGCCGGTCACCCCTATTTCGGCCGGCTCCACAAGATGGTCCGGCGGTTCCATGACGCCGGGCGCCCGATCCTCGGCATCTGCCTCGGCTCGCAGATCATCGCGCGCAGCTTCGGCAAGCCGGTCTACCGCAACAAGGTCACCGAGATCGGCTTCTGCCCGGTCGAACTCACCGAGGCGGGGCAGGCCGACCCGATCTTCTCCGGGTTCGGCCGCGCGCTTCGCCCGATGCAGTGGCACGAGGACACCTTCGACCTACCGGACGAGGCGACGCGTCTTGCCACCAACGAGGCGGCGCTGAACCAAGCCTATCGCATCGGCCGCTCGACCTATGCCGTGCAGTTCCACCCCGAGGTCGACCGCGAGATGGTCCGCGCCTGGGCGAAGAGCGCCAAGGCGGATGATGCTCTGGCCGGCCGCCTGGAATCCGAGATGAAGGATCACCTCGCGGCCGCCGAGCATCTCGGCCGCACCATCGGCGAGCGCTGGGCCGACCTGATCGAGCGACACGGACAGCGGTCGGCCGCCTGATCCGAGGCCGCCGGTCGCTGAAGCCGTTCGCCTGTCCCCATCCCTTTCGTCGAGAGACTAACCCGTGTCCAAGCCACAGCCTGCCCGCGGCATGCGGGACATTCTGCCCAACGAGGCGGCGATCCGCGACTGGATGCAGTCGAAGATCCTCGCCACATACCGCCGCTTCGGCTACACGCGCATCGAGACGCCGGCGCTCGAGAACATCCAGCTCCTCACCGGCGACGACGGCGGCGAGAACGCCAAGCTCGTCTTCAAGGTGATGAAGCGGGGCGAAAAGCTCGACCTCGCCAAGCCCGGATTGGTCGAGGACGATCTTGTCGACCTCGGCCTCCGCTTCGACCTGACGGTGCCGCTGGTGCGCTTCTTCACCTCGAACCGCGCCCAGCTTCCGCGCGTGTTCAAGGCGATCCAGATCGGCTCGGTCTGGCGTGCCGAGCGGCCGCAGAAGGGCCGATTCCGCCAGTTCACGCAATGCGACATCGACATCATCGGCCTCGAAGAGGGCCTGGCCGAAGCCGAGCTCCTGGTCGGATCGGCCGAGGCGCTGATCGCCGTCGGCTTCGAGGGCTTCACCATCCGGCTCAACGACCGGCGCATCCTGACCGCGATCGCAGCGGCCGCCAGCGTCGATGAGTCGCGCCACGGCTCGGTCTTCATCACTCTCGACAAGCTCGACAAGATCGGGATCGACGGCGTGAAGAAAGAGCTGGGTCAGCAGGGCTTTTCAGAGGCGCAGATCGAGAAGCTCGCTTCCATGCTTGGCGGCGTCGACGGCATCTCGGTCGAGGATTTCGCCAAGCGGCTCGGCTCCAGCCTCGATGCCAAGGTGACCTCGCTCATGCGCGAGGTCATCGACGCGGTCGGCGCCGATGCCGGCAATCGCTACAAGATCGCCTTCGACCCGACTCTGGTCCGCGGCATGGGCTACTACACCGGCCCGGTCTTCGAGATCGCGCAGCCGGGTTACGATTTCTCGATCGCCGGCGGCGGCCGCTACGACAGGATGGTCGGCAAGCTTTCGGGCGAGGACGCACCGGCCTGCGGCTTCTCGATCGGCTTCGAGCGCGTGGTCACGATCCTGATGGACAAGCGGTTCGTGCCGCCGACCGAGGCCAGGCTGACGGCGCTGCTGGTGCCGGACGGAACCAGCCTCGGCCGCGCGCTTGGCATGGCGAAGACCCTGCGCGCCGAGGGGCTGGCGCCCTCGCTCTTCCCGCTTGAGAAGAAGCTCGGCCGCCAGCTCGAGGGCCTTCAGGCCTCCGGTTTCACCCACTACGCCGTGCTCGACGGCGAGGGGAAGCCCGCCGTCAAAGAGATGAAGGCGCCGGCCGCCCGCTAGAAAGCGGCCGCCGTCCCCGGCCCGGCGCAACCAGACGCCGGGCGAGCCCGGCCAGGTCCAGGAAGGCCCGGCCGAGGAGCCGTCGTGCCTCGGCGCTCCGGAGCCGGTGCGCCTCGGCGACATAGCCGGGCATCCGATCCCAATCGACGACTCGCGTAGCGGTCTTGGCGCTCATGGAGGGGCCTCCAGAGGGATGTGAAGACCTTTAGATAAGCTATTCCTAAAAAACATTGGGGCTGTCCCAGATAACTCGGTTATGGAGTTATCATGGGACGGATACGACGGAGCCGATTGGGGGTCTCGAAGCAGGATCGCCTGATCGAACATTTCGTAGCAGGAACGACGGCGCGTACCGCATCGAGTCTCTGCGGAGTGAACCGCAAGACAGGGGCGTTTTTCTTTCATCGCCTTCGTGAACTGATCGCCCGCGAGCTGGAAGCCGAGAGCGAGGCGATGTTCGGCGGCGAGATCGAAGTGGATGAGAGCTACTTCGGCGGCCGGCGCAAGGGAAAGCGTGGAAGGGGCGCGGG
>VGEN01000113.1 GCA_016869285.1 Alphaproteobacteria bacterium
GTGCGCGAAGCCATCGAGGCGGCAGGCGCGACGCGCTTGTTCTTGCCTCCCTATAGCCCGGACTTCAACCCAATCGAGCAAGCCTTTGCCAAGCTGAAGGCCTATCTGCGAAAGGTGGCCGCACGAACCAAGGACGCCCTATGGCAGGCCATCGCTGACGCTCTCGACGCCTTCACACCACACGAATGCGCCAACTACTTTCGAAACTCAGGCTATGAACCAGAATGATCGGAAAATGCTCTAGCGCGCGCGACGGACCGTCAGCGGTTCACGACGATACGGCTGCCCGAGGCGTAGCGCTTCAGGCCGCGGTCGAAGAAGACGACGGTAAGCGCGCCGTAGAACACCGCCGCAACGATCACCGACAGCGCCTTCAGCGGATCGGCCTCGCGGATGGACTCGACCGGCATCTGCGCGATGAAGGCGACCGGCAGCAGCGTGAACAGCACGAGGCGTATCGCCGGCCCGAAGACGTGCTGCGGGTAGACCGTGATCATCAGCACGATCTCCCAGAACTGCTCGGCCAGGCGCAGCAGGCGCGGCCACCAGAAGACGGCGCATTGCGCGATGACGACGGTTGCCGCCATCACCAATCCGCCGGCGAGCGACAGCAGGATCAGCAGCGGCAGGTCGACGACGCCTTTGCCGCCGAGCCAGAGCCACAGGATCGGCGCACTCGCCATGTCGCCGATGCCGGAGGGGATCGAGCGCGACATCAGCAGGCTCGGCAGCGGATGGCGCGGGCGGCCGAGATGCACGTCGAGCCCGCCATCGACGATGGTGCGCGCGACATCGCGTATGCCGCCGGCGACCGCGACCATGAAGCCGAAGCCGAAGGCGGTGATGCCGTAGAGCAGCGCCACGTCCTCACGGCCCCAGCCGCGCAGATCGGGGAAGCGGTCGAAATAGAGCATCCAGACGATGAAGAAGACGAGGTTGTTGACGCACATCAGCACGAGCTGGGCCAAGGCCGCGCGTGGCCGGGCGAAGCCGGCGCGGAGATTGGTCGCGAGCAGTGCGCCGAGATAGGCGAAGGTTCCGCGCATCTCACACTCCCTCGCGGATGAAGCGGCGCGTCGCCGCCGTCGCGATCGCCGTGACCGACACCGCCGCGACGGCAAGCCAGAAGACCTGCCAGCCGAGGACGCCAAGGATCGCCTGGGGACTCGCATCCAGCGCCAGGCTCGCCGGGTGATAGAGGAGGGCCGCGAAGGGCGTGGCGATGCCGGCCTCTCGGATCCAGTCGGGGTAGAGCGTCAGCGGCAGAAAAAGGCCGCCGATCACGAACATCACCTTCTGCCAGATCCAGTAGGCCGGCGCCGGCGTGCCGACCCAGGCGGTAAGGAAGCCGATCGCCACCTGGAACAAGAGCGCCAGCATCGCGCCGATGGCCATGGCGAGCGCCAGCGCCGGCACCGCCGATGCCGGGATCGGCAGGACGCCGGTCATGACCCTGGCGAGGATGGCGCCGTAAACGCCGAGGCAGGCGAGGCGGAACAACGTGCCGCCCGCCTCCTCGGCGACGCGCGCCAGGCCGTAGGCGAGCGGACGCGTCAGCGCCGACTCGATGGCGCCGGTGCGGATGTCCTCCTCGATCTCGCGGAAGACGAAGCCCGGCGCGAAGATCACCGCCTCGGTGATCACCACGTACCAGGTCAGCTGCTCAGCATCGTGACCGGACCCAGCCAGCGGCGTCGCGCGCCAGATGGCGCCGAAGATCAGCACCGGCAGCGAGTAGAGCAGGACGCGGCCGAGCAGCCCGAAGCGGTCGGCCGCCGCCTCGCGCCAGCCGAGGCGCAGAAACGCCAGGGCAGCGTCGAGGGTGCGCGCAATCTCGCTCATGCGGTCCTCGCCTCCGCGCCGCGATAGATGGCGCGGATGACGTCGTCGAGCGGCGGATTCTCGATCGCGAGGTCCTTGACCGAGAACCGCTCCAGCGCCGCCGCGACCACGCGTTCGACCGGAACGCGGTCGAGATCGACGGCGAAGCTGGTGCGGTGTGGCTCGCGCGAGGCCACCGCCACGCCGGGCAGATCGAGCGCCGGGCTCTCTTCCTCCGTCATCAGCGTAACCAGGCGATGGCGCAGGTGCTGGGCGCGCAGAGCCGCCAGCGGCTAGTCGAGCAGCAGCAGGCCGCGGTCGATGACGAGCGCGCGCTCGCAGATCCGCTCGATGTCGCCGGTGTCGTGCGAGGTGAGAAGGATCGTCGTCCCCTCCTCCGCCGAAAGCTCGATCAGGTGGTCGCGCAGGCTCGCCTTGGCCGAGACGTCGAGGCCGATGGTCGGCTCATCGAGCAGCAGGATCGGCGGCGCGTGCATCAGCGCCGCGGCGATCTCGCAGCGAAGCCGCTGGCCGAGCGAGAGCTGCGAGACCGGCCGGTCGAGCAGCGCCTCGATCGCCAGCGTCTTCGCCAGGCGCGACAACCGCGCCTCGGCCGGGTGCCGCTCGAGCCCGTAGATGCGCGCGATCAGGCGCAGGCTGTCCCTGACGGGTAGGTGATACCAGAGCTGCGAGCGCTGGCCGAACAGGATGCCGATCCTGCGTGCGAGCTTTTGGCGCTCCTCCCACGGAACGAATCCAGCGACCCACGCGTGGCCGGCGCTCGGCGTCAGGATGCCGGTCAGCATCTTCAGTGTCGTCGACTTGCCGGCGCCGTTCGGGCCGATGAAGGCGACGCGCTCACCCGGCCGGATCGAAAAGGAGATGCCGCGCACGGCGTGAACTTCGGCGACCGGCATGGCGCTGAATAGATCCCTGAGGCGGCGCGCGCTGCGCGTGCGGAAGCTCTTGGCCAGATTCTCGACGAGGATCGCTTGCGACATGACACGGCTCCAACGGCGTTCGGACAAAAGAGAAGGGCCCCGACGTTTCCGGCGGGGCCCTGGGTAAGCTCGCGTGTGCGTCGAGACTCAGCGCGCGCGTGCCCCCAGGGCCATGTCGACCATGGCTTCCGTAAGGATGCAGACGTGCTTCGGCGACGCGAACATGAGGTTACGCGTAACCGAGACGTCACACCTTGTCAAACGTGACGGGGTTGCGCGTTGCGGAAAGCGAGCCGGGTCCAGGTGACGCCGTCGCGCTTGTAGGCGTCGTCCGTTTCCGACTCATGCACGCATTCGAGCCCGCGGCGCGCCGCGAGGTCGCGGGTCTCGGCGGCCGAGACCTCGAACATGCGCCGGCCTGCCGGCACCGGGCCGTGGCGAATCGACAGGACGGCAAGCCCCGACGGCGCCAGGAGGCCGGCGACGGTCGCCATGGCCGCCAAGCGCTCCTCGGCATCGAGATGCATCCAGACCGCGATCATCATGATCAGATCGAACTGCCGGCCGCGCAGCCTCGGGAGGTCGGGAAGCAGATCGTCGAGCCATTCGATCGCCGCATCGGCATGAAGGCGCTGCCCATGCGCGCGCATCTCCGCGGTCGGCTCGACCGCGACGACGCCGTGGCCGAGACGGGCGAGCGCCGCGGCGTCGCGCCCGGTGCCGGCGCCAATGTCGAGCACGCGCGCCGGCGGCAGCGGGAATAGCGGCAGGAGATGCCGGTTCATCTGCTCGAAAGAGAGGCTCTCGTATTGCCGGGCGAGCGCGTCGGCTTCCTCGGCGTAACCGGCAGCGCTGGGGGATCGGTTGCCCATGTCAGGCAGGGTCGCATAGGGTGCAACGCGATGTGCGGAAAATTCACTCAAATGATGAGCTGGGGCGACTACGTCACCCTTGCCCGGCTGCTCGCGGCGCCGTCATCGGGCCCGGTCGAGATCGGCACGCCAATGCGCTTCGCGCGCATCATCGCGCTCGACGACCAAGGCAACCGCAAGTCGGCGCCGATGCGCTGGGGCCTGATCCCGCCCTGGGAAAAGGACCCGATGCGATTTCGCAACACGATCCACGCGCGAGCCGAGACGATCGACCAGAAGAAGAGCTTCAAGTCGGCCTTCTCCCAGCGGCGCGGGCTCCTGGTGGTGAAGACCTTCAACGAAGGCAAGGAGCTGCCGACCGGAAGGACCCAACAATTCACCGTCACGCCGAAGGACGGCAAGCCGATCGGCATCGCCGTCATCTGGGAACGCTGGGGCGAGCCGCATGGCGGGACGCTGCTGACCTTCGCTATGGTGACGGTGCCGGCGAACGCGCTGATCTCGACGATCACCGACCGCATGCCCGCCGTGCTGCCGCCGGAGCGATGGGCGAAGTGGCTCGGCGAGGAGCCGGCCTCGCCCGAGGAGCTCAAGGCGATGCTGACGCCCTTCGAGGGCGACTGGGACATGCAGCCCCAGTCGTCGCCGCCTAAGCCGCCGCGCCCGCCTTCGCCGCCAAAGCCCGACCCGCAACCGAACCTGTTCTAGCCGCCGCCGGCCGATCAGCCGATCCGGCCCGTGATGTAGTTCTGCGTGCGCGGATCGCTCGGGGTCGTGAAGATCTCTTCCGTCGGGCCTTGCTCGACGAGGTTGCCCAGATGAAAGAACGCCGTCCGCTGCGAGACGCGCGCGGCCTGCTGCATAGAATGAGTGACGATGACGATCGTGTAGTTCTGCCGAAGCTCGTCGATCAGCTCTTCGATGCGTGCGGTCGCGATCGGATCGAGAGCCGAGCACGGCTCGTCCATCAGGATGACCTCGGGGCTGACCGCGACGGCGCGCGCGATGCAAAGGCGCTGCTGCTGACCGCCGGAAAGGCTGGTGCCGGGCTGCTGCAGGCGATCCTTCACCTCGTCCCAGAGCCCCGCTTTGCGCAGGCTGCTCTCGACGATCTCGTCGAGTTCCGCCCGCGTCCGGGCCAGCCCGTGAATCCGCGGCCCGTAGGCGACGTTCTCGTAGGCCGACTTGGCGAAGGGATTCGGCTTCTGGAAGACCATACCGATGCGCGCACGAAGCGGCACGACATCGACATCCTTCGCATAGATATTCTCGCCGTCGATCTCGATTCGGCCGGTTATCCGCGCCGTCGGGATCGTATCGTTCATCCGGTTGATGCACCGGAGGAAGGTCGATTTGCCGCACCCGGACGGGCCGATGAACGCGGTGACGGCCCGCTCGGGTATGTCGATCGACACATCGTTGAGCGCGCGCTTCTCGCCATAGAAGACATTCACGTCCCGGGTGACGATCTTCGGCCGCATCGAGACTGGCCCGACCTCCGCACCGCTCCTGAGGACCGAAGATACATCAATTGCGCCCGGCATCGCCGCCATCCTTTGCTGTTGCTTCATCGTCGGGCCGGGCCTGCGCGCGCTACCATTGGAGCCGCTTGCGCAGACGATAGCGGAGGACGATCGCGATCGAGTTCAGCGCCAGCGTCATGATGAGGAGAACCAGGCCGGCGGCGGCCGCATTCGCGTGGAAATCCCGCCCCGGACGAGAGATCCAGTTGAAAGCCTGGATCGGCAGCACGGTGAAGCCGTCGAACAGCCATTCAAAGGAGACGAAGGGAAACTCGCTCGTGATCGGCGGCGCCGGGAGGAAGGCGATGAAGGTCAGCGCACCGATGGTGATCAGCGGCGCCGTCTCGCCAAGCGCGCGCGACAGGCCAATGATGACGCCTGTCAGGACGCCCGGAAGAGCTGCCGGCAGGACATGGTCCTTCGTCACCTGACCCTTGGTCGCCCCGATCGCCAGCGCCGCCTCGCGAATGGTCTGCGGCACCGACCGGATGGCTTCCCGCGTCGCCACGATCACGATCGGCAGAATCAGAAGGGCGAGCGTCAGACCGGCGGTGAAGATACTGCGTCCAGTTCCGAATCCATAGACGAACAGCCCCAACGCCAGGAGCCCGTAGACGATCGACGGCACCGCGGCGAGGTTGGCGACGTTGACCTCGATGATATTGGTCAGCCAGTTCCGCGCGCTGTACTCCTCGAGATAGATGCCGGCACCGACGCCGAGCGGCGCGCCGATGCACGCCGTCACCAGGATGACGAGCAGCGAGCCGACCCACGCCGAGAGGATGCCGGCCTGCGCCGCACGGCGCGACGGGAAGTTCGTCAGGAAGTTCCAGTCGAGCCGCGCGACGCCGTCGATCACGAGATTGCCGAGCAGGGCCAGCAGAACCAGCAGGCCGATAAGCGTCGAGGCCAGGCCGAAGATGACGAAAATCCGTTCGCGGCGGCGCCGTCGCAGGACCTGCACCTCGCTGACGATCCTCCTCGGACCATGCTGATGAGCAACATCCGTCATCAATACGCCTCCCGGAACCTGGCCCTGAGCCAGAAGGCAAACACGTTGAAGCTGAGCGTCATCAGCAGGAGCGTTAGCCCCGCCGCGAAGATGCTCTGATAGCCGATGCCGCCATGCGGCAGGTCGCCGAGCGCGACCTGGACGATGTAGGCGGTGATCGTCGCCGCCGGCTCACGCGGATCGAAGGTGAGGTTCGGCTGCTGGCCCGCCGCGATGGCGACGACCATCGTCTCGCCGACCGCTCGTGAGATGCCGAGCGCGAAGGCGGCGGCAACACCGGAGATCGCCGAAGGCAGAACCACCTTGAATGCCGTTTCCAGACGCGTCGCGCCGAGAGCCAGCGAGCCGTCGCGCAACGCATTCGGGACCGCGCGCATCGCGTCCTCGCTCAAGGAGGCGACGTAAGGAATGATCATGATGCCGATGACGATCCCGGCGCTCAGGATGTTGAAGCCCGGCAGGTTGGGAACGAAGGTCTGAAGAAACGGCGTCACGACCAGAAGGGCGAAGAACCCGTAGACGACCGTGGGGACGCCGCTCAGAAGCTCCAGGACCGGCTTGGTGGATTCGCGGACAGGCGCGGATGCGAATTCGCTGAGGTAGATGGCCGCCGTCAGGCCCAGAGGCCCGGCGACACACAACGCAACCGCCGTGCTGAGCATCGTCCCGCACAGAAGCGGCAGGATGCCGTAGCGAGGATCGGCGAAAAGCGGCGTCCACATCGTATCGGTCAGGAACGTCGCGATGGGCACATGCGCGAAGAAGGCGGCGCTCTCCCACACGAGCACCACGACGATGGCGATCGTAACGAAGACGGAGGATGCGGCGCACAGGAACAGCACGCCTTCCATGATCCGCTCGCGCCTGCGCTGCCAGCGGCGCTGGGTGGCGGTCAGCCTCGATGCCATCCGCCCCGCCCCCTCTCACAAGCCGAAGGGGCGGGCCGATCGCCCGCCCCTCTCGCTTTGCCCGCGCGTCGATCAGCCGCGCTTTTCACGCTTCATCAGCTCCTCGATCGACAGCCCGACCTCAGGGACGCCGCCGAACACCGTGCCCACGCGACCCTTGCTGAAATCTTCGAGCGCGGTCTTGTAGGCGACCTCGGGCAGCGGCAAGTACTTCACTTCCCTGATGAGCGGGATGCTCTGCTTCATCGCGAACTCGACATACTCCTTCACCTCGGGCTTCGCCGCCGACTTCTTGCTGACATAGAAGAACAGCGGACGCGCCAGCGGGTTATAGGTGCCCGCCGTCACCGCTTCGAGCGACGGCTTGACGCAGCCTTTGCCCTTGCCGTCGTCGACGCCGAGCGCCTTCATCTGCTTGGCGTGCGGCGCGTAGTAGGCGTAGGGAATATAGCCGAGCGCGTTCGGGTCGTTCTCGATGCCCTGGACGAGAACGTTGTCATCCTCGCTGGCCGTGTAGTCGCCGCGGCTCGCCTTGGCCTTGCCGGTCACCGCCTCGGTGAAATAGTCGAAGGTACCGGAGTCGGAGCCGGCGCCGTAGAGCGTCAGCTTCCGGTTCGGCCACTTCGCATTGACCTGGTTCCAGGTCGTGACCTTGCCCTGTGCACCGGGCTCCCATATGCGCTTGAGCTCGTCGACGGTGATGCAGTCGAGGAAGGTATTCTTGGGACTGACCGCGACTGTCAGCGCGTCATAGGCGAGAGGCAGCTCGAAGAACTCGATGCCGGCCCGCCTGCAGGCCTCGATCTCCTCCTTGAGGATGGGACGCGACGCATTCGACATGTCGATCTCGCCCCGGCAGAACTTCTTGAAGCCGCCGCCGGTGCCGGAGATGCCGACCGTGACGCGGATCCGACCCCTCTTCGACTTCTGGAACTCTTCGGCAAGCGCTTCGGAGACCGGGAAGACGGTGCTCGAGCCATCGATGGCGATGGTCTTCGTCTGGGCATGCGCATTCGCGGCGCAAAACGCCAGGGCGACCGCGCAGACGGCCGATCCCGTAAGGAACTTCATCGAACTCTCCTCTGGCTTCATCGGAAACGCTTCTGTGATGCGGTGCCGACGGTAGCCATCGCTCGCTGCACTCATGTCACAGTTTTATTGCGCTTGTATGACGGCTCGCAGGCCGGTCCGGCTTCCCTCGGCGATGTCGGAATTCCCAGCTTCGCCAGGGTCTTATCCGATCAGGTGACGGCCTCACCGCCGTCGTTCCTGACGATCACGACCCGGGCAGGCCGGGCGGCATCGAATCGGCGAAGCCCGGCCGGCTCAGGTTCTGCCCGCAGGATCGAAGACGCGCGAAGTTATGTCCGCTTCGGCGGGTCGCGCGACTGCCCGCTGGCCGCGAGAGCGTCGAGATAGTCGCGGAAGAGCTTGTCCTGATGCGTGCCGAGGTGATGCAGATAGGCCCAAGTGTAGATGCCGGTGTCGTGCATATCGTCGAAGACCAGGCGGACAGCGTAGTTGCCGACCGGCTCGACCTCCATGATGCCGACATGGCGGCGGCCGGCGACGAGCGTCTTCTGGCTGGCGCTGTGGCCTTGCACTTCGGCCGAGGGGCTCTCGACGCGCAGCAGCTCGGCCGGAATCCGGAAGGCGGAGCCGTCGTCGAAGACGACCTCCAGGATCTTCTCGGCTTTCCTCAGGCGGATCTCGGTCGGCCAGGGCGCCGGCGTTTCCTTCCCGGTCACCGCTTCGCCGGCTCGTCGCCGATCGAGCGCGCCTCGTCGACCAGCATGATCGGAATGCCGTCGCGGATCGGGTAGGCGAGCTTCGCCTGCTCGCTGATCAGCTCCTGCGCCTCGCGGTCATAGCGGAGCGGCCCTTTGGTCAGGGGGCAAACCAGAATCTCCAGCAGCTTCGGATCGATGCCGCTGGCGGCAGGCTTCTGTTCGGTCATGGCCGGATCATGAAAGCGCGAGCCAAGGGGGTCAATGCTTCCTCAGCTCGTGCGGCGCCTCGGGCGGGGTCGCGAGCGCCATGTCGAGCAGGCCCTTCAGGATCAGGGTGCGCGCGGCGAGGTCTTTCGCCTCCAGCAACGCCTGCTTCTCCGGCGGATCGAAGGGGCAGATCATCGACAGCATCGCGATCAGGCGCTCGTCGGGGGTCTTGTCGACCTGATCCCAATCGGCCTTGAGGCCGCGCGCGTCGAAGTACGGCTTCAGCGACTTGAGCAAGGCCGGACGGTCGATCGGCGACTCGTCGGGCAGGAGATCGGCCCTGAAGCGCTCCCAGCGCGGCTTCACCCGCCGGTAGCCCGAGCGCATGGCGATCTCGCTCTCGATCTCGAAGCGCGCGACCCCGGCCAAGGTCATCAGGAAGCGGCCATCCTCGGTCTCGCTGAAGGAGGTGATGCGCCCGGCGCAGCCGATGGCGCAGAGCGCCGGGATCGCATCCGGGTTGCGCTCCTCGCTCGCATCCTCAGGCTGGACCATGCCGATCAGGCGCGGCGGCGCCAGCGCGTCCTTCACCATCGCGAGGTAGCGCGGCTCGAAGATGTTGAGCGGCAGGCGCCCGCGCGGCAGCAGCAGCACGCCCGACAGCGGGAACACCGGCAGCTCCGCCGGCAGATCCTCGAAGCGGGTCGCATGAACCTGCTCCGTCATCGGGCGCGGCCCTCCCTTAAGCGAACATCAGCGATGAGAGTCGCTTGCGTCCGGCGATGGTGAGCGGGTCGGTCGGGCCGAAGGCCTCGAAGAATTTGACGAGCTGCTTCCTCGCCGCCTCGTCGTTCCATTTGCGGTCGCGCCGGAACAGCTCGAGCAGCTCGTCGACCGCCTGCTCTTTCTGGTTCTCGGCGAACAGCGCCAGGGCGAGATCGAAGCGCGCCTGATGATCCTTCGGATCGGCCTCGACCTTGGCGCGGAGCGGCGCGGTCGCCCCGGCCTTGGCGCCGGAGGCGGCGAGCTCGAGCGTCGCTGCGACTGCGACGATCTCCGGGTTCTTGGCGAGCTCCGGCGGCAGCTCCTTCAGCATCTCCTGCGCCGCCGCGGTCTGGCCGGACTTGATCAGGCAGCGGAGATGGCCGGCGATCGCCTGCGGGTTCTCGGGGTCGTGCTGGAGGATCTGGGCGTAGAGATTGCCGGCGGCGGCATGGTTGCCGGCCTCCAGGAGATCCTTCGCCTGCGCCAGCGCCTCTTCGACGACATTGTCCTCCTCGGTCGGACTGCCGCCGGCGGCGAGACGCTGCACGAACTGCTTGATCTGGCTCTCCGGCAGCGCGCCGACGAAGCCGTCGACCGGGCGGCCGCCTTTGAAGGCGTAGACCGCGGGAATCGACTGGATGCGCATCTGGGCGGCGATCTGCTGGTTCTTGTCGATGTCGACCTTGACCATGCGGACCTTGCCCTTGGTCGCGGCGACCGCCTTTTCCAGCATCGGCCCGAGGGTCTTGCAGGGACCGCACCACGGCGCCCAGAAATCGACGATCACCGGCACCTTCTTGGAGGCGTCGATGACCTCGGTCATGAACTCCTTCTGGCCGATGTCCTTGACCGGCGGGGCAGCGCCGCCGGCCGGCGCCTGGCCGAGGCCGAGCAATGGCTCCATGGGATTCGTTCCTGAAATTAGCCGTCTAGATGTCGAGATTTAGGGTGGCGGGCCGGTGCCCGCAAGCCTCGATGAAGCGGACCAGGTCCGCCGGCCGGATCGAGGTGGTCTTCGTATTCACCAGCGGATGGTAGTTGAGCAGCTCTTGCCGGAGCATGGCCGCGTCCAGGAAGACCCGGACCTTCCGCTCGCGGTCGTTGATCAGCGCGAAGGGCGTGACCGAGCCGGGCTTGACCCCCAGCACCTGCCAGAGCCGCTCCGGGCTAGCGAAGGAGAGCCGGGCGGCGCCGAGCTTCCGGTCCAGCGCCTTGATGTCGACCTTGCGGTCCTCCGATGTGACGAAGAGCCAGTACTGGTCCTTCTTGTCCTTGAAGAAGAGGCTCTTGCAGTGACCGCCCGGCAGGTCGCCGCGAAGGCGCTTGGAGTCTTCGACGGTCATCAGCGGCGGATGCTCGTGGGTCGTCGTCTCGATGCCGAGCTCCTTGAAACGCTGGAGCAATTGCTCCGGCGAGGTCGGCGGCGCGAGGTCCTGGGAGGGGGCCGTATCGGTCATGGCGGCGGGACCCTAACGGCCGCCCCGCAGCCTTGCAATGACCGAAAATCCGGCTATAGTCCGCCGCCTCGCCGGCCCCCGGTGACCTAGGGATCGGCCAAGGAGCGCGGGCGTAGCTCAGGGGTAGAGCATTACCTTGCCAAGGTAAGGGTCGAGGGTTCGAATCCCTTCGCCCGCTCCAGATTTTCCAGACCCTCCCTCGGATCGCACCCTCTCGCCGGGATGGACGATGATCCCCTGGACCCTGCTCGACTCGGCCAAGGTGCCCGGCGGCGGCGAGCTCAGGCTCTGGCGGCGCGGGGAGGAGTTCTCGATCCGGCTCGGCCGGGACGAGCTGATGAACAGCCGCATCCATGGCTCGGAGGAGGCGCTGGCCGAGATCGCCTGCGCGCGGGTCGCGGACCTGCCGGGCTCAAGGGTCCTGATCGGCGGGCTCGGCATGGGCTTCACCTTGCGCGCAGCGCTCGCGGCGCTACCGGGGGGCGCGCGGATCGTCGTGGCCGAGCTGATGCCGGCGGTGATCGCCTGGAATCGCGGGCCGCTGGCGGCGCTCACCGGAGAGAGCCTTGGCGATCCGCGCGTGACGCTCCGCGAAGGCGACGTCGCCGCCATGATCCGCGCCGAGCCTGCCTCCTATGACGCCATCCTGCTCGACGTCGACAACGGGCCCGAGGGCATGACGCGCGAGGAGAACGACCGGCTCTACGACCTGGACGGCCTTGGCGCCGCGCGCCAGGCGCTCAAGCCCAGGGGCGTGCTTGCCGTGTGGTCGGCGGGCGAGGATCAGGCCTTTGCCAGGCGGCTCCGGCGTGCCGGCTTCGATGTCGAGGTGACACGCACACGCGCCCGCGGCGCCAAGGGCGGCGCCCGCCACGTCATCTGGATCGCCTCGCGCGCGGCGTGAGCGCGGGATCGATGGCAAGCGAGGCGCCGGCGGCATCGCCGGCATCGTAGGCCTCGGGCGCGATCATGCGCCTGACGCCCGGAACCTCGCGCATCGTCAGGCCGAGCTTGTCGAGCGCGGCGTCGACGACCGCGGTCTTGAGCAGGATGAGCTCGCGGCCGGTGCCGCGCTTCGCCTCGTCGCGTTGCGCCTTCATCGCCATCAGCTTGTCGGCGATGGATGACACCATGCCGAGCATGAAGGACTTGTTCGCAAGGTCGCGGTCGCGATGGCGGAACTGCCGGTACTCTGTCGTCGTCTTGTAGCAGCCGAGCTCGGAGCGCACCGCGGCATCGATCAGCGCGGCGAGCGCGGCCGCCGCCTCGATGTCGGTGCCAAGGCCGAAGAAGACATGGCGCGTGCCGCCGGCCGGTGTCTTCTCGCGCCAGACGCGGCAGTTGCAGAAATCGGCGACGGCGCCGATGCAGTCGTCGAGCGGGATGCGCTTCTTGAGCGGAGACTCGAAAGCGAGCTGCCGGCACGGCTCCGCCCGCATCTCGACATCGCCCAAGCTGAGGTCGTGGCGGTCGAGCAGCTCGGCGACCTTGGCCGCGGCCGCCAGCGCTTCGCCCTCCGTGCAGCCATTGGCGATGGTCTTGGCACGCAGGGCCTGGATGCGGGCGATCAGCTTGTCATCCATCACGCGCTCGCGCTCGGATGCAGCGCCGGGCGGTAGCCGGACGCAAGTGCCGATACGATCGAAGGCGGCGTGATCATCGCCTCGACGCGTCTCGCGCCGGCCGCGCGATAGCCCTGCGGGTTCCAGAGCAGCAGCCGTCCGCCATAAACGAGATAGGCTTTGCCTTCGGTGGCGATCATTGTCCCATCGGGCAGCGACATGATCGAGTTGGATACCGGATGCAATCGTTTCGCCCGGTTTCCAAGCCGCTCGGCATGCAACACCACATCCATCTCGGGGGCGCTCGCCTTCTCGCGTCCCTGCCCCTTCGCCCAGGCATCGCGGAAGGCCTGCGCGCGCTCGCGCCGGCAGTAGAAGCAGGGCCGATGGCCCGCGGCTAATGCGGTCGCCTCGTCGAGGAAGAAGAGCTCGGTCCAGCTTCGCTGCGCCATCGGCTTGCGGCGGCGGCCCTTCCAATCAAGCGTGCAGCAGATCCAGGCCTTGGTGGTCCAGCGGCGCTTGAGCAGCGTCCTTGTCGCCGGATCATGGATGATGCCGCGGTTGCCGGTGAAGAGGCCGCGCGCCGGATGAGCGACGATCTCGCCGAAGGGCGCGACGCGGTTCTGCAGCGGCACTTACGTCTAGCTGTGCGGCTTGAGGTTCGGGTGGAGCGCCATGATCGCGGGGTCGAAGTCGCCCTTCGGCACGGGATCGGGCGGGAAGTAGCCGTACTCGTCCTTGCCGCGCACCAGGATCGCCGTCGGCATGTCGCCGCGCTGGCGCACATGGGTGGCGACGTAACGGATGGCATAGCCGTAGCGGCGCGCACGCGAGCGGTTGGGCGGGGAGCCGTGGATGATGTTGACGTGGTGCAGCGACATCTCGCCTTCCTCGAGCAGGAGGCTGACGCCGTCCTTGTCGTCGACCGCGACCGCGATCTCCTCATGCGTGGAGAGCATGTTGGTGCTATCGGCCGGCGACTTCTCGTGTGGGAAGTGCGGCTTCCTGTGGCTGCCGGGGATCACCTGCATGGCGCCGTTCTCGAGCGTGGACGGCGCGAAGGCGATCCAGGCCGAGACCACGTCGTCGGGCTCGAGCCCCCAGTAGTAGGAGTCCTGGTGCCAGGCTACGAAAGCCGGGTCCATCGGGTCCTTCACGAACAGGCTCGAGCTCCAGCAGAGGATGTTGGGGCCGATCACCGACTCGACCGCATCGAGCACGCGCGGATCGTGCACGAGTTCGTAGAGGCACTGCATCTTGAGATGCCCCTTGTTGCGGATCGCGAGCGTCGCCTTCTCGCCGGTGCGCCGCTCGTAGTCCTCGAGCGCAGCGCGATAGCGTGCGGCCTCGCCGGGCCCGAGGCAGGGGATCGGATGGGCGAAACCGTCGCGGCGATACTTGGCGACGGCGGCGTCGGAGAGATGGTTGGCCAAGGCACGCTCCCGAGATCCGGCGCCGGCCGGGATATCCGACCGGCGCCGTCTCGGATACTAGCTCAGGTGCCGCGGCCCCAGAGGCCGCAATAGCGGCGGGCGACCAGCGGCATGCCGGCTTCGTAGCCGGGCCAGCTCGCGTATTTCGGCATCTTGTACTCGCGCTCGGCCGGCTCCCAGCACTTGCTTTCCTGGGCGAGCTTCTTCATGTCGGCCGAGGCTTCGCGCATCAGGGTGAGGACGTCCTGCGCATCCTTCTTGGTGCCGAGCCGGTCGCCGGGCTGTCCCGGATGGCCGGGGATCATGCGGTCCCAGTCGAGCGCCAGCACGCGCTCGATGAAGGTCTCGGTCTTGAGCGGATCGATGTCGATGAAGCCGCGGCCGGGGAAAGTCCCGACCGGAATGGTGTCGACGAGGAAGATGATTTTCTCCTTCGGCAGCCGCATCACGATGTTCGAATCCGAGTGGTTTGGCCCGAGGTAGATCAGCTCGAGCGCGGTGCCGCCGAGGGTCAGGGTCATCTTCTTGTTGAAAGTCTTGTCGGGGATGACCGTGTGCGGGTCCTTGAGCGGAACCAGCCGCTTCTTCGCATTCGCGTGGCTGATGAAGGTGGCGCCCGCATCCTTGAAGGCCTTGCCGCCGGCGATGTGGTCATAGTGATGGTGGCTGTAGATCACATACTTGATCGGCTGGCTCGTGACCTTACGGATCTCCTCGACATACTGCCGGCCGCCATCGGGCTTGCCGTAGGCGACCGGATCGGTCGCGATCACCCCTTCCGAGGTCACCACGAACATCGCCTGGTGGTTGACGTTGCGGAAGATGTAGACGTTGTCGGTGCCCTCGACCTTGGTGGTCTGGATGGGCGGCCGCTGCTGCTGCGCTTCGGCAGGCATTGCGGCGAGTAGTCCGGCCGCGAGGATCGCGGCCAAGGCTCCAAGATGACGTCCGGGCATTTCTGCTCCTCTGTTTTTCGTGAGTATGACACCCCCGCTCCAACCTGCCGGGCCGACCCGGCAAGCTCAAGCGGCTCACGGAAGAGTGAGGAAGGCCTCAGTAGAGGAACCGCGCATTGAGCAGGAACTGCGTCTCGACTGCGCGCGGCGCCAGCCCGATCTGGGCGCGCTGGCCGCGACGGCTGTCGATACGAAGCGCCTCGCCGGTAAGCTGGAACCAGCGGGCCGGAGCCCAGGTGGCCGCCAGGGTCAGGGCGTGACCGCGCTCGCTGGCCTCTTGGTTGAGACCCCGATGCAGCTGGGTCCAAAATAGGTCGAGGCGGGCCGCCGCGCCCCAGTCGCCGAAGTGCCGCCCGGCAAGGAGATAGGCGGACTGGAAGCGGGTGGTAGCACGGCCAGCAGGGCTCGGATCAATCTCGGTCTCACCGGCCAGCGCCTGCCCGATCAACACGAAATCCTGCGCGGATTCAAGTAGCCAGTGCATAATTTTATGGAAGGGCGAAGGGGTAACCTCTTGCACTCACGAGAGGTTACTGATGAGCCGATACCGGCGAGTAACATATGAGGACCGCTGCCAGATTTATGCGCTGAGCCAGGACGGTGCCTGCCAAGAAGCTATTGCCAGGGTTTTGGGTTTAAGCCAAAGCACGGTCAGCCGAGAGCTGCGCCGCAATCGGGGTCAACGCGGCTATCGGTTCAAGCAGGCAGAAACAAAAGCTCAGGCGCGGCAGGCGATACGACATAAGCCCCGCAAGCTGACGGCGTCCGTGCGGCGCAAGGTCGAAGCGAAGTTGCGCCAGATGCGCTGGTCGCCCGAGCAGATCAGCGGCTGGTTACGCGAGCAGGGCATCGGGCTGAGCCATGAGCGC
>VGEN01000114.1 GCA_016869285.1 Alphaproteobacteria bacterium
GTGCGCGAAGCCATCGAGGCGGCAGGCGCGACGCGCTTGTTCTTGCCTCCCTATAGCCCGGACTTCAACCCAATCGAGCAAGCCTTTGCCAAGCTGAAGGCCTATCTGCGAAAGGTGGCCGCACGAACCAAGGACGCCCTATGGCAGGCCATCGCTGACGCTCTCGACGCCTTCACACCACACGAATGCGCCAACTACTTTCGAAACTCAGGCTATGAACCAGAATGATCGGAAAATGCTCTAGGTCGAGAGAAAGCGCTGTTCGTTGCCTTCGAGCACGAGCGCCGTCAGGCGGTTCGTGAAGCAGGCGCCGGTATCGATACCGATCCGGTTGTGTCGGATCTCCGGCTCCCGTCGGATCGAGTGACCGTGAACGACGACGCAACCGTGATCGGCGTCGGACTCCAGGAATTCATTCCGGATCCAGATCAGGTCGTCCTGCCGCTGGCGTTCGAGCTCGATGCGCGGGCGGATGCCCGCATGGACGAAGAGGTAACCGCCTTCCCGGTGCCAAAGGCGAAGGCGCTTGAGAAAAGCGAGATGACGATCTGGCAGCACGCTCCCGAGTTCCGTCTGGGCCGCCGCGAGCCACACATGCCTGACCATCCCCGCATCCGGTGCGATGCCATAGCTCCGCAGGGTTTCGCGGCCGCCGAAACCCATCCAGGACTCACCGATCCAGATGTCGTCCAGGAACCGGAGCATGGCGTCCTCGTGATTGCCGAGGAGATGCACCGTCTTGTCGACCGGAAGCGGATGATCCAGCAGATGGTCGATGACACCGCGCGAGTCCGGCCCGCGGTCGACATAGTCGCCGAGGTAAACCAGGGCGGCCCGCGCCGGAGGTCGTCGATTCAAATCATCGGCAATCCTGGCCTCGAGCGCGACCAGCAGATCAAGGCGCCCGTGGATGTCCCCGATGGCGTAGACGCGGTTGCCGGGTTCGATCAGCGCGGCGATCTCAGCACCTGTACGTAGCGGGGCAGCTTGCGCCCCGGAATGGCGTCGGACGGCACATCCTCAAGATAGCGGGCGCCCATCGCGGCATAGAAGGCGGCGGCGAAAGGATCGGCGTCGATGATCAGCTCACGGCATCCGACGGCCAGGGCGACGCCTACCGCGTGCCGGTAGAGCTGCCGGCCGACCCCGGTCCCGATCGCCGGTGGGTCGACGAAGAAGAGGTCAAGCTCGGCGCTGGCCGCCTTGACCGAGATCTGATGGACACCGACGGCGACCTCGCCTGCGGCTGCAACATAGGCGAGCCCCTTCCCGACGGCTTCGGGGCTCACGCGCAAATGCGGCACGCAACGCGCCATGAACTCCGCGTCGTAGCCCCAATGCGCCTTGGAACGGACGCAGAGAGCGCTCAGAGCCTCAATCTCGTCGAGGCGCGCTCCCCGGATCGCTGTGACGCTCACTTGCCGCTTGCCAGACCGGCAGCCTCGCGTTCGAGGATCGTGAGCGAGGCACGGTCTTCGTCGTTGGCGATGATGTTGGCGACGGCGAGGCAGGACGCGAGGTTGCCGGCGACCGATCCTTTAGGCCAGCCCTCGACCGAGGTCTCGAGCACCGCCAGAAGCGCCCGCTCCGCTTCCAGCTCGGCTGCCTTCACCAGCTTGCGCACGCCGTCCGACCTCTGCCGCGGCATTCCCTCGGGACCGATCTTCAGGCGCCGGCGGAGGCGGCGCAACGGCCGAACCACCTCGAACCTCCAGGACTGCGTCGCCGAGACCAACTGCGCCATCTGCTCGGCCGAGATCGACCGCGATCGCACCCCGAGCCAGCACGCATAGAGAAGAAGCGCGACGTCAAAGCTCCGTCGGTCCTGCATGTCGAGGCAGGCGGAGGCTACGCCCGGCCGGGCGTAAAGCGCTTCGGCGAAGTCGGGAAACCCCTGTGTCGACATGCCCTCTTCCGTGCCCGGGTTTGCCCTTCCCGGCCAGTTGCGCTAGGAGACTGGCGAGGGGCCGCGGCTTTGGCAAGCTGGAGTCTTTGAACCGCCGCGACGCAGCATGGACGACCTGGAACCGCTACGCCGCAAGCTTGCCGAGTTGGAGAGCGAGCACCGCGATCTCGATGACGTCATCGCGCGCATGGGCGAGGCGATGCCGTTCGACCGGCTCCGCCTGCAGCGGCTGAAGAAGCGCAAGCTCCAGCTCAAGGACATGATCGAGAAGCTCAGAAGCCAGCTTCTCCCGGATATCACGGCCTGAGCCTTCCCGGCTTGCCTCGGGCCGCGTCCTCCCTATGATCGCGCCCTTCGATCACCGCTAGGACCCAAGTCATGGCCAGGGCACCGCTCATCGGCATCATCATGGGGAGCCAGTCTGACTGGGCGACGATGGCGCATGCTGCCGACGTTCTGAAAGCGCTCTCGGTGCCGTTCGAGACCCGCATCGTCTCGGCCCACCGCACACCGAAGCGGCTGGTCGCCTATGCCGAAGGCGCCGCCGGGCGCGGCCTCAAGGTGATCATCGCCGGCGCCGGCGGAGCGGCGCATCTGCCGGGCATGGCCGCCTCGTTGACGACCCTTCCCGTCCTCGGCGTGCCGGTCGAAAGCCAGGCGCTCAAAGGCATGGACAGCCTGCTCTCGATCGTCCAGATGCCCGGCGGCGTTCCGGTCGGCACGCTCGCGATCGGCAAGGCCGGTGCGATCAATGCCGCCCTCCTCGCCTCCGCCATCCTCGCGCTTTCCGACAGGAAGCTGGCCGGTCGCCTGGTCGACTGGCGCAGGCGCCAGACCGCCGCTGTCGCCGAAGCGCCCAGTGGGTAGCGGTGGGCGGATGACAGCCCTCCCGCCGGGCTCGACCATCGGCATGATGGGCGGTGGCCAGCTTGGCCGCATGACCGCGCTCGCCGCGGCCGAGCTCGGCTATCGCGTTCACGTCTTCACGCCTGAGACGGACTCGCCCTGCGCCCAGGTCTGCGACAAGGCGACGGTCGCAGACTATTCCGACACCGCCGCGCTCGATGCCTTCGCTCGGGCCGTCGATGTCGTTACGCTCGAATTCGAGAACCTGCCGGCCGATGCGCTCGACCGCCTGACGAAGACCAAGCCGGTGCGTCCGTCGGCTTCCGTGCTCCGCGTCGCTCAGGACCGCCTGCTGGAGAAGGAATTCTGCCGGAGGCTCGGCATCGGCACGGCGCCGTACCGGCAGGTGGACAGCCTCGCCGACCTTGGCCGCGCGGCCGCCGAGATCGGCCGCCCGGTTGTGCTCAAGACCAGGCGTCTCGGCTATGACGGCAAGGGCCAAGTCAAGCTCGCAGCAGGGGCGCCGCTCGACGCCGCGCTTGAAGCGCTCAAAGGTGCGCCGGCGATCCTGGAGGGCTTTATCGACTTTGTCCTCGAGGTCTCGGTGATCGCCGCGCGCGCCGTCGACGGCAGCGTCCTCGCCTATCCGGTCGTCGAGAACCGGCATGAGAACCACATTCTGGCGACGACGATCGCGCCGGCCGCGGTCTCGCCCAAGGTCGCCGCCGAAGCACGCCGGATCGCGACGGCGCTGGCCGAAGCGCTCGACGTCGTGGGGCTTCTCGCCGTCGAGATGTTTGTCACGCGCGACGAGCGTGTGCTGGTCAACGAACTGGCGCCGCGCCCGCATAATTCCGGCCACTGGACCATCGAGGGCTGCCCGACCAGCCAGTTCGCCCAACTCGTCCGCGCCGTCACCGGCCTGCCTCTCGGCGCCGTAGAACCCTTCACGCCGGCCGAGATGCGGAACCTGATCGGCGATGCCGTCCATGACTGGCCGAGGCTCGTCGCCGAGCCAGCCGCGCATCTGCATCTCTACGGCAAGGCCGAGGCACGGCCGGGTCGCAAGATGGGCCATGTGACGCGGCTCAAGCGTTAGCCGCCGTACCGGCATTCACGCGGATACAGTCTGCCCTCCCGATACGCGACCGTCTCTGGCCCCGCCCATCGCGACCGCTACTGTCCCTTGATGCTCGATTTCCTCCCTCTTGCGACCTACTGCTTCGTGATGTCGATCACGCCCGGCCCCAACAATGTCATGGTGACGGCGTCGGGCGTGACTTTCGGCTATCGCCGCACGATCCCGCACATGCTCGGCATCAGCCTCGGCTGCGGCTTCCAGATCGTGCTTGTGGCGCTCGGCGTCGGCGCGATCTTCGAATGGTGGCCATGGCTGCAGGATACGCTGCGCTGGGCCGGTGCCGCCTATCTCACGTATCTCGCCTGGCGTCTGCTGCAGGCCGGTCTCGTCGTCGGCGAGGCCGAGGGACGCGCCCGGCCGCTCACCTTCCTCGAAGCAGCCGCCTTCCAGTTCCTCAACCCGAAGGCCTGGATGATCGCCATCACGACGGCGACCGTCTTCCTGCCGAAGGACATGAACCCCTTGCTCGGGAGCCTCTACACGGCGCTTGTGCTGGCGATCGTGAACTATCCCAGCATCAGCGTGTGGACGCTGTTCGGCACCGGCATGCGGCGCCTTCTCGGCAGCGAGCGGCTGCGGCAGGCCTTCTCGATCGGCCTCGCTGTAGCGCTCGTGGGCACCGGCGCCGCTATGCTGTGGGAGTGATGCTCGATTTCAGCCGCGCCTCGCGGGTTCCGCTGACCGATCAGATCGTCGATGGGCTTGCCGCGATGATCGAGCAGCGCCAGCTCGCCGAGGGCATGCGGCTGCCCTCGGTCAGGCGCTGCCCGAAGCCGTGATCGCGGAAGCCCTGGCGATCGGGCGGCTCCGCCGCCGTGTCGGCCAGCTCCGCAGCCGCCTCGCCCGTGCACGCGTCCAGCCCGGCCCTTGGACGTTTTCTGTCGAACCGGATCGCGGCTTAGCCGCGGAAGGCGCGGTCGAAGCGACGAAAGGGGCTGGGGAAGTCGGCGACGAGCTTGCGGACTCGCTCGACGCCTTGGCCAAGGGCGCGCGGCACCTTGATCGCGTCGTCAAGCCTGCGAGTGAGGAAGTCCCAGCTCCGCGCCTGGTCCTCGGAGCGGTCGTCGAGCCAGTAGAGCACGGTCGCGCCATAGACACCGGCGAGGATCGCGCGCTTGGAATAGAAGTTCCAATCGGTCGAGGTGTCGCCGATGCCGAACCACACCGCATCGACGGTGCGGTAGAGCGACTTTATCGCCAGCGGTGCGTTCTGGGGCAGCGCCAGCGCCGCAAGGCCGCGTCGGACCGCCTCGCGATGCGGCAGCGCGCGTTCGAGACGGCGACGCACGGCGAGCAGCACGCGCTCGCGCACCTTCATGGAAGCAAGATCGCTCGCCTCCAGATCCTCGACCATGCGGCGGTCGGCGAGCGCCATGAACAGGTCGAGCGCTTCGATGGCGCCGCCCGGAAAGGCGTCGAGCACATCGGCGTGGGTGAGGCCGAGATCGGCGGCGGCGCGGCGCAGGCTGGCTTCCGTCCAGCCGTCGAAGGGCACATGGCCGAGCGTGGCTTCGAGCAGGCGCTCGCGCTTGGTCTCCCAGTCCATTTCAGTCCTCCGCTGCCTCGGCCATGCCGCGCGCCACGGCCTCCAGCTCTTCGACGAATCCGAGCAGGCTGAGGTCGGTCATGCGCTGCGGGTAGAGGATGCCGTCAAGGTGGTCGAACTCGTGCTGGACCACCCGCGCATGCCAGCCCGTGGCGATCCGGTCGATCACCGCGCCATCGGGGCCGACGCCGTGGTAGCGGAGCTTCTTGATCCGCGGCACCACGCCCCGCATGCCAGGCACCGAGAGGCAGCCCTCCATCCCAAGCTCGGTCTCCTCGGTCAGAGGCTCGATCACGGGATTGACGATCGCGGTCAGCCCCCGCGGCTGGTCGAACTCGTCGCCGGTCGACCGGCTGGGCGGCACCGTAAAAATAACAACTCGTTTAGGCACGAAAACTTGAGGCGCCGCGATCCCGGCACCGTTGACCGCTTTCATGGTCTCCAGCATGTCGGCGATCAGGGTCTTGATCTCGGACGCTGTGGGGTCCGGAACCTCCTCGGCACGCATACGAAGGACGGGTTGCCCCATCCGGGCAATGGGCAGGATGGCCATGGCCGACTATCGCAAGCGGGGTCCCGCGCCTCAAGGCGAAACCCGAAATGTCGCTGTTTTTCTGTGGTTTCCGGCTCTTCCCAAGGGTTGAGACCTGTGGTAGACACCCGCCTTCCCGGGGTTCCCGCCACAGGAGAGTCGAAGTCCGTGCAAGTCCTCGTCCGCGACAACAACGTCGATCAAGCCCTTCGCGTCCTCAAGAAGAAGATGCAGCGCGAGGGGGTCTTCCGCGAGATGAAGCTGCGCCGGAATTTCGAGAAGCCCTCCGAAAAGCGGGCGCGTGAGCGCGCCGAGTCGGTTCGCCGTTACCGCAAGCTGCTGCGCAAGCGCATGGAGCGCGAGGGCTACTAACCCGCTCGACGCCCCGGCGTCTTAAGTCCAGGCCGCCCGCGGAAACGCCGGCGGCCTTGTCGTTTCTGGAGGAGGAGATGACGCTGCGTCTCGTGAAGCCCCAGCCCGGCCACGTCGAAGAATGGCGGCGCTGGCGCGCCGATCCGGTGTCTCGCCGCGTCATGCAGCTGCCAGGCGGCGATCTCGACAAATGGGCGAAGAGGCTTGCGCTCGCCCTGTCCGACCTCTCCGACCGCTCGGGCGAGAGCTATCGCTGGATCGGCGAGGTCGAGGGCACGCCGGTCGGCAGCGTCTCGTTCCACTTCGTCGACTGGAACCACCTCGCCTGCGAGATCGGATACGTCATCGCGCCGGAGCGGCGAGGAATGGGGCTCGGCCGCCAGATGGTTGCCTCAGGGCTCGATCTCGGCTTCGCGGGCGGGCTCGAACGCATTATGGCCTTCATCTGCACGGACAACGCCGCGTCGATCCGGCTGGTCGAGGATCTCGGCTTCCGACGCGAAGGCCTGCTGCGTCGCCACGCCGTTATCGAGGGCGAGCGGCGCGACCACTACCTCCATGCCTTGCTCAAGGAAGAGTGGCGGCCGGCCGTTCCGCGATCGTGAGCCGACGACCGGCGCGCTGCCAGCTGACGACTACTGCACCAGCGGCGAGTTCGGCAACGCGCCGAGGTCGATGCCATCGATCCGCGCTCGGCCGAGGAGAAGGGCGATGTACTGTCGGATCGCCCGTCGCCGTGCCGCCTCCTCAAGATAGCCCGCAATCTCGTTCTTGACTGCGTCAAGGGGCAGTTCGACGCCGGTCTGCTTCTCGTTCAGCCTGATCACATGGACGCCGTATCGGCTCTCGACCGGGAGCCCGCAGACCTCTCCGGGCTCCAGACTGAAGAGGAATGTCTCGAACTCCGGCACCGTCTGGCCGCGCTCGACCCAGCCCAGGCTTCCTCCACCGGCTTTCGAGGGACAGTCGGAGAAGCGACCCGCAAGCTCGGCCATCGCCGACTTCTCCGCTGCGATCTGGGGAATCCAGGCCGCCGCGCGGATCTTGGCCGCCTCGCGGGCCTCCCGGTCATCCGGCGGGGCCGCCAGCAGGATGTGGTCGGCGAGATAGCGGTCTTGCATGCGAAACCGCCTTCGGTTGGCCTCGTAGTAGCGCCTGCAGGTTTCTTCGTCCGCTGTCGGGACCGCGATCTCCCTGGCCAGAAGCGCCTCGATGGCGGCATCGTCGGCAGGCGTCTCGCCCGCATCCGCAACCGCGATCTCGGAGCGCCTGGCCTCCTGCCGGAGGACTTCGCGGACGACCAGCGCGAGCGCCGCCTGCTCCCAGGCGGCCTCGGCCGATCCTGCGGGATGGTATTGCAGCTCGGCGGCGATCGCCGGCTCGCCGATCTCGACGTCGTTGACGCGGACGGTCATGGGCCGCTCCTCAGGCCACGCCCGCGCCGCGCCGGCGCACCACCTGATAGCGCCGGAACACGTACCAGACCGGCGCGCTCCAGATATGGACCAGGCGCGAGAACGGGAACACGAGGAAGATCACCATGCCGAGCACCAGATGCGCCCGATAGGGCCAGGCGACGCCTTCCAGGAAGCTGGCGGCACCGCCCTGGAAGGTGACGATGTGCTGGGCCCAGTCGGCCAGCTTCAGCATCACCTCGCCATCCGGATGATCGAGGGAGTACGGAATGGTCACGAGCCCGAGCACGAGCTGCAGCCACAGCAGCGCGAGGATCGCGATATCCATCGACGACGAGGTCTTGCGGATACGCGGATCGAACAGGCGCCGATGCAGCAGCATGGTCAGGCCGATGAAGCAGAGCACGCCGAAGATGCCGCCGCTGACGATGGCCAGCATCTGCTTGTCGGGCACGCTGAGTCCGAGCCCCGTATAGACCGAGTGCGGCGTGAGCAGGCCGAAGAGGTGGCCGAACAGCAGAAACAGGATGCCGATATGGAACAGGTTCGAGCCCCAACGGAGCTGTCGAGCCCGCAGCAACTGGCTGGAGCCGCTGCGCCAACCATACTGTTCGCGATCGAAGCGGATCAGGCTGCCGACCAGGAACACGGTCAATGCGACATAGGGAAAGATGCCGAACACGGCCTGCTCGATGAAACTCCGCATCTCCGTCCTCCCGCTACTGAATGCGCATGCGTTCGAGCATGCCGGCAACCTTGCCGCACGAGCCCTGCTCGCCGAGGCCGCCGGGGCCGAATGTCACCGGCGTCTCTTCCCAGGCACGATCGAGGGCGTCATCGCTGTCGTCGACCGGCTCTCTTGCCGCGTCGTCGACGGGTGCGCCGGCCAGCGCCAGCAATGCCGCCAGCACTGCGGCATAGGCATCGTCGCGACCGCGGAGCCGGCCATGCATGGCACCGAGAATATGCGCTACGTCCGCCAGCGACTCCTTCGCCTCCGCATCGCTTCGGGTCGACAGGAACTCGATGAACAGCGGCAGGTAGTCGGGCAGCTCGTCGGTCGCAACTTCGTAACCCGAGCGCGCATACAGGCCGAGCAGATCCACCATCGCCTGGCCGCGATCGCGGCTTTCCCCATGTACATGCTCGAAGAGATGCAGGGACAGGAGCCGGCTGCGGTCGAAGAGGCCGACATAGGCCTCCTCCGCTGCCATCGTATCCGCCGCACCGAGGCGGGAGAGCAGCGGCCCGATCTGAGCGAGCTGGCGCCGCGTCAGCGCCGCGTCGGCGGCCAGGGCCGAATGGATCTCGGGCACCGCTGCGGCGAGATCTTCGGTCGGATAGGTCAGGAGCGCCGATAGCGCTTTCAGCGTGCGGCTCATCATCTTCCCTCCCCGGCCGAGACCTTGCTCTTGTCCTTGCCGAACAGGCTTGCGGTCGTCGTTCCATCCGAGCACCCGTTGCCGAAGCTGAAACCACAGCTCCCCTTCAGCCCGAACGCGTCCTCGGCATACTCGCGATGCGTCGTCGGGATCACGAAGCGATCCTCGTAGTTGGCGATCGCGAGATAGCGGTACATCTCCTCGACCTGTGCGCGCGTGAGGCCTGCCTGGTTGATCGCCTTGGTTTCGACCACGCCGTCGACGTGCCGCGCCCGCATGTGAATGCGCATCGCGAGCATGCGCTCGAGCGCGCGCACCACCGGAACTTCGTCACCGGCGGTCAGCAGATTGGCGAGATACCTGATGGGAATCCTGAGCGAACGCACGTCGGGGATCTGATCGGTGAAGCCGATGTGCCCCGCCTCGGCTGCGGACTGGATCGGCGAGAGCGGCGGGATATACCAGACCATCGGCAGCGTCCGATATTCCGGGTGCAGCGGCATCGCCACTTTCCAGTCGATCGCCATCTTGTAGGTCGGCGAATTCTTCGCGGCCTCAAGCCAGTTCTCCGGCACGCCGTCTCGACGAGCCTGCTCGATCACGGCCGGATCGTTCGGATTGAGGAAGATCGAGAGCTGCGCCTGGTAGAGGTCGCGTTCGTCGGCGACGGAAGCGGCTTCCTCGATACGATCGGCGTCGTAGAGCAGGACGCCGAGATAGCGGATGCGGCCGACGCAGGTCTCCGAGCACACGGTCGGCTCGCCGGCTTCGATCCGCGGGTAGCAGAAGGTACACTTCTCCGCCTTCCCGGACTCCCAGTTGTAGTAGATCTTCTTATACGGGCAGCCGCTGACGCACATGCGCCAGCCGCGGCACTTGTCCTGGTCGACGAGGACGATGCCGTCTTCCTCGCGCTTGTAGATCGAGCCTGAGGGGCACGAGGCGACGCAGGTCGGGTTTAGGCAGTGCTCGCACAGCCTGGGCAGGTAGAACATGAAGGTCTTTTCGAACTGCCCGTAGATCTCCTTCTGGATGCCCTCGAAATTGGCATCCTTGGAGCGCTTGGCGAACTCGCCGCCAAGGATCTCCTCCCAGTTCGGACCCCACTCGATCTTCTCCATGCGCTGGCCAGTGATCAGCGACACCGGACGCGCTACGGGCGAAGCCTTCTTCTCCTCCGACGTGTGCAGATGCTCGTAGTCGAAAGTGAAGGGCTCGTAGTAGTCGTCGATCTCGGGCAGATCCGGGTTGGCGAAGATGCTGGCGAGCACGCGCCAGCGCCCGCCGATGCGCGGCTCGATCTTGCCGTTGGCCTTGCGACGCCAGCCGCCCTTCCAGCGGTCCTGGTTCTCCCACTCCTTGGGATAGCCGATGCCGGGCTTGGTTTCGACATTGTTGAACCAGGCGTACTCAACGCCCTGACGGCTGGTCCACACGTTCTTGCAGGTGACCGAGCAAGTATGGCAGCCGATGCACTTGTCGAGATTCAGCACCATTGCGATCTGAGCGCGGACTTTCATAGCGCTATGCCTCCACCTTCGTTGCCGCGGCAAGGGGCTCTTCCATCCAGTCAACCTTGTCCATCTTGCGCACGATGACGAACTCGTCGCGATTGGTTCCGATCGTGCCGTGGTAGTTGAAGCCGTAGCTGAGCTGCGCATAGCCGCCGATCATGTGGGTCGGCTTCGGGCAGGCGCGGGTGACCGAATTGTGGATGCCGCCGCGCGCGCCGGTTATCTCGGAGCCCGGCACATTCACGATATTCTCCTGGGCGTGGTACATCAGGACCATTCCCTTCGGCACCCGCTGGCTGACGACGGCGCGCGCGACGAGCGCGCCGTTCACGTTGAAGGCCTCGATCCAGTCGTTGTCGACGATCCCTGCCTCCTTGGCGTCGACCTCGCTGATCCAGACGATCGGTCCGCCGCGCGACAAGGTCAGCATTAGGAGGTTGTCGGTGTAGGTGGAGTGGATTCCCCACTTCTGGTGCGGTGTGATGAAGTTGAGGACAAGCTCCTTGTTGCCGTTGTTGCGACGACCGAGAAGCGGCGCGGTCGTCCGGGTGTCGATCGGCGGCTTGTAGAGGCACAGCGCCTCGCCGAAGTCCCGCATCCACGGATGATCCTGGTAGAGCTGCTGGCGTCCGGTAAGCGTGCGCCAGGGAATCAGCTCGTGCACGTTGGTGTAGCCGGCGTTGTAGGTGACGTTCTCGGACTCGATGCCGCTCCAGGTCGGCGAGGAGATGATCTTCCGTGGCTGCGCTTGCAGATCGCGAAAACGGAGTTTTTCGTCCTCACGGGTGCGAGCGAGGTGCGTATGCTCCCGTCCTGTCGCCTGGCCGAGCGCCGCCCAGGCCTTGACCGCGACCTCGCCGTTGGTCTCCGGCGCCAGCATCAGAATGGTCTCGGCGGCATCGATGTCGGTCTCGATCTTCGGCAGCCCCTGCGTAACGCCGGGCTCGGAGACGATGCCGTTCAGCTTGCCGAGCGCCTCGACCTCATGTTGCGTGTTCCAGGCGATGCCCTTCCCGCCATTGCCGATCTTCGACATCAGCGGCCCGAGCGCCGTGTACTTGCGGTACGTGGCCGGGTAGTCGCGTTCGACGACGGTCATTGATGGCATGGTCTTGCCCGGCACCGGCTCGCACTCGCCGCGCTTCCAGTCCTTGGGATCGAAGGGCTGCGCGATCTCGCCTGGGCTGTCATGCATGATCGGCGTCAGGACCAAGTCCTTTTCGACGCCGAGGTGCCCGACGGCCACCTCGGAGAACTTCCGCGCGATCCCCTTGAAGATGTCCCAGTCGCTGCGCGACTGCCACACCGGGTCCACCGCCGCCGACAGCGGGTGGATGAAAGGATGCATGTCGGAGGTGTTGAGATCGTGCTTCTCGTACCAGGTGGCGGTCGGCAGCACGATGTCGGAGTAGAGGCAGGTGGTCGACATGCGGAAGTCGAGCGTCACCAGGAGATCGAGCTTGCCTTCCGCGCCATGATCCTTCCACTCGACCTCGAGCGGCTTCTCGCCGCCCTCGACGCCGAGATCCTTGCCCTGCACGCCATGCGAGGTGCCGAGCAGATACTTTAGGAAGTACTCGTGCCCTTTGCCGCTCGAGCCGAGCAGGTTCGAGCGCCAGACGAAGAGGTTGCGTGGGAAGTTGCGCGGGTCGTCGGGCGACTCGGCGGCGAAGCGCAACGTGCCGCTTTTGAGGCGCCCGACCGTATACGGCACCGGCTCCTGCCCCGCCGCCGCGGCCTCCTTGGTCAGGCTGATCGGGTTCGATTCGAGCTGAGGCGCCGAGGGTAGCCAACCCATGCGCTCCGAGCGCACATTGAAGTCGATAAGGCTGCCCCGGTACTTCGCTTTGTCAGCCAGGGGCGACAGGATCTCCGAAACCGACAGTCGCTCGTGACGCCACTGGCTCGTGTGGTTGTAGTAGAACGAGGTCGAGTTCATCTGCCGCGGCGGGCGGTTCCAGTCGAGAGCGAAGGCCAGCGCCGTCCAGCCCGGCTGCGGGCGCAGCTTCTCCTGCCCGACATAGTGCGACCAGCCGCCGCCGGGCTTTCCGACGCAGCCGCAGAGGACCAGCATGTTGATCACGCTGCGGTAGTTCATGTCGCTGTGATACCAGTGGTTCATCGCCGCGCCGATGATCACCATCGACTTGCCTTCGGTCTTCTCGGCGTTGTCGGCGAATTCGCGTGCCGTCTGGATCACCAGCCGCCGGTCGACGCCGGTGATCTTCTCCTGCCAGGCCGGCGTGTAGGGAACGTCATCGTCGAAGGAGGCGGCGACGTTGCCGCCGCCGAGGCCGCGATCGAGGCCGTAGTTGCCGAGCAGCAGGTCGTAGACGGTCGCGACCAGCGCTTCGCCGTCCTTGAGCTGCACGCGCTTGGCCGGGACGTGGCGCATGAGGACGTCATCATGCGTGCTCTCGGCGAAGTGCGGGTGCTTGCGGCCGCCGAAGTAAGGGAAGGCGACGCCGACGACCTCGTCATGCGCGCCCATGGCACTGAGGCGTAGGTCGATCTCGGCACCGGCGCCGTCCTTAGGCTCGAGATTCCACTTGCCCTTTTCACCCCAGCGAAATCCGACCGATCCGTGCGGCACGACGACACGGCCAGTCTTCTCGTCGATCGCGACTGTCTTCCAGTCGGGGTTGTTGGTCTCGCCGAGCGCCCCCTCGAAGTCGGAGCTGCGCAGCAGCCGGTCGGCGACGTAGCGACCGTCGCGCTGGACGAGGCGGACGAGGAAGGGAAGGTCGGTGTACTTCTTGGCATAGCCCGTGAAGTAGGGGCGCGGCTTGTCGAGGTAGAACTCGCGCAGGATCACATGCCCCATGGCCATGGCGAGCGCCGCATCGGTGCCCTGCTTCGCCGGCAGCCAGGCATCGGCGAATTTCGAAGCCTCGCTGTAGTCCGGCGTCACGACGACCGCCTTGGCGCCTTTGTAGCGGACCTCGGTGAAGAAGTGGGCGTCCGGCGTCCTCGTCTGCGGGACGTTCGCCCCCCAAAGGATCAGGAAGTTCGAGTTGTACCAGTCGGCGCTCTCGGGGACGTCGGTCTGCTCGCCCCAGGTCTGCGGCGAGGACGGTGGCAGGTCGCAATACCAGTCGTAGAAGCTCATGCACACGCCGCCGATCAGCGACAGGTAGCGCGAGCCGGCTGCGTAGGAGACCATCGACATCGCCGGGATCGGCGAGAACCCGATGATCCGGTCGGGACCATGAGCCTTGACGGTATGGACGTTGGCGGCGGCGATGATCTCCTCGGCCTCCTGCCAGGTCGAGCGCACGAAGCCGCCGAGCCCGCGCACGCTCTTGTACGAGGCGGCTGACTTCGGATCCTCGACGATTGAGCGCCAGGCAGCGACCGGGTCGCGGTGCTTCTCCCTCGCCTGCCGCCACAGCCGAAGCAGGCGGCCGCGCACCATCGGGTACTTCACCCGGTTGCCGCTGTAGAGATACCAGGAGTAGCTGGCGCCACGCGAGCAACCGCGCGGCTCGTGGTTCGGCAGGTCCGGGCGCGTGCGCGGATAGTCGGTCTGCTGCGTCTCCCAGGTGACGATGCCGCCCTTTACGTAGATCTTCCAGCTGCACGAGCCCGTGCAGTTGGCGCCATGCGTGGAGCGGACGACGCGATCATGCGACCAGCGCCCTCGATAGGCCTGTTCCCAGGTCCGGTCCTCATTGGTGACGACGCCATGGCTGCCCGCGAAGGTCTCGACGTTCTTACGAAAGAACAGCAGGCGGTCGAGGAAATGGCTCATTGCGATGCTCCTTGGATCTGGCGGCTCAGCACGGGGCTTCGGCGCCCTTGCGGGCGTAGAACCACCAGTTGATCACGGTGCAGAAGGCGTAGAAGACGGCCGCCCAGTAGAAGAAGGCGTTGAAGGTCCCGAACCAGTCGAACGAGTAGCCGAGCATCAGGCCGCAGGCGAAAGGTCCGTAGGCCGCCATCGCGCCTGTCCAGCCGATCACGCCGCCGGCTTGGCGCGGCGGGAACAGCATCGGCATCTGCTTGAAGGTCGACGCGTTGCCGATGCCGGCGAAAAGAAACAGCCCCAGCATCGAGACGACAAAGTATGGGAAATCTGCCATCGATGATGGCGAGGTGAAGAAGGTGACAGCGATGGCGCAGGCGACAAGACCCAGGCCGGACCAGTGCGTCACCCTCGCGCCGCCGAGCTTGTCGCTGACAGGGCCGGCGATGATGCGCACGACCGATCCGACCAGCGGGCCGAGGAAGGCGTAAGCCAGCGGGTCCGGCGCACCGGGCAGGCCGCCGTAGATCTGGCGGATCAGCAGCGGAAATGTCGCCGACAGGCCGGAGAACGAGCCGAAGGTCATGATGTAAAGCAGCGTCATGAAGAACGCGTGCTTCATCTTGAAGATGTCCGCCTGCTCGCGGAAATTGGCGCGCACCGGCACGCTGCGCAGCATCAGCCAGGCGAGGACGCCGAACACGAGGATGAGCGGGATGTAGAGCAGCGTCGCATTCTGCAGCCAGATCGAGCTCTGCGCCCCGGCGCGCGTAAAGACCTGCGGCTCGCCGGCCAGCGTTCCGACCAACGCGAAGCCGATGATCCAGGGCGTCACGAACTGGACGACGCTGACGCCGAAATTGCCGACGCCGGCCTGGATCGCGAGCGCCGTTCCCTGCAGCCGCTTGGGAAAGAACAGGCTGGTCGACGGCATGAACGACGAGAAGTTGCCGCCGCCGAGCCCGGCCAGGAAGGCCAGCGTCATCAGCACCCAGTAAGGCGTCGTCGGGTCCTGAACGGCGTAGAACCAGCCGACGGCCGGGATCAGCAGAGACAGCGTCGAGATCGCGACGACATGGCGGGTCCCGTAGATCGGCACGAGGAACGTATGGATGACACGGAGCGTACCGCCGGCGAGGCCGGGCATCGCCGCCAGCCAGAAGAGCTGCGTACCGGTGAGCTGGAAGCCGATTCCGGGCAGCCTCACGACCAGCGCGCTGACCACGAACCAGACGATGAAGGCCATGATCAGATTGGCCGTGGTGATCCACAGGGTGCGCCAGGCGAGGCGGCTTCCCTCCTCCTTCCAGAACGTCTCATTCTCGGGCTCCCAGCGCGCGAGCCAGGTGCGGCTCGGCGCGGCCGGCAGAGCGGCGGGGAGGTCGGTGGCCATGGCG
>VGEN01000115.1 GCA_016869285.1 Alphaproteobacteria bacterium
GTCTATTCCGATTGCTGGAAGGGCTACAACGTGCTCGACGTATCCGACTTCAAGCACTTCCGGATCAATCACTCCGAGCTCTTCGCTGATCGGCAGAATCACATCAACGGCATCGAGAACTTCTGGAACCAGGCCAAGCGCCACATGCGCAAGTTCAACGGTGTCCCGAAGGCCCATTTCGGGCTATTCTTGAAAGAGTGCGAGTGGCGCTTCAACACCAGTGACCCGTCCAAGCAACTAACCCAGATCAAACAATGGGTTAAGCGTCATCTCAGGTAGTTATCTGGGACAGCCCCTATTGAATTAACCCATCGTATCGTTAGCGGCTCCTGCATGCCTCAAAGCCTTGCTTAAGCCATGCTTTGTCGAGATCGCGGCCGATGAAGACGAGGCGGCTTCTCCGCGGTCCATCCGCCGGCCACGCGCGGGTAAAGGTCCCTTCCTTCAGCATGTGCACGCCCTGATAGACGAACTGGCGGTCCTCGCCGGCAATTGAAAGGATGCCCTTCGAGCGCAGGATGTCCTGGCCGCGCTCGGCCAGCACCATGCCGATCCACATGCCGAACCGCGTCATGTCGAGCGGTTCCTCGCAGCTGAGCGAGAGGCTGGCGATCTCGTCGTCGTGCTCGTGATCGTCCTCCTCGAGGAACTTCGGCTCGATCTCGAGGATCCGGTCGAGGTCGAAGGCGCCGCGGTCCAGCACCTGGGCGAGGTCGATCTCGCAGCGCGCGGTGCGGTGGATCGGCGCGAAGCCGTTGATCTGGCGGATGCGCCGTTCGACCTCTTCGAGCTCCGCGGGAGACACGAGGTCGGTCTTGTTCAGAAGGATCGTGTCGGCGAAGGCGACCTGCTCCTCCGCCTCATGGCTATCCTCGAGCCTGAGGAGGAGATGCTTGGCATCGACCACGGTGACGATCGAGTCGAGGCGTGCGCGCTTCTGCACCTCCTCGTCGACGAAGAAGGTCTGCGCCACCGGTGCCGGATCGGCCAGGCCCGTGGTCTCGACCAGGATCGCGTCGAACTTGCCCTTCCGCTTCATCAGGCCGGCGAGGATGCGGATCAGGTCGCCCCGCACGGTGCAGCAGATGCACCCGTTGTTCATCTCGAAGACCTCCTCATCGGCGTTGATGATTAGGTCGTTGTCGATGCCGATCTCGCCGAACTCGTTGACGATTACGGCGTATTTCTTGCCGTGCTCCTCGGTGAGGATGCGGTTCAAGAGCGTGGTCTTGCCGGCGCCGAGATAGCCGGTCAGCACGGTGACGGGAACCTGGGTCATAGGAGCCTCTCAGTCGTGAAGGGTGACGATGTCGGCGGACGGATCGAGACGGAGCAGGAGCCGTCTGCCGCCACGCCGGCGGATCGGGGGCGAGCGGTGGACGATGCCGAAGCGGTCGTCGCCATGCGCCGATCCCTTGAAAAGGCCGACCCAGAACGGCCGCAGCCGGCGGATCTGCGAGCGGTCGCGGCAGATCGCGTCGTTGCTGCCCGCGCCGAGAGCCGCGCGGTTGACCGCGGCTTCCGGAAGCCACTCGGTCCCGTCGCCGTGATAGGCCGTCAGCAGCCGGAGCGTCCGCCGGTCGACATGGAAGAGGCTGCAGGCGTCGTCGTCGATGCCTTCCAGATGCAGGTGGATCGACGTCGAACCTGTCAGCGTCGCGAAGCGCCGGACGAGCGCGGACAGGTCGGCCGCAAATCGGAGGCGCGCTCGCGGTCGTTCGCGCGCAGCGCGTTTCAGGACGGACCGAAGGCGAAACCCCAGCACGGCTGGCGTGCCGTGCAGGCATGCGTCAAAACCCGGCGTGTTCACCAGCACCGCCGCCACGCCAGCAATCCCACGGTTCGGCGAGCGGCGCCAGACAACGAGGTTGACGTCCGGTTGATGGATTTGGGCGAGGTCCGACGCCGCGGCCCCGGACGCTTGCCGGACCGCGGGGTTTTCCTCCGGTCGCCCCGAGCGGCTTTCGCGCCGGACTGAACTGATCGCTGCGGACACGTCCCAACCTTCCTTGATCATTGACTGCAACATTATAACATAACATTTTGAGGTCAAGTTTCATGCGTTGGCCTCGCGCGCGGCGCCGGAAGCAGGAAGGTCACGTCAGCCTCTTATCCGCGGACCGATAGCCGCCGTCATCATCGACGCCGGTCATTCGTCATATCGATCACCTCGTCGGCGGTCGCCCTTGCCAGCGCGAGGTCGTGGCTGATGAGGACCATGCCCATGCCGCGCTCGTCGACGAGGCCGCGGAGGAGGCCGATCACCTCCTTCTGCACCAACGGATCGAGGCGCGAGGTCGGCTCGTCGGCGACGATCAGGCTCGGCTCCATCAGGAGTACGCGGGCGAGCGCGAGCCGCTGGGCCTCGCCGCCGGAGATCTCGCCGGGGTAGCGCCCGAGCAGCGCCGGTGCGAGCTTGAGCCGTTCGAGGAGCGGCGGCAGCACGACGGTGACGTCGAAACCGGGCATCACCTGGCCGAGATCGGCGAGCTGGCGGCCAACGGTCCGGTGCGGGACGAAGACCGAGACCGGGTCCTGGTGGAGCTTCTGGTAGCGCCGCCTCAGGCGTCTGAGAGCCGCCGGATCGCGGAAGGGGTCGGCTCCGGCCCAGGTGACCTCGCCCGCGGCCGGCGCCTGGATGCCGAGAAGCACGTTGCCGAGCGTGGTCTTGCCGCAGCCGCTGGGACCGGTAAGGGCCATTACGCCGCCTCGCGGCACATGGAGGTCGAGCGCGTCGAACAGTGCCGGTCGGCCGGGATAGCCGAACCGGAGGCCGTGCGCCGCCAGCACGAGATCGTCCATATCGAAGCAGCGCCGGCAACCCGCCCAGGTGGATGGGTCGGCGGCGAGCCAGGCGCGCGTGTAGGGATGGGTCGGCTCGCTAAAGACCCGCGCCGCGGGGCCGCTCTCGACGATCCGGCCGTCCTTCATCACCGCGACCGTTCCGCCGAGGCTGCGCGCCAGCGCGAGGTCGTGGGTGATCGCGACCAGAGCGCGGCCCTCCCGCACCAGCGACTTCAGGAGATCGGCGGTCCGGGCGACCCGGGCCGCGTCGAGGCCCTTGGTCGGCTCGTCGGCGATCACGACCGGCGAAGCCCCGACCAAGGCGGTTGCGACCAGGACGCGCTGGGCCATGCCACCCGACAGCGAGAAGGGGTAGAGGCGGGCGACACTGGGCTCGAGGTCGACTGCCATTAGCGCCGCGCCCGGTCCCTCGCTCCGGTCGACGGCCGCTTCGGCGAGCTGGCGGCCGACCCGCATGATCGGGTCGAGCGCCGCGCGCGGCTCCTGCGGGAGCAGCATGATGTCGCGGGCCCATGATCGCCTGAGATCGTCGGCACGGTCTGCGGCGATCGGCGCGCCGCCGCCGATCGCGACGGTGCCGGCGACCGTGAAGCCGCGCGGCAGCAGGCCGAGGATCGCCTGGGCCACCAGGCTCTTGCCGCTGCCGGTCTCGCCGATGATCACCAGCGGCTCTCCCGATCCGGCCGAGATGCTAGCGTCGGTGACCAGGGCCCTGCGACGGGCATCGTGGATCGTAAGATTCCTGACGTCGAGCACGGTCACGGCGCCGACTCGCTGCGGACGGTTTCGTCGGCGACTGCCTGGCCCGCGAGGGTGAAACCGAGGACCGCCAGAAAGATCGCAAGGCAAGGTGCTGCCATCTGTGCCGGCGCCTCGGAGAGATACGGCAGAAGCTCGTTGATCATTGCGCCCCACTCTGGCGTCGGCGGCTGCAGCCCGAGCCCGAGGAAGCCGAGCGCCGAGATCGACATCACTGCCGATCCGAGCCCGAGCGTGGTGAGCGTCATCGTTTGGCGCAGCACCGGCGGCAGCACGTGGCGGGCGAGGATGACGTGCTTGGAAAATCCCGCGAGCTCGGCCGCCTCGACGTGCGGCTCCTGGAGCACGCCGATCGCGACCGCGCGCGCCATGCGCGCGAACTGCGGCCACAGCGTCAGCTTGATCCCAATCAGCATGGGGACGATCCCGCCGCCGAGGAACCCCGACAGAAGGAGAGCGAGCAGGATGCCGGGAAAGGCCAGCATCAGGTCGGAGAGCCGCATGATCACGGCATCGGCGAGCCGGGTGCCGTAGGCGGCGGCGAGGCCGAGGGCGACGCCGACGCCGGACGCGGCCAGGACGCAGAGGAGCGCGATTCCGAGCGACCTCGGGGCGCCGTGGACGACGCGGGCGAGCACGTCCCGGCCGAGATGGTCGGTGCCGAGCGGTTGCGCCCAGCTCGCGGGCTCGAGAACGCGGAGGAGATCCTGGGCATTGGGATCGGTCGCGACCAGGAAGGGCCCGACGGCGGCAAGGGCGGTCATGGCGCCGACCAGCGCCAGGGACGCCGAGGGAAAGCGTCGGGCGCGCGGCCGGCCAAGCGTGACGGACGGCGCGGTCATGCAGCGGCCTGCGCCGCCCGCCGCGGATCGAGCGTGAGGCAGACGAGGTCGGCGATGAGGTTGGCGGCGGCGTAGAGCAGGCCGATCATGAGCCCTGCGCCCATGATGACCGGGACGTCGCGCGCCAGCAGCGCCTTCACCAGGAGCTCGCCGAGGCCCGGATAGTTGAACAGCGTCTCGATCACCACGAAGCCGTCGACCACGTAGGCGAACTGCAGCGCGGCGAAGGTGGCGACCGGAATGGCAGCGTTGCGGACCCCGTGCGAGCGGAAGGCTTGCCGCACGCCCAGGCCCTTGATCCGCGCGAAAGTCATGTAGAAGGCGGAACGTACCTCGACGACGGCGTTCCGGATGATGCGGATCGAGAAGGCCGCGAGCCCGAGCGCCAGCGTGACCGCCGGCAGCACCATATGCGCGCCGGTGCGGAAGCCCGCAGGGGGCAGCCAGCGCAAGGTCAGAGCGAAGAGCGAGATCAGGCCGATCCCGACCAGGAACGAAGGCAGCGAGGCGATCCCGACCGAGACGGCCGTGGACAGGCGGTCCACCCAGCCCTCGGGCCGGAAGCCGGCGAGCACGCCGATCGGAAGTGCCACGGCATAGGAAAGGAGCCAGCCGATCGCGCCGAGCCCAAGCGTGAAGCGACCATGATAGGCGAGGTCGTCGGTGACCGGCCGCCGCGACACGAGCGAGCGGCCGAGGTCGGCGACCGCGAGACGGGCGATCCAGTCGCCGTACTGAACGACGATCGGCCGGTCGAGGCCCTCCTCGCGGCGGATCCTATCGGCGGTCTCGGCGGTGACGCGGTCCTCGCCGACGCGGGCAGCTGCGATCCTGAGCGCCGTGTCGCCGGGAAGCGCGTGGACGAAGGCGAAGCAAAGCGTCGCCAGCACCCAGGCGGTCAGCAAAGCCTGCAACGCGCGCGTAGAGACAGCTTGGACGATCGGACTCATGACGCCGGACGCTCGCCCGGCCGCAGCGCGGCGAAGATCCTGTCGCCGAAGGCGACCACCGCCGCCGCGGCGACGATGACGAAAGCGCCGGCGAGGCTGATCGGCGCCGGCAGCAGGCCGAACACCAGGAGGTCGAACGCCAGCGCCCAGATCATCGCCGTGTACTCGAAAGGCGCCAGCGTCGAGACCGGCGCGCGGGCAACCGCCTCGTTCATGGCGATGTGGGCGAGACCGCCGAGAAGGCCCGCGCCGACCAGATATGCCAGCGCCGACGGCGACGGCGTCGCCCAGCCGAAGGGCCAGGTCAAGAGGCTGACGACGCTGCAGACGACCGCGAAGTAGAAGGCGATGGTTCCGGGCGGGTCGGTCATCGTGAGCGCCTTGATCTGTATCTTGGCGCCGGCGGTGGTCGCGGCCATGGCGAGGCCGGCGGCGACGCCGATCACGGTCCCGCCGTCGAGCGCCGGGCCCTCGAAGGCGGGCAGCAGCATGATCGCCACGCCGGCGAATCCTGCGAGCGCCGCGACGACGATGACGGCGCCCGGCCGTTCGCTAAGGAACAGCACGGCGAAGGGGACGACCAGCAGCGGTGCCAGGAAGCCGAGCGCGGCGGCGAGCGCCAGCGGCAGGTAGGCCAGCGAGACGAAGGAGAAGAAGGTCGCCGCACAGCCGAACAGGTTGCGCTTGATGTGGCCGCCGGGATTGCCAGTCTTTAGCCCCTCGGGAAACTGGCCTCGCCAGACAAGGTAGAGGACGATCGGCACAAGGGCGACCGCGGCACGGAAGAACACGATCTGGCCAACCGGGGCCTCGAACGAGGCGAGACGGACGCAAAGCGTCATCGCGGCGAAGAGGCCGGTCGCGGCAAGCCTGAGGCCGATGCCTACGGCCTCCTGACGGTTCAGCTGCGATGCAATCCCGGTCATGCGGGTCAGGATTTCACAGTCAGACGCTCGAGGCGAAGGCAATGCTCGAAGGGATCGACGTCGAACCCCTCGATCCGGTTGCCGACTGCGACGATCTGGTCGTACCAGACCACCGCGATCACCGGCAGCTCTTGCTGGAGGATCTCGACGATGCGGCGCCGGATCGGCGGCCGCATCGACTCCTCGGTCGCGCCGAAGTAGCTGGCGACGCTTCGCCGGAGATCGTCGTTCCGCCAGTTGGTGGCGCCGGTAGCCCCCGACGTCGGCACGTCGCTTGTGAAGTCGAGAGTGATCGTCGAGACCGGATCCGGGACGACGGTGGTGTTACGGGAACTCAAGCCAAGGTCCAGCGTCCCATCGCGCTGGCCTTCGGCGATCGCCTGAAACTCGCCGATGCTGATCGAAAGGTCGAACCCGATGGCTTTGAACTGCGACTGAAACGCCGTGGCGATGACCGGAAGCTCCGGTCGGTTGACGAAGGTGCGGACGATGCCAGCGAAGCGGATGCCGTCCTTGGCACGCACGCCATCAGCGCCTGGCACCCATCCGGCCTCGTCGAGCAGGCGTCGAGCCGCGACGACATCCTGACGCAAAGGCTCGACCTCGTCGAAGCGCCAGGCTGCCACCGTCGACGGCAGTTAGTGGGTCGCCGCGAGGGACGGGTTGCGCATGATGCTGCCGGCGATGCCCGCACGGTCGATGGCGAGGCTGAGAGCACGGCGCGTTCGCGCATCGGCGAACTGCGGCTTGGCGCAGTTCGGCATCAGGATGTGGGTCCGCGGGATGACGGCGCTGGTGGTTCGCATCCGTCCGCCGGCACCGACCCGCGCGAGGCTCGGCGTCGGGATGTTGAGGACCAGGTCGGCGTCGCCGGCGGCGGCGATGTTGGCGCGGGTCTCGCCGTTGGAAACGGCGTCATATTGCACCTGGGCGAAAGCCGGCTTCCGGCCCCAGTACCCGTCGTGGCGCGCCAGCATCAGCTCGCGCGGAAGATTGGCGCGTGCGATCCTGAACGGGCCTGTGCCGATGACGGCGGCGACTTCGCCTTGTGCGCTGAACGACGCCGGAGCCAGGACAAAAACCGAGGTGTCCGCGAGGTAGGCGAGGAAAGGCCCGAAGGGACGCTCGAGCCGGAAGACGATCTGGCGTCCTGTCGTCTCGATCGAGCGGATATCCGCCGACTTGAGGAAGAGCGACTGCGGCACCAGCTTCTCGAAGGAAGCCTTGACCAGCTCGGCCGTCATCGGCGTGCCATCATGGAAGACGACGCCCGCCCGAAGCGTCAGCCACCACTCCAGCCCGTCGGGACTGGAGACCCAATCCTCTGCAAGGGCCGGCACGATGCGGCCATCGAAGTCCGTCGCCACCAACGTCGCGGCGACTCCCGTCCGCGTGAAGGTGAAACCGGTCTCGGACGGTCGAAGGGTCCGGAACTCGAAGGAGTTGACGACGCGAAGAAGTCCTGGCGCCTGCGCGCGGACCGGCTCCGCAAGGCCGATACCCAGGGTGGTGGCCGCGCCGAAGATCACCTGGCGTCGGGAATGCTGGCAGATCGAAGACGCAATGCGTGCGATCCGCGAAGACATCGGATGAAGCTTCATGCCAAGCGATCCCTGCTTTGCCTGCTATCGCCTGATCCCAGGCGGCCGTCGACCGCCGTCACCGGAACCTGACCCGGTCGATCAGGTAGCGCATCTCGTAGGGATCGATAACGACGTTCTCGACGCGCTTGGAGACCGCGACCGTGAGCGGCGTCCAGATCAGCGGCATCACCGGCATCTCATCCAGAAGGATCTCGGCCATGCGCTTTCGCAGGCGAGCGCGATCCGCTTCCTCGAAGGTCGCGAGGTAGGTCCGCCCGAGGGTACGAAACTCGTCGTTCCTCCAGTTCATCGCGCCCCATTCCGTGCGGTCGCGGGCGAAGTCGGCGAGGATCAGCGGGATCGGGTCGGCGACCAGGCTGTAGCCCCGCGACATCAGCGCGGCCTGCAGCGAGCCGTCCTTTTGCGCCTCCGGAACGATGGTCCATTCCGCGGACCGTATCGCCACATCGACGCCGACCGCTTTGAGGTCTGCCTGGACCACCGTGGCGGCCACGGGAATCTCCGGCCGGCTGGTGTAGCTGATCAGCTCGAAGGCGAGGCGCCGCCCGTCCTTGGTCCGTACGCCATCGGCGCCCACCGCCCAGCCGGCCGCATCGAGCGCCCGGCGCGCGGCGGCCTGGTCCTGGCGAAAGGGCTCGCTCGCCGCGACGTGCCAACCCGGCATCGATGGCGCGAACACCTGAGGTGCGGCGACGGTCGGATCGCGCATGATCGACCGCGCCATCCCCTCGCGGTTGAGGGCGAGGCCGAGAGCCTTCCGGACCTCCTTGTCGCGGAACTCGGGACGGTCGAGGTTCATGATGACGTAGAGGACCCGCGGGATACTGACGGAGCGAACCTACATCTGCCCGCCCTGGACCCGCGAGACCGCCGACGGCAACAAGTTGAACACCATGTCGGCGTCGCCGGCAGCGGCGATGTTGGCGCGGGTCTCGGGATTCGTGGCGGCGACATAGGTCACCGCCTCGATCGACGGAGCGGGGCCCCAATAGGCGGTGTGTCGGCGCGTCTCGACCTCGACCTTGCCTTCGATCTTGGTCACGCGGTACGGCCCGGTGCCGATCACCGCCTGCGTCCGACCGTCGGCGCCCACCGAGGATGGCGCCAGGATGATGGTGCCGGCCTCGGTCAGCAGCGCCGGCAGAACAGCGTTGGGCGCGCTCGTCCTGAGGACGACCTTATCGTCGCCGTCGGCTTCGATCGACGTGATGCCGGCGAGCTTGATCCCTTGCGAACCGTCGGCGATCCGCTTGAGGGAACCGACGACTGCCGATGCACGCAACGGCGATCCGTCATGGAACATGACGCCCGGCCGCAGCGCCAAAGTCCAGGCGCGGCCCTCCTCCGAAGGCGTCCACGAGGCAGCCAGGCCCGGCCGGATACCGCCATCGTCGGTCATCGCGACCAAAGTCTCACCGACCCCGAGTCGGAGAAAGACGAAGCCGGCACCGCTGGTCGGCTCCAGGCTCGCGACCTCGTTGGGCGCGACGATCTTCAGGACCTTCGACATCTGTGCGTATGCCGGCGACCCCGAGGTACCGGTCATCGCAAGCAGGAAGGCGAGCGCGGCGGCCGGGCGAAGAAACTTCATGGGACTTGTCCTCTAGTTGCTGGTCTCGTCCGGATCACCGGAAGCGCACGCGGTCGATCAGGTAGCGCATCTCGTAAGGGTCGATCTCGACGCCCGTAACTCGCTTGGACACCGCGACAGTGTGCTCAAACCAGGAGACCGGGATGACCGGGGCCTCGTCGTGGATGATCTTCATGATCTCGCGGCGTAACGCCGCCTTGCGCGCGTCATCGAAGCTCGTGACGTACTCTTCGGTCAGCGGGCGGATGCGGTCGCGGCCCGGCCAGTTCATCGTGCCCCAGGTCGAGCGCTCGCGCGTGTAGTCCGGGATGATGGTGGCGATCACCTCAGGCACGTTGACGTAGGTGCGCGCGAACATGGTCATCTGCATCGTGCCGTCCTTGATGGCGGCCGGAATGATCGCGGCCTGGCCCGCTTCGATCGCGATCTCCATCCCGATCTGGCGGAGCTGCGCCTGGATCGCGGTCGCCATCACCGGCAGCTCGGCTCGCCCCGAAAGCGTCAGCATCCTGGCCGCAAGCCGGACGCCGCCCTTGGCGCGGATGCCGTCGGCTTCGGGGACCCATCCGGCTTCGGCCAGCAGCTTCTTCGCGCCTTCGACGTCATAGGCGATCGGCGGGAGCGAGGGGTCGTGCCAGTCCTTCATCAGCGGCGGCAGAAGCTGCGTCGCCGCCGAGCCGGGGTGGCGGAGGATGGCGGAGGCGATCCCGGCGCGGTCGATCGCCATCGAGATCGCACGCCGCACCCGCACGTCCTCAAACTGCGCAAGCCCGCTGTTGAAAGCGATCGGCCGGATACGCGGGATGGTGACGCTCTCGACCTTCATCTGGCCGGCGGCGTCGATGCGCGAGATCGCGGTCGGCGCCACGGTGAAGACGAGATCGGCGTCGCCGGCGACCGCGATGTTGGCGCGCGTGTTACCGTTGCCGACCGCGGTGTAGCGAACCTTGGCGATCGCCGGCTTGGTGCGGGCATATCCGTCGAACCGCTCGAGGTCGAGGATCGTCTTGCCGTCGATCGCGGCGATCCGGTAGGGGCCGGAGGCGACAATCTTCTGCACCTTGCCGTCCGATCCATAGGACGACGGCGCCAGGATCACCGAGGCGTAGTCGGTGAGGAAGGGCGGCAGGACGCTGAACGGCGTCCTGGTCCGTATCACCACCTGCTCGCCCTCGGCCGCAACGCCGTCGAACGGCACCGCCGACAGGCTTTCGCCGGCGAAGGCCGCCTTGAGGCTGGTGGCGACCGCGGATGCTGTGATTTGGCTGCCGTCATGGAAGGTGGCGCCGGGCCGGAGCGCGAAGCGCCAGGTCAGCTTGTCGGCGTCGATGGTCCAACTCGATGCGACGCCGCCGATCAGCTTTCCGTCCGGCTCGACCTGCACGAGCGTGTCGGCGATGCCCATGCGGGCGAGGATGTAGCCGGTGTCCGTCGGATCGTTGGACGTGTACTCCCAGGGCGCCACGACGCGCAGCAGCGCATCGCCCTGCTGAGCGTAGGTCATGCTCGGCAAAACAAGCGTGGTCAGCGCTACGGCGCCGGCCAGCAAAGCGCGACGTAAAATCTGTCTTGAATCCATGGCAGCGGGCCTTTCGAGGGTCGCGATTTTTCCGGCTGAAATACCGCGGTGGGCGGTTCGATCGAAAGCGGGCGTTACCCCGAGTCGAGGGGAACACGTTTTGAGTGAAAGACCTGTCGATGCACGAGGTCGGACGCCGATCCGAGCGGAGGAATCCGCGCGAGGATACCGGCGCGGAGTACATGCGGTCGCTCGAAGCGGGCCATCAACCCCGTCTCGCCGCATGCGGTAAAGGTTGACGGCTTCGAAGAGCGCCTCGACGTCGCGCTGCGGAGCCAGGTCGCCGAACAGTGAGGTGAACTTCCCATCGCACGAGAGCGCGGCGACGCAAGGACGGTTGCATTGGCTCATGCATCGGATCTCGCGCAGGACGATGTCGCAGACGCCATCGGCCACGCAGCGCCGGTCGATTTCCTCGGCCAGGACCGCGCCCGGCCGCCGGTCGTCGTCGCCCGACCAAGCGGACGGCTTGCAGCGCATGCACACCGACAGGCAGATCGGCGGCGACATCGTCGTCATGCAGCGTCCTTTCGCCGCCATACCGGGAACGGGTCCGGCAGATCGCGATAGCGGGCGAGAACGAGCCTGTCGGTGCGAGGATGGTCGAGAAGGCATCGATCGAGAGCTTCGCGAACAGCTCCCTCATCGAGATCCGTTCCGATGAAGACCAGCTCCTGCCGGCGGTCGCCCCAAAGACGATGCCAGTGCTCCTTTATCGCGCCCCGCCACTCCTCGTCGTCCGGCCAGCGTTTCCGCGGCACCGCCGCCCACCATTGGCCCATGGCGCCGGTTCGCGAGATCGCCCCGGCGATCGACATCTCGCCGACCCAGTCCGGTCGCGTCGCCAACCAGAAGTGCCCCTTCGCACGGATCAGGCCCGGCCAGGTCCGAGCCAGGAACGCGTGGAAGAGCTCGGGATGGAAAGGGCGGCGCGCGCGATAGACGAAGGACGAGATGCCGTATACCTCGGTCTCGGGCACGTGCTCGGCATGGCCATAAAGCTCCTTGTGCCAAAGCGGGTGGCTTTCGGCCTTGGCGGGGTCGAAAAGCCCTGTGTCGAGCACGGCGTCGAGCGGAACGCGGCCGAAGTCGGCCTCGACGAGACGGGCGTCGGGGTTAAGCGCCTTGATGACCTTGCGGACCAGATCGAGCTGCTCGGCCGCGACATCGGACGCCTTGTTGATGACGACGACGTCGGCGAACTCGATCTGCTCGACCAGGAGGTCGACCAGCGTCCGGCCGTCGCCGTCGCCCGCAACCTCGCCCCGATCGCGCAGCAGGTCGCAGGAGCCGTAGTCCATCAGGAGATTGATGGCATCGACCACGGTGACCATGGTGTCGAGGCGGGAGGCGTCGGAGAGCGAGCGGCCGCTCTCGTCGCGGAAGTCGAACGTCGCCGCGATCGGCAACGGCTCGGCAATGCCGGTCCCCTCGATCAGCAGGTAGTCGAAACGGCCCTCGGCGGCGAGACGCCGGACCTCGGCCAGGAGATCGTCGCGCAGCGTGCAGCAGATGCAGCCGTTCGACATCTCGACCAGCTTCTCCTCAGTCCGGGAGAGGTTGCCGCCGGCGCGCACGAGGTCGGCGTCGATATTGACCTCGCTCATGTCGTTCACGATCACAGCCACGCGACGCCCATCGCGGTTGTTAAGCACGTGGTTGAGCAACGTCGTCTTGCCGGCGCCGAGGAAGCCCGACAGCACGGTCACGGGAAGGCGTGAAGGAGCGGCAGAAGCGGTCGGACCGGCGGCAGCCATTGAAAATCTCAGAGTTGATAAGACGACGCACGTTATGTTATAACGTATCCACTATGTCAACGCCGAGTTCCCGCTTGAGAAGAAAAAATGAGCGACTGAGCCTCGACGGGCACAGCGCGCGGCCGCCTGCCATCGCTGTGACGTCGGACCGGGCTGAGCGGGCACTGTCACAGCGCGGGTTGCAGTTCACGCCGCTCCGGCGGCAGATCCTGGACATGCTTATCGAAGCCGGACGGCCGCTCGGCGCCTATGACTTGCTCGCTCGGCAGCGGGAACGGGCCGGCAAGCCGTTTGCACCGACCCAGATCTATCGCGTGCTCGACGTCCTGCAGGCGGCCGGCCTGATCCATCGCCTGGCCACGCAGGGCACTTATGTCGTCTGCGACCACGAGCATGCGGCAGGCGAGACGCCCGTGTTCCTCGTCTGCGGCGCCTGCGGTAGTGTCGCCGAGGCCGCGTCGACCGCCGTTGAACAAGAAGTCGAGGCCGTCGCCGCCGCTTCCGGCTTCAAGCCGATCCACCCGGTCGTCGAGGTCGAAGGCCGTTGCGCGGCGTGCCGGGCAGGACCGTGACATGCAGCACGACCGCGTCAAGCATCCCGCTCCGGGCGAAGCTGCCGACCTCTTCGCCTCTCGACGCTCCGTCGCCGATGTCGAGGAGGGTCAGGTCTTAGCACCTCGGTTCGACGCCGGGGGCTTGCTTCCAGTGATCACGTCTGATGCCGGAACGGGCGATGTCCTGATGCTGGGATACATGAACGCCGACGCCTTGGCGCGGACGCTTGCGACCGGCGAGATGCATTATTGGAGCCGGAGCCGCAATGTGCTGTGGCGGAAGGGGGAGACCAGCGGACTCGTTCAACGTGTCCAGGAGATCCTGGTCGATGACGATCAGGACGCGCTTTTCGCCCGCGTTAGGGTCGAGGGCGAGTCCGGTGCGAGCTGCCATGTCGGCTATCGCTCGTGCTTCTATCGGTCGATTGCCCTCGACGGCGCGGCCGCTCGTCCGGCGCGCCTGATCTTCGCGGAGCAGGGCAAGTCCTTCGATCCTCGGCTCGTCTACGGCGATGCGCCGAATCCGACGGTGCTTTAGGAGGAGCGATCGGCGCTCTTGTGGTAGTGTCGAGAAAGCACGGTTTTGGAGTTCAGCATGATCGATCGCCGCCACGCGCTCCGCTTGTCGACCAGCGTCGTTGCACTCGCGGCCTTTGGCCTCGGCGAAGCGAAGGCGGGTCCCGCCCGCGTCGCGCTCGAGGAGATCCACCGCCAGCCGGAACTCCCGGGCATCGAATACTCCGCCAGGGCGAGGGCTCTCGCCGGTCAGCGCATTCGCGTCGAAGGCTTCCTCGCTCTTCATGCCGGAGGCCGCCCGGCACCGTTCATGGTGCTGGCGGGCCAACCGATGAACGGCTGTCCGCATTGCCTCGGCGCCTTGGACCTGCCGGGAGACAGCTTGGTCGCCTATTTCGGAAAGTCTCCGGGCCTTGCGGAAACCGGCATGCCGCTGGCGGTCGAGGGCGTCCTCGACCTCGGCTCGCGCACCGACGCCCAGACAGGGTTCGTCTCTACGATCCGCCTGTTCGACGCCCGCGTCGTCCGGTGACCTCCGATCGGAGGACGATCCCAGCGGGATAGGCGCCAGCACCCGAGAAGCAAAGCTGGCCCGCCCCTGCCGTTCTATCATTGCGCTATGACCGTCGCCCCGAAGCCGCACCCCTCGCCGCCGCCGGCTCCCGCCTTCCCGACCACCCGCATGCGGCGCATTCGCATGCAGGGCTGGACTCGGCGGCTGGTTGCCGAGAACCGTCTCTACGCCGATGACCTGATCTGGCCGGTCTTCGTCCAGGAAGGATTGGCGACCTCGACCGAGATCGCGGCTATGCCGGGCGTCCAGCGCCACACCATCGACCGGCTGGTCGACGCGGTCGGCCGCGCCTGGGATCTCGGCGTGCCGGCGGTCGCTCTCTTTCCCTGCACCGACCCGGCTCGCAGGGACGCCGACGGCACCTATGCGACCGATCCCGACAACCTGATATGCCGAACCGTGCGGGCACTGAAGAAAGCTTATCCGGAGATCGGCGTTATCTGCGACGTGGCGCTCGACCCCTACACCAGCCACGGTCATGACGGGCTGCTCCGCGACGGCCGCGTCGTCAACGACGCCACCGTGGAGGTCCTGGTTCGCCAAGCGCTGGCGCTGGCCGAGGCCGGATGCAATGTGATCGCGCCGTCCGACATGATGGACGGCCGCGTCGGCGCCATCCGCCGGGCGCTCGACGACCGCGGGCTCGCCGAGGTCATGATCCTCGCCTACGCTGCCAAGTACGCGTCTGGCTTTTACGGCCCATTCCGCGACGCGATCGGCTCCAAGGGCAATCTCGGCGGCGCCAACAAGTCGACCTACCAGATGGACCCGGCCAACAGCGATGAGGCGATCCGAGAGGTCGGCCTCGACCTCGCCGAAGGCGCCGACATGGTGATGGTGAAGCCGGGTCTTCCCTACCTCGACATCGTCCGGCGGGTGAAGGACGCCTTTCACGTACCGACTTTCGCCTACCAGGTCTCGGGCGAGTACAGCATGATCCTCGCTGCCGCCGAGCGCGGCTGGATCGACGTCGAGCGCGTGATGATGGAGTCGCTTCTCGCCTTCAAGCGCGCCGGCGCCGACGGCATGCTGACTTACTTTGCGGTCGAGGCAGCGGCCAGGCTCAAGGCCGGCTGAAACTCAAGAGCGCGCCGGACCGGTGCTTCGCTGCAGGCGAGAAAGGCGTTCAGAGCTGGGCGGATTGGTCGATGTCGGCCTACGCTAGTACCCGGAATCACAATTGGCTGATACGTCGGTCTTTGAAGCGGCGTTGATGGACGTTTGTCTTGGTCCAGACGAACGGCTTGGCGTTCTGGTTGTAGGTTTGGATGAAAGCATCGATGTGCTCCCGGAGCTGCTTGATCGAGACGAAAGAGGTGCCGCG
>VGEN01000116.1 GCA_016869285.1 Alphaproteobacteria bacterium
CGCGGCACCTCTTTCGTCTCGATCAAGCAGCTCCGGGAGCACATCGATGCTTTCATCCAAACCTACAACCAGAACGCCAAGCCGTTCGTCTGGACCAAGACAAACGTCCATCAACGCCGCTTCAAAGACCGACGTATCAGCCAATTGTGATTCCGGGTACTAGCTCCGGCAATGCTCGAAACCACGCTCTGGGTCGCGCTTGGCGGCGCCATCGGCAGCGTCAGCCGCTTCTGGCTGGCCCTCGTCTTCGATGCGTCGCTGGCCTCGACCTTTCCCTGGGCGACCGTGGCTGCCAACATCACCGGGTCATTCGCGATCGGCCTCGTCGCGGCGGTGCCGATGTCGCCGCTCATGCGCCAGTTCTTGATGGTCGGCGTGCTCGGCGGCTACACCACCTTCTCCGCCTTCAGCCTGCAGACGCTGGTGCTGGTCCAGGACGGCGAGTGGCCGAAAGCGGTGGCGAATGTTCTGGCATCGGTCATTCTCTGTCTCGCCGCGGTGTGGCTGGGCCACGCGCTCGCGGCCGGCTTGAGGGGAGGCGAAGCGTGAGCGACGGCAAGGCAGGCGCAAAGGTCGACGAGGCGCGGCTCTGGCAGCGCCACATGGATATGGCCGAGCTCGGCAAGACGCCGAAGGGCGGCGTCAGGCGCCTGGCGCTGACCGACCTCGACAACGAGGCGCGGGCGAAGCTGATGGCGTGGGGGGCGAAGCGCGGCTTCAAGAGCTTCATCGACCCGATCGGCAATTTCTTCGTCCGCCGCGAAGGCACCGACCCGAGCCTGCCGCCGGTGATGAGCGGCTCGCACACCGACACCCAGCCTTCCGGCGGGCGCTTCGACGGCATCTACGGCGTGCTCGCCGCCTTCGAGGCGCTGGAGGCGATCGAGGATGCTGGCTTGAAGACCCGGCACGCGATCGAGGCGGCGGTCTGGACCTGCGAAGAAGGCGGCGCCCGCTTCCCGCTCGGCACGATGGGCTCCTCGGTCTTCGCCGGCACCAACAAGCTCGACGACGTCCTCAAGATGAAGGATCACGACGGCATCACCGTCGCCGACGCGCTCAAGCGGACGCGCGCCCACCTGCCGGGCGCAATCGACCGTCCGCTCGGCGTTCCCGTCGCCTCCTTTGTCGAGGCGCATATCGAGCAAGGACCCGAGCTCGAGGCGCAGGGCAAGACGATCGGCGTCGTCACCGCGATCCAGGGCTCGCGCCGCTTCGCCGTCGAGGTGACGGGCGAGGACGGGCACGCCGGCACGGTGACGCGGGCGCGACGCAAGGATGCGCTCTTCGCCGCCACCGACATGGTCCACGCGCTTCGCAAGCACTTCATGGATGCCGAGGACCGCATCCGCTTCACCGTCGGTCGCCTCGTGGTCGAGCCCAACGCCATGGCGGTGATCCCCGGCAAGGTGACCTTCACCATCGACTTCCGCCATCCCGAGGAGGAGGTGATCGTGAAGCTCGGCGACGGCGTCGAGCCGCTCTGCCAGTCGCTGCGCGGACCGTGCCAGGTGAAGGTGACGCAGTTCATGCGCTCGAAGCCCGTCCCCTTCTCCGGCCTCCTGCCGGAGCTGATTCAATCGGCCGCCGACCGCTTCGGCTTCTCCTCGATGCCGATCCTCTCGGGCGCCGGGCATGACTCGATCTACCTCGCCAAGGTCTGCCCGACCGCGATGATCTTCGTGCCCTGCGAGAAGGGCATCAGCCACAACGAGATCGAGAACGCGACGCCCTACGACCTCGCCTCGGGGACACGCGTGCTCGCCGAGGTGCTGGTCGACCTGGCGAACCGATAGCCGCGTGGGTCCCGGTCGGAAGGTCGACGAGGCGCGGCTCTGGCAGCGCCACATGGACATGGCCGAGCTCGGCCGGACGCCGAAGGGCGGCGTGCGCCGTCTGGCGCTGACCGATCTCGACAACGAGGCGCGCGCCACGCTCGCCCGCTGGGGTGCCAAGCGCGGCTTCAAGAGCTTCATCGATCCGATCGGCAATTTCTTCGTCCGCCGCGAGGGCAGCGATCCCAGCCTCCCGCCGGTGATGAGCGGCTCGCACACCGACACGCAACCCTCCGGCGGCCGCTTCGACGGCATCTACGGCGTGCTCGCCGCTCTCGAAGCGCTCGAGGCCATCGACGATGCGGGGATCGGGACCCGGCGCGCGATCGAGGCGGCGGTCTGGACCTGCGAGGAAGGCGGCGGCGGGCGCTGGCCGGGCACGCTCGGTTCCTCGGTCTTCGCCGGCGCGCGGTCGCTGGCCGAGGTGCTGCCGCTGGCGGATTTCGACGGGCTCACCGTCGGCGCGGCGCTGAAGCGCACAAGGGCCCACCTCCCGATGGCGGCCGACCGGCCGCTCGGCATTCCCGTCCATGCCTTCGTCGAGGCGCATATCGAGCAGGGGCCGGAGCTGGAAGCGCGCGGCAAGACCATCGGCGTGGTGACGGCGATCCAGGGCGTCCGGCGGTTCCTGGTCGAGGTCGTCGGCGAGGACGGACATTCCGGCACGCTGAGGCGTGCCCTGCGCCGGGATGCCTTCGTTGCCGCCGCGCAGATGGCGGTCGCCCTCCAGACGCATTTCCACGACCCGGAGGATGTCGTCCGCTTCACCATCGGCCGCTTCGTCGTCGAGCCGAACGCGCCGGCGGTGGTTCCCGGCAAGGTCACCTTCAGCATCGACTTCCGCCATCCGGACGATGCGGTCCTGGCGCGGCTCGGCGACGGCGTCGCCGGCATCTGCCAGGCGCACCGCGGGCCCTGCGCCGTCCAGGTGAAGGAGACGCTCTGGGTGAAACCGACCGCCTTCTCAGGCCTCCTGCCGGCGCTGATCCGGTCGGCCGCCGACCGCCTGGGGCTCTCCTCGATGCCGATCCTCTCCGGCGCCGGGCACGATGCGATCTACCTGGCCCGTGTCTGCCCGACCGCGATGATCTTCGTCCCGTGCGAAAAAGGCATCAGCCACAACGAGGCCGAGAACGCGACACCCTACGATCTCGCCTCGGGCGCGCGCGTGCTCGCCGAGGTGCTGGCGGAGCTGGCGAACCGTTGATGCGCTTCGGCAGCCCGGCCGCGCATCGCCGCGCCTTCGCGCTGGCCTGGCCGCTGATCCTCGCCAACGTCACGGTGCCGCTGGTCGGCGCCGTCGATACCGCCGTGCTCGGCCATCTGCCGGAAGCGCATTTCCTCGGCGCCGCCGCGCTCGGCGGCGTGATCTTCAGCCTGCTCTATTACAGCTTCGCCTTCCTCAGGACCGGAACGACCGGGCCGGTGGCGCAGGCGCGCGGGGCCGGCGACTTCGCCGAGGTCAAGGCGACGCTCTATCGTGCGCTGATGATCGCGCTCGGCGTCGGCATCGCGCTGATCGTCCTGCAGGCGCCGATCGGCTGGATCGCCTTCCGGATCCTGGCCGGCAGCCCCGAGGTCGTCGACGCCGCCAAGCTCTACTTCGCGATCCGCGTCTGGGGCGCACCGGCGGTGCTGGCCAACTTCGTGCTGCTCGGCTGGTTCCTCGGTCTGGAGAATGCGCGCATCGGCCTTCTGCTGCAGATCGTCATCAACCTGGTCAACCTCGCGCTCTGTCTTCTCTTCGTCTTCGGCCTCGGCATGACCATCGAGGGCGTGGCCGGTGCGACCGCGGCGGCGGAGTACGGCGGCGCCGCGGTCGGTCTTGCGATCGCGGCCCGTACCGTCGCGCGCATGCAGGGACACGTCGACAAGGGCCGGCTTCTCGACCGGGCACGGATCCTGCGACTGGTCGCGCTCAACCGCGACATTTTCATCCGCACCGTCCTGGTCATCCTCTGCTTCTCGAGCTTCACCGCGGTCGGCGCCCGTTTCGGCGAGCTCACGCTCGCGGCCAACGCCGTGCTGATGAGCTTCAACACCTTCATGGCCTTCGCCCTCGACGGCTTCGCCCAGGCGGCGGAGACGCTGGTCGGGCGTGCCATCGGCGCGCGCGACCGGACCGAGCTCGACGACTGCCTGGGCGCGACCTTCGTCCTCTCCGCCGCCGTCGCCGTCGCCTTCACTCTCGTCTACGGCTTCGGCGGGCCGCTGATCGTGGCGATGCTGACCGACCTGCCCGCTGTCCGCGAGGAAGCGTTCCGCTACCTGCCCTGGGCCGCGGCGATGCCGATCGTCGCGGTGTGGAGCTTCCAGCTCGACGGCGTCTTCTGGGGCGCGGCCCGCGGCCCCGACATGCGCAACATGATGCTGATCTCGGCCGCCTGCTTCGCGCTCGCCGCCTGGATCGCCGTGCCGCGCCTCGGCAATGACGGGCTGTGGCTTGCGATCTACGTCTTCCTGATTGCGCGCGCGGCGACGCTGGGCTGGAGGCTGCCCGCCGTCCTGCGCTCCGTCCGCTAGCGATGGACAAGCTTCGCCGGCCTTGCTACTGCCGGAACAGGCTCGCTGAAGGACCCGCGTGAGCACGCGAAAACCCCTGGTCGTCGTCACCCGCAAGCTGCCGGACGCGATCGAGACGCGGATGATGGAGCTGTTCGAGGCGCGGCTGAACGCCGACGACCGGGCGCTCACACGCGACGAGCTCGTCGCCGCCGTCGCCAAGGCGGAAGTCCTGGTGCCGACGGTCACCGACCGCATCGACAAGGACGTGATTGCCGCCGCCGGGCCGCAGCTCAAGCTGATCGCCTCCTTCGGCACGGGCGTCGATCATGTCGACCTCGCCGCTGCGCAAGCCCGCGGCATCGTCGTCACCAACACGCCGGGGGTGCTGACCGACGACACCGCCGACATGGCGATGGCGTTGATCCTGGCGGTCGCGCGCCGTCTCAACGCCGGCGAGGCGCTGGCCCGTTCCGGCGAGTGGCGCGGCTGGTCGCCGACCTCGATGCTGGGCACGCGGCTGACCGGCAAGCGGCTCGGCATCGTCGGCATGGGCCGGATCGGACAGGCAGTCGCCAGGCGCGCCCGCGCCTTCGGGCTTTCGATCCACTATCACAACCGCAAGCGCGTCTATGCCGACATCGAGGCGGCGCTCGAGGCGACGTACTGGGAAAGCCTCGACCAGATGCTGGCGCGCATGGACGTGATCTCGGTCAACTGCCCGCACACGCCGGCGACATACCACCTGCTCTCCGCCCGCCGCATCAAGCTGATCAAGCCGGGCGCGATCCTGGTCAACACCTCGCGCGGAGAGGTCATCGACGAGGCGGCGCTGGCGCTAGCGCTGTCCTCGGGCACGCTCGGCGGCGCGGGCCTCGACGTCTACGAGCACGAGCCGGCGATTCATCCGAAGCTGCTGGAGCTCGACAACGTCGTCTTGCTTCCGCATATGGGTTCGGCGACCCTGGAGGGCCGCCTCGCCATGGGCGAGCGCGTCATCATCAACATCAAGACCTGGGTCGACGGCCACAACCCGCCCGACCGGGTCATCGAGCAGCTTCTCTAGAATCTTCCTTGGGGGGAACATGCGTCCGAACACTGTGCGGTCGATCTGGAAGTCCGGCGGCTGCGTCGTCAATGGCTGGCTTTCGATCCCGAGCGGCTTCGCCGCCGAGGTCATGGCGCATCAGGGCTGGGATTCGCTGACCGTCGACATGCAGCACGGCATCGTCGACTACCAGCAGATGGTCTCGATGTTCCAGGGCATCTCGACCACCAGCGTCACGCCGATGGTGCGTGTGCCGTGGAACGACCCGGCGCATGTGATGAAGGCGCTCGACGCCGGTGCCTATGGCGTGATCTGCCCGATGATCAACACCCGCGAGGAAGCGGAGAAGTTCGTGGGCGCCTGCCGCTACGCGCCGAGGGGCTATCGCAGCTCGGGGCCGATCCGCGCCACGCTCTATGGCGGCCCCGACTACCAGGCGAAGGCCGATGACGAGATCCTGGCGATCGCGATGATCGAGACCAAGGAAGCGGTGAAGAACCTCGACAAGATCCTCTCCACGCCCGGCCTCGACGGCGTCTATGTCGGCCCGTCCGACCTCTCGATCTCCTACGGCATGGGTCCGGGCATGGACCATACCGACGAGAAACGCCTCGACCTGATCATGAAGATCCTGAAGGCCTGCAAGAAGCACGGCGTGCATGCCGGCCTGCACACCGGCTCGACCGCCTACGCCAAACGCATGCGCGAGGAGGGCTATCAGCTCGTCACGCTGCTCAACGACTCCCGCATCATGGCGGCGGCGGCCAAGGCGATGGTCGACGACATGAAGGGACTGAAGCCGGTCGCGGCGAAGGCGAAGGCCAAGGGCGGATCGGTCTACTGACCGCATACGCCGAGAGGCGCCCTCTCCCTTCGACAGGCTCAGGATGAGGGCGACTGGTCCGCCTCGCTCCTTCAGTCCACCTCATCATGAGCTTGTCGAAGGGTGAGGTGGCGCCTCGGGCAGTCTTGATGAACCCACGCTCGCTACTCTCGCGGAGAACGTAATGCCGAAGGTCGTCCTGGCCCGGCCTCTGGTCGAGGCCGGCATGAAGGTGCTCGCCGCGCGCAAGGACATCGAGGTCCAGGTCGTCGAGGACGTGAACCCGACGAGCATCCGCGCTGCGCTCAACGGCGCCGAGGCGATCATCTTTCGCCCGGCCAACTATGTCTTCTCGTATCCCGAGCTCGACGCGGCGCCCAAGCTCAAGGTCGTCTGCCGCGTCGGCGTCGGCTACGACTCGATCGACGTGCCGGCGCTGACCAGCCGCGGCGTGCAGATGGCCGTGGTCGGCCAGGCAAATGCGACCACCGTCGCCGAGCATGCAATCGCGCTGATGATGGGCGTCGGGCGTAAGCTCGTGCTGTTCGACAGGGCGATGCGCGACGGCACCGGCTACGCCGTGCGGTTCAACGAGCTCCTGCTCGAATATGCCGGCAAGACGCTGGTCGTCGTCGGTTTCGGGCGCATCGGCACGCGCGTCGTCCGCCGCATGCAGGGTTGGGACATGCGGATTGTTGTCGTCGATCCGTTGATCGACCCGGCCCGCATCCGGGCATCCGGCGCCGAGCCCATGGAGCTCGATGCCGCGCTCAGGATTGCCGACATCGTCACGCTGCATTGCCCGCTCGGGCCCGAGACCCGCGGGTTGATCAACGGGCAGCGGCTGGGCCTGATGAAACGCTCGACGATCCTGATCAACACCGCCCGCGGCCCGATCATCGATGAATCGGCACTTATCCGCGCGCTCAAAGAAAAGGTGATCGCCGGCTGCGGCCTTGACGTAACCGAGATCGAGCCGCCGGAGCCGTCGAACGAACTCCTCAGAATCCCGACTGCGCTTCTGTCGCCGCACAACGCGGCGCAGTCGCCGGAATGCGTCGACCGCATGAACGTCGCCGCCGCCGAGAACGCCCTGAAAGGCATCGCCGGGCGCGTCTCGCCCGACTGCCTGATCAATCCCGAGGTGTTCGCGCGCTAACCCTTGCCGCAGGTCGCACAGGTGGGGTCCTTCGCCGCCTTGAAGGAACGGAACTCGGTGCTAAGCGCGTCGTAGAGGACGAGGCGGCCGGAGAGGGAGTCGCCGAGGCCGAGGATCTCCTTCAGCACCTCGACCGCCTGCAGCGTGCCCATGACGCCGGCGACGGCGCCGAGGATGCCGGCCTCCTCGCAGCGCGGCACCAAGCCCGGCGGCGGCGCTTCCGAGAAGAGGCAGCGATAGCAGGGCCCGCCCTCCCAGGGCTTGAACACCGAGAGCTGGCCCTCGAAGCGGAGCAGCGAGGCCCAGACCATGGGCTTGCGATGCTTGAAGCAGGCATCGGCCAGCACATAGCGCGTCGCGAAATTGTCAGAGCCGTCGAGGACGAGATCGTAGCCGGCAACGAGATCGGCGTTCTCTTCTGTGAGGCGCTGCTTGTGCCGGACCACACGCACATGCGGATTCATCTCGCCGATCGCGCGCGCGGCGGAATCGACCTTGGCCCAGCCCAGGGTCTCGGTGCGGTGGGCGACCTGGCGCTGCAGGTTGGTCAGGTCGACCTTGTCGTTGTCGACGATGCCGAGCGTGCCGATGCCGGCGGCGGCGAGATAGAGCAGCGCCGGCGAGCCGAGTCCGCCGGCGCCGACCACGAGGACACGCGCGCGGCGGAGCTTCGCCTGCCCCTCCTCGCCGACCTCATCCAGGATCAGGTGGCGGGCGTAGCGATGGAACTCGGCATCCGAGAGATCGTCGTTCGGCATGAGGAAAGCTTACCCCGAAACCTTCGCCATCGTGCCCCTCTCCCGCGTTTTGCGCGGGAGAGGGTTGGGGTGGGGGCCGGCGCGAACCGCCGGTGACGGTGGTCATGCGCTCCGCCAACCCTCGCTACGCTCGGGCCCCCACCCTGCCCTCCCCCGCGTACGACGCGGGAGAGGGTTCCAATCGGAGCGCTCCGACTACAGCCCCTCGAACAGCGGCGTCGAGAGGTAGCGTTCGGCGAAGGAAGGAATGATCACCACGAGGCGCTTGCCCTTGGACGTCGGACGCTTCGCTACCTCGACCGCGGCAGCGACCGCGGCGCCCGAGGAAATGCCGATGGGAATGCCCTCATGCTTCGCCACCAGGCGCGCGGTGTCGAAGCTGGTCTGATTGGCGATCGGCAGGATCTCGTCGATCAGATCGCGCTTGAGGATGTCGGGCACGAAGCCGGCGCCGATGCCCTGAATTTTGTGCGGTCCGGGTGGGCGGCCGGAGAGCACGGCGGAATCCTCGGGCTCGACCGCGACGATCTTCAAGCTCGGCAGGCGCGGCTTCAGCACCTCGCCGACGCCGGTCGCGGTGCCGCCGGTGCCGATGCCGGCCACGAAGAAGTCGAGCTTGCCGCCGGTGTCGCGCCAGATCTCCTCCGCGGTGGTGCGGCGATGCACCGCCGGGTTCGCCGCGTTCTTGAACTGCTGCGGCATGATCGAGCCCGGGATCTCCTTCAGCAGCTCCTCCGCGCGCGCGATGGCCGCCCGCATGCCGCCCGCGGCCGGCGTCAGCTCGAGTTCGGCGCCGAGCAGCTTCAACATGCGCCGCCGCTCGACCGACATGCTCTCGGGCATAGTCAGGATCAGGCGGTAGCCCTTGGCGGCGGCGACGAAGGCAAGCGCGATGCCGGTATTGCCCGAGGTCGGCTCGACCAGCGTGCCGCCGGGCTTGAGCTGGCCCGAGGCCTCCGCCGCCTCGATCATCGCCGAGCCGATGCGGTCCTTGACAGAAGCGAGCGGGTTGAAGAATTCGAGCTTGCCAACGATCTCGGCCTCGATACCGAGATGCTTTTCCAAACGCGCGAAGTGGACGAGCGGTGTCGCGCCGATGGTCTCGACGACACTCTCGTAGATTCGGCCGCGGAACGCGGATGCGGCGGGCGGGACGGCGCGGGCGGCAGTCATTAACGCAACTCCGGTGTGATTTTCTGTAAATCACATACTGGAATTGACCTAAGCCTCGTTGCCTTCGCCGTCAACCCCTCAGATGGAAAAGTCGCAATCTGGCCCGCCGCGCTTCGGCACGTCCTGAAGGAAGGCCTTCTGGCAGAGGTCGTCGAGGGTCAGCCCGTCGAGCCGGCGCATCACCTCGCCGTCGAGCTCGCCGAACAGCGGATGCACGACCTTGCGCCCGAGTGCGCTCTTGGCCGCCTCCTCGGGGTCCTCGATGCCGGCGACGGCCCGGCAGATGTCACCGAGGCTGATGCGCCGCCGCTCGCGTGCGAGCCGATAGCCGCCGCGCGGGCCGCGCTCGCTCGAAAGGAGGCCTGCGCGCGACAGCGCCTGCAGCGCCGGCTCGAGGAAACGCGGCGGCACACCTTGGCGCTTGGTCAGCTCCTGGCCGGAGACGGGCTGGTCGGTCGCAGCATAGGCGATGTCCAGCACCGCCTCGATCGCCGCAAGCAGCTTGCGCGACGGCTGGAGAATGCCGCTCACGCTCTGCCGCCTCCGCGCCCGGTCGAGCCGTAGCCGCCGGCGCCACGTGCGGTCTCGCTCAAGCTCGCCTGTTCCTGCCAGGCGATCCGGGTGACCGGCGCCACCACCAGCTGGGCGATGCGCTCGCCGCGCGTCAGCCGAAAGGGCCGATCGCCCAAATTCACCAGCAGCACTGACACCTCTCCGCGATAGTCCGAATCGACCGTGCCGGGAGCGTTGAGCACGGTGATGCCGTGCTTGAGCGCCAGGCCGGAACGCGGTCGTATCTGCGCCTCGTAGCCTTCCGGAAGCTCAATCGCAAGCCCGGTCGGAATCAGCATGCGATGGCCGGATGCAATTTCGACCGGCTGGTCGATCGCAGCGAGCAGGTCGAGCCCCGCCGCGCCTTGGGTCGCATAAGCGGGAAGCGGCAGGTCCGCGCCATGCGCAAGCCGGCGGACCGCGATGGCGACACCGCTCACGCGAGCGTCGCTCCGACCTTCTTCGGTGCGCGAAACGAGGCGATGCGCTTGCTCGCGAGCATGACGTCATTCTGCTCCGCTCACCGCATCAGCGCCAGCGCGGCGACCGCAGCACCGAGCACGACGATCGCGGCCCAAAGCGCGCGATGCGCGCCGGTCGGCCGCGTCGCGTTTAGCTGCTTCACCGTCTCCGGATGCAAGCGCACGCCTTCGCCGAGCGCGGCCGCAGCCGACTCCGCATCGGCGAGCAGACGCGGCAACCTCTCGACCGCACGTACCAGATCGGATGCCGCCTCCCCGATCCGCGCCTCGGGGCCACGGTTCTCACGCATCCAACCGGCAATCAGGGGCTCGGCGAGCTGCCACATATTGACCGAGGGGTTGAGCCTGCGGCCTACGCCTTCGGCGACCACCATGGTCTTCTGCAGCAGCAGGAGCTGCGGCTGCACCTCCATCTCGAAGGTCTCGGTGACACGGAAGAGCTGCGCCAGCAGCCTGCCGACCGAGATCTCGTTAAGAGGCTTTCCCATCAGCGGCTCGCCGATCGAGCGGCAGGCCTGGGCGAAAGCATCCAGCGACTTGTGCCGCGGCACATAGCCGGCGCGGAAATGTACCATGGCGACCTCGCGATAGTCGCCGGTCAGGAACCCGCGCAGCATCTCGGCCAGGAAGATCCGCGTCGGCCGGTCGATGCGCCCCATGATGCCGAAATCGACCGGCGCCAGCGCCCCGTCGGATGTGACGAACATGTTGCCGGGGTGCATGTCGGCATGGAAAAAGCCGTCGCGGAACACCTGACGGAAGAAAGCCTGCGCCGATTTCGCCAGGATCGCGTCGGGATCGTGCCCGGCAGCGACCAGCGCCTGGACGTCGTCGATGCGGATGCCGTTCACGCGCTCGACGGTCAGCACGCGCCGCGCCGTCCGCTCCCAGTCGACGGAGGGCACGCGAAAGTCGGGATCGTCCTCGAAATTCTCGCGCAGCTCGGCCGCGGCCGCGCCTTCGAGGCGGAGATCCATTTCCATACGCACGGTGTCGGCAAAAGTGTCGACGACCTTGATCGGCTTGAGACGCCTGAGGCTCGGCGCCACCGTCTCGACCCACTCGGCGATCCAGTGCAGCAGGTCGAGATCCTTGGCAAAGGCGGACTCGATGCCGGGACGCAGAATCTTGACGGCGACCTCGCGGCCATCGGTCGTCACCGCGAAATGAACCTGCGCGATCGAGGCCGCCGCGACGGGCCTGTCGCCGAAGGAGGCGAAGACTTGATCGAGCGGCCGACCGAGCTCCTCGGCGACGATGGCGCGCGCCATCGCGGCCGGGAAGGGCGGCATGCGGTCCTGCAGCGACGCCAAATCGTCGGCGATCGCCTCGCCGATCAGGTCCGAGCGCGTTGCCAGCGCCTGGCCGAGCTTGATGAAGGAAGGCCCGAGGCCGAGCAGCGCGCGCGCGAGGCGCTCGCCGGCGCGGCCGGGCGCCGCCCGCCGCGAGAGTCTGAGCCAGAGCTTGACCGGCGCCGGCACTCCCGTCACCTGGTCGGCGAAGAACAGCGCATCCTCGCGCGCCAGCGTGCGCGCGATGCCGCGAAGCCGCAGGAGATGACGCGTCGCGCGAAGCATCAAAGCCGGGTCGCGGCGTGGAGCTGGGCGATGCCGCAGCTCAGCCGGCGATGGCGATGGCCGCCGAAACCTGCCGCCCGGATCTTCCGTGCGAGGACCTCGGGATCGGGAAAACGCCGGATGCTCTCCGCAAGATAGAGATAGGCGTCACGATCGCCGGCAATCTTCTCGCCGAGCCAGGGCAGCACCGAGAAGGAGTAGAGGTCGAAAAAATCGTTCAAACCCGCCGCTGCGCGCGGCGCGAATTCGAGGGCGACGAAGCGGCCGCCGGGCTTGAGCACCCTCCTGGCTTCGGCAAGCGCACGATCGAGATGCGTCAGGTTCCTAAGGCCGAAGGCGATCGTGTAGGCATCGAAGGCGCGGTTCGGCAGCGGCAGCGCCTCGGCGTTGCCCGCGACCCAGTCGATGCCGGCGAGCGATCCCTTGTCGAGGCTGCGGGCTCGCCCTTCCGCCAGCATCGCCGGCGTCAGGTCGACGACTGTGACCGAGGCGGCCCCTGCGGCGAGCGCCGCGCGTGCGATGTCCCCGGTGCCGCCAGCGACGTCGACGACCCTGTCCTTCGGCCTGAGGCGCAGCCACTCGACCATCTCCGCCTTCCAAAGGCGGTGAATGCCGAGGCTCATCAGATCGTTCATCAGGTCGTAGCGGCCGGCGACCTGAGTGAACAGATCCTGGACCAGCCCGGCCTTTTCCTCGGCCGGCACCTCGCGATAGCCGAAAGATGCGGTGCCCGACATGGCCGGACCATAGCGGCGGCAGCCCGCCTCCGCTACCTTTCGGGGATGCCCGAGCTTCCCGAGGTTGAGACCGTGCGCCGCGGATTGGTGCTGGCGCTGGAGGGCAAGCGCCTCTCGCGCGTCGAGGTGCGACGGCCCGATCTACGCCGCCCTTTCCCCGACCGTTTCGCCGAGCGGTTGAAGGGCCGGCGCATCCGTTCGCTCCGCCGGCGCGCAAAGTACCTGCTGCTCGGTCTCGACTCGGGCGAGGACTGGCTGATCCACCTCGGCATGTCAGGGCGCATGCTGGTCGGGCAGGGCTGGCCCAACGAGCTCGACGCGCACGACCACGTCATCGTCGGCGCCGAGGACGGCACGGTTGTCCGCTTCAACGACGCGCGCCGCTTCGGCGTCATGGATCTGGTGGCGGCAAGCGAGGCCGACGCGCATCCGTTGCTGGCCGGCATCGGCCCGGAGCCGCTCGACCCGTCCTTCGATGGCTCGGCGCTGGCCAAGCGGCTCGCCGGCAAGTCGGCGCCGATCAAGGCAGCGCTGCTCGACCAGCGGGTCGTCGCTGGCATCGGCAATATCTATGCGAGCGAAGCGCTTTTCCGCGCTGGCATCTCGCCGACACGCAAGTCGAGAACGGTCCAGGGGGAGCGCGCGGCGAAGCTCGTTACCGCCATCAAGCGCGTGCTGAATGACGCGATCAAGGCTGGGGGCTCGAGCCTGCGCGATCACCGGCAGACCTCGGGCGAGCTCGGATATTTCCAGCACAGCTTCGCCGTCTATGGAAAAGAGGGGAAGCCCTGCCCCGCCTGCCGCTCGAAGACGGGCATTCGCGCCTTCGTGCAGTCGGGTCGCTCCACCTTCTATTGCGCCAAGTGCCAGCGCTGACCTAAAGAGACGCCCCCAAAGCTTCGAGGTGGACCCATGGCTTTCGAGAACATCCTCGTCGAGAAGACCGGCGCCGTCGCCGTCATCCGGCTCAACCGTCCGAAAGCGATGAACGCGCTGAACGGCCAGCTGACGGCCGAGCTGGCCCAGGCACTGGCCGAGCTCGAGGCCGACGATGCCGTGCGCTGCCTCGTCATCACCGGCAACGAGAAGGCCTTCGCCGCCGGCGCCGACATCAAGGAGATGAAGGACCGCTCCTTCATGGATGTCTACAAGACGGAGTTCATCACCTCGACCTGGGAGCAGGTGACCAAGATCCGCAAGCCCGCGATCGCCGCGGTCGCCGGCTATGCGCTCGGCGGCGGCTGCGAGCTCGCGATGATGTGCGACTTCATCATCGCTGCCGACAACGCCCGCTTCGGCCAGCCCGAGATCACCATCGGCACCATCCCGGGTTCGGGCGGGACGCAGCGGCTCACCCGCTTCGTCGGCAAGTCGAAGGCGATGGAGATGTGCCTGACCGGGCGCATGATGGATGCGGCCGAGGCCGAGCGCGCCGGATTGGTCAGCCGGGTCGTTCCGCTCGCGGAGCTGATGGCCGAGACGATGAAGGCGGCCGAAAAGATCGCTTCCCTCTCGCTCCCTTCGATGATGATGGCCAAGGAAGCGATCAATCGCGCCTATGAGACGACGCTGGCCGAGGGCGTGCGCTTCGAGCGCCGGCTCTTCCACGCCACCTTTGCGACCGAGGACCAGAAGGAAGGCATGAGCGCCTTCTCCGAGAAGCGCCCGCCGAGGTTCAGGGATCGCTGACGAACCCATCCCCGCCGCCTCCAGCTTGACGGGGTGTGCCGAGACTCCTATAACGCCGCCTCTTTCGAGAGACCCCGGTTTTCAAGGTTCCAGCGATGGCGAACACCAAGTCGGCTGAGAAAGCTGCGCGCAAGACGCAGCGGCGTTACGTGATCAACCGCGCGCGCACGAGCCGCGTGCGCACTTATGTCAAGAAAGTCGAGGATGCCATCGCCTCGGGAGATAAGGCGGCCGCTCAAGCTGCCTTCAAGGAAGCGCAGCCCGTGCTGCAATCGGGCGTGAACAAGGGCACGGTTCACAAGAACACGGTCGCTCGCAAGCTCTCTCGCCTGTCCAAGCGCATCAAGGCGCTCGGCTAGACTCTTCTATCGTCGTCTTGTCATCGTCGACCAAGCTGCGACGTTCGCGCTGCGTAATTGCGGATCTATTGTGTCGCGACATGCATGTGGCTGGCGCGCCACGTCTCGAAAAATCTGCCGTTCTGTTTTCGGACACGTTGCCTTGACGAACCTCGACGGCTAATGTTGCATGTCAACGAACAACGGGAGGCCGACAACTTGATTTCCAGGCCAAATCCAAGTTAACCTCCCGATCAGCCAACTAATTCGCCGGGCCTTTTCAGTAAAAAACTTGCTATAAGGCGTGGTTCTACCAGGGCCGGCGAAATCGGTATTTTGAAACCCAGGAAATCCGCGGGTTTCAACGCGGAGTAAAGGCTTCTGTCGCGGGGGCGGTAAAGCGTGGCGCAGTCGGTCGGAGCCAAGGCGGGCCAAGGGGCGAGCCCAGCATCGGGGCATGAGCCGCGCGAGTGGACGAAGGTCCGCGAGCGCCTGCGCACCGAGTATGGCGAAGGCACCTACCGCAGCTGGTTCAAGCTGATCTCTTACGGCGATACTCGCTCCGGCACCATGGTCTTTTCGGTGCCGACGCGCTTCATGCGCGACTGGATTCGCGGCAACTACGCCGACCGCATTCTGGCACTGCTGGCCGGAGAGAACCCGGAGATCAAGGCCGTCGATTTCGTCGTCGGCAAGGTCGCGCCGGCGCTTCCGGCTCACGCACCCGCGCCGGCGCCGAGCCGCGCCGGCGCGATCGCGCGGCCGAGCGCGCCGCCCTCTCGCCCGAGCGAAGCCGAGGCCCTGGCCGAACCGGCGCCGTCCTCCGACCGGCTCGATCCGGCAACCGGCCT
>VGEN01000117.1 GCA_016869285.1 Alphaproteobacteria bacterium
AGCAGAAAGGCCGCCTCCGCCTCGATCCGATCAGACCGCCGGTCGCCGCCCTGAGCCAAGGCCGCCGTGCGGCCGCTGCGACGCCACTCATCCACCCACCGGATCGCGCTCGACACACCGACCCCGAACCGCTCAGCAGCCTGGCGCCGAGACAATCCGTCCTCGACCGCCCGCACCACACGAACACGAAGATCCTCTGATAGGGGAACTCCCATGCCCGCTGGCCTCCTCCTCCAGCACGCATCTTGAATCACATCGCGACAGGATTGGGAATCCCTGACGATTCAGACAGATCGGAAAATGCTCTAGCGCAGCGTCAGCACCTTGCGCGAGAGCATGGCGAGAGCGGCCGTGCAGCCGCCGATCGCGCCGATCCACATCGTCGCCGAGATGCCAATGTGGTCGGCAAGCGGTCCCGCGATCAGCGCACCGACCGGCAGCGCCAGGCCCGTCGCGACATGGAAGCTTGCATTAACACGGCCGAGCACCTCGACCGGCAGCAGGCGCTGGCGCAGACTGATCGCGTGAATGAGGAAGATGCCGAGGAACAGATCGCCGATCAGCTGATGCGCGACGAGGCTCGGGACCGAGAGCGGACCTGCGAGTACCGAGAGCGGGATCAAGAGGGCAGCGGCATTGCCGAGGGCGAGCGTGACGAGCAGCGTCGGGCCGAGGCCGAGACGCAACGCCACCCTTTCCGCCATCAGCGCGCCGAAGAACGAGCCGATGCTGCCGACGCTGATCACCACCCCGATGACCACCGGCGACAGGCCGAGGGCCTCGAGCGCCAGGATCATGTAGAGCGTGTGGAAGAAGCCGCCGAACAGCATCATCAGCGTCTCGGCCAGCAGGAGGCGGGCGACCGCCGGCTCGTCGAGACAGGCGCGGAAGCCAATGGCGATGTCGGCGAAGACCCTGTTCTTCGCCTCGGGCGCGGCGGCCGGCGCCTCCACCGCGCGGATGCGGCTCAGCATCAGCGCCGACCACAGATACGAGACCGCATCGACGATGACGGCGAGCGGCGCGGTCATGAGCTGGACCAGCATGCCGGCGAGGCCGGGGCCGACGCTCTCGGCAATGGAGTCAGTCGCCTCGAGCTTGGCGTTGCCGTCGATCAGGCGATCCTTGCCGATCAGCACCGGCAGATAGGTATTGTCGGCGATGCGGAAGAGCGCCGAGGCGGCGCCGACCGCCGCCGCGATGACGTAGAGCTGCGGCATCGAGAGGTCTCCCGACCACGCCGCGACCGGGATGGTGAGGATGAGCGCGGCGCGGACGAGGTCGGCCGCGATCAGCAGCGGCCGCTTCGCTTGCCGGTCGATCGGCCCGCCGGCGACGAGGCCGACGATCACTCCGGGCAGCACGCCCAAGGCCGAGAGGATCGCGATCTCGGTCGGGCTCGCCTGGATCGTCAGGATCGCGATCATCGGCAGCGCCGTGCGCGTGATGCGGCTGCCCATCGCGCTCAAGGACTGCGCCGCCCACAGCTTCAAGAAGTCCGGATGGCGCCAAAGCCCGCCTGACGGCCACCACGGCATGTCGATCTATCCCCCGGATCAGAGGCGGCTTGTCTCGCCGATTGCGGGACGCGGAACAACTTATCTTGCTCCTCCCCCGGCTTGCCGGGGGAGGGTAACGGGGTCAGAGCGGCCGTGCCGGAGCCAGATCGTTCTCGCGCGCGTCGATCAGCGCACCCGTCGGCATCCCCGTGCGGGCGCCGGCCATGGTGCAGGCGATCGATCCGGCAACCGAGGCGCGGCGGAGCGCCCTCGGCAGATCGAGTCCCTCATCGAGGCCGGCGGCAAGCACGCCGAGGAAGGCGTCGCCGGCCCCGACGGTGTCGACGACGGTGACGGGGAGCGCATCGATGCGCCGCGACGCATCCGGGGAAATCGCGATCGCGCCATCGGGTCCCAGCGTGACGATGACCGTGTTGCCAAAGCGCCGCGACAATGCCCAGGCGGCCGGTTCCGGATCGCGCTCGGCCATCTGCATCTGCCTGGCCAGCGCCTCGATCTCGTGCTCGTTGACGCAGAGGATGCCGACATCGGCGAAGAGATCGGCGGGCGCCGGCATCGCCGGGGCGAAGTTGAACAGCACGCGGCATCCTGCCTTGCGGGCGCGCGCCGCCAGCGCCGCGTTCTCCGCCGGCGGCACCTCCATCTCGAGCACGAGAGTGGTCTTCGGACCCAGCGCTGCGTCGGGAACATCGGCGGCACGTACCGAATAGTTGGCACCGAGCGCGCCCAAAATCTGGTTCTCGCCGGTCGGGTCGATGGCGATGAAGGCCGCACCGGTCGGCTCCTTCGAGGTACCGAGCCCGGTGACGTCGATGCCTTCGGCGGCGAGCCCGTCCTTCAGCGTCTGCCCAAACGCATCCTCGCCGATGCGCCCGATGAACGCGACCCTGGCGCCGGCGCGCGCCGCGGCGACGGCCTGGTTGGCGCCCTTGCCGCCGGGAAGGAAGCGATAGGTCGGCGCCACCACCGTCTCACCCGGCCCGGGCAAACGGTCGACGCTGAGGATGAAGTCGGCGTTGATCGAGCCGAAGACGACGACGGTCATGGGTGTAGGTCGCGCCACCTCTCCCGGCGAAGCCGGGGGAGGGTGGGGTGGGGACGGAGCGTAGCGACGATCACAGGTTCAACATGCGCGGCGCCCCTCGCTTCGCTCGGCCCCCACCCCGCCCTCCCCCGCGCTCCGCACGGGAGAGGGTTCCGAGGAGCGAGCGAGGATGACATCGAGGATTTCTACGCAGCCGCCGCCGGCAGCGGCCCGGCCGGCGGGCGGCCTTCCTCGACCGCATGGCAGGCGGTGATGGAGCCAGTCTCGTTTGCCTTCGGCTCCGGCCGCTCGGTCTTGCAGCGGTCGTTGGCGAAGGGGCAGCGCGGGTGGAAGGCGCAGCCCGAGGGCGGGTTGATCGGGTTCGGCACCTCGCCCGCGACCGGCGTACGCTTGCACCCGGTCATGTCGAGGTCGGGAATCGTGTCGAGCAGCATCCGCGTATAGGGATGGCGCGGCAGGGTGAACAAGGTCGTCTTCGGCCCGATCTCGGCGAGGCGGCCGAGATACATGACGCCGACGCGGTCGGCGATGTGGCGGACGACCGCAAGGTTGTGGCTGATGAAGAGGTAAGTCAGGCCGAGCTGGCGCTGCAGATCCTTCATCAGGTTCAAGATCTGCGCCTGCACCGAGACGTCGAGCGCCGAGGTCGGCTCGTCGCAGACGAGGAACTCGGGCTGGCTCGACAGCGCGCGCGCGATCGAGATGCGCTGGCGCTGGCCACCGGAGAACTCATGCGGGTACTTCTCGCCGTCGACCGGCGAGAGCCCGACCTGGCGCAGGAGCTGGCCGACGCGCTCGACGATCTTGCTTTCGCCCTCGATTAGGCGGAAGGCGCGGATCGGCTCCGAGACGATGGCCGAGACCCGCCAGCGCGGATTGAGGCTGGCATAGGGGTCCTGGAAGATCATCTGCAGCCGGCGACGGATCGGCGCCATCTCGGCGCGGCCGCCCAGGCCCGCCATGTCGACGCCATCGAAGACGATCGAGCCGGTGGAGGGCCGGTAAAGGCCGACGACCAGCCTCGCGACCGTCGACTTGCCGCATCCGGATTCGCCGACCAGCGCCAGGGTCTCGCCCTTGCTGATCTCGAAATCGAGCCCGTCGACGGCGCGCAGAATGAGGCGCGGCTGGCCGTCCAGCACGCGGTTGAGCCAGGGGGCGGAGACGTCGAAGTACCGGGCGAGGCCGGAAACCTTCACGAGCGGGCGGGGAGACTCAGCCATGGGCGTAGAGCCAGCAGGAGGCGCGGGTGGCGCCGGCATCGAGCAGCTCAGGGCGCTCGACACGGCAGCGCTCGAAGACATGCGGGCAGCGCGGGTTAAAGGCACAGCCTGGCGGGATCTCAGTGAGCCTCGGCATCGAGCCCTCGATCTGATCCAGCCGCTCCTTGGTGTCGTTGATCTTCGGGATCGAGCCCATGAGTCCGTGGCTATAGGGGTGCTTGGCCTCCTTGATCACCGAGCGCACCGGCCCGATCTCGGCAATTCGGCCCGCATACATGACAGCCACCCGGTCCGCGGTCTCCGCGATCACGCCCATGTCGTGGGTGATCAGCATGATCGCGGTGCCATGATCGCGGCAGAGGCGCTTGAGCAGCGCGATGATCTGCGCCTGGATCGAGACGTCGAGCGCCGTGGTCGGCTCGTCGGCAATCACTAGCTTCGGATTGACGCATAGCGCGAGCGCGATGACGACGCGCTGGCGCATGCCGCCCGAGAATTGGTGCGGATAGTGATCGACGCGGCGCTCGGCCGCCGGGATGCCGACCTCCTGCAGCAGTTCCAGCGCGCGCGTCCGCGCCTGGGTCGGCGACAGGTCGGTGTGCGTCTGGATCGTCTCGATGAGCTGCCGGCCGACCGAATAGAGCGGGTTCAGGCTGGTCAGCGGGTCTTGGAACACCGCGCCGATCTGCTTGCCGCGGATCTTGCGAATCTCCTCGTAGGGGAGGTCGTCGATGCGGCGGCCCATCAGCCGGATCTCGCCTGCGGCGACGCGGCCAGGTGGCTCGAGCAGCCCGATGATGGCGGTGCCGGTTAGCGACTTGCCGGCGCCCGACTCGCCGACGACGCCGAGCACCTCGCCCTCGTCGATCGAGAACGAGACGTCGTCGACGGCGACCAGCGTGCCGCGGCGGGTCGGAAACTCGATCCGGAGATGCTCTACCTCGAGGAGCGCGGCCATTAGCGGAGCTTCGGGTTGAGAGCGTCGCGCAGCCAGTCGCCCAACAGATTGACCGACAGGACCAGCAGCACGAGGAAGATTCCCGGGAAGATCGCCATCCACCACTCGCCGGAGAAGAGGAAGTTGTTGCCGATCCGGATCAAGGTGCCGAGCGACGGCTCGGTCGGCGGCACGCCGACGCCGAGGAAGCTCAGGGTAGATTCGGTGAGGACAGCGATACCGAGGCCGAGCGTGGCGATGACTAGAACGGGGCCTGTGACATTTGGCAGGACGTGGCGAAACATGATCAGAATAGGATGCAGCCCGATCACGCGTGCCGCCTGCACGTACTCCTTGTTCTTTTCGACCAGCGTGAGTCCCCGCACGGTGCGCGCATACTGAATCCAGGCCGAAAATCCGATCGCCAGCACAATGACGTAGACCGCCGCCTTGTCATGCAGGTCGCGCGGCATGACGCCGCGCGCCACGCCATCGATCAGCAGCACGATCAGGATCGCCGGGAAGCTGAGCTTCACATCGGCGACGCGCATGATGACCGTGTCGGTGACGCCGCCGACATAACCCGCGATCAAGCCGAGGGCGACGCCGAGGGTCAGCGCCAGGATCACGGAGGCGAATCCGACCAGCAGCGAGACGCGCGATCCCAGGATGATGGTGGAGAACACGTCCCGGCCCTGCTCGTCGGTTCCGAGCAGGTAGGTGGCCCTGCCGCCTTCGATCCAAGCGGGAGGCAGGCGTGCGTCCATCAGGTTGAGGCTCGCCACGTCGTAGGTGTTGTGCGGCACGATCCAGGGGGCGAAGACCGCGGCTACCAAGAAAATGAGCGTGAGCAGGAAGGCAGCCACCACCGTGGGCGAACGCTTGAAGCTGAAGAACACATCCGAACCGGCGAAGCGCCGGATGAGGTCCTTGAGATTGCGCCAGGTCTTCATCCCGGGGTCAGTGCGCCGAGACCGATCGCTCGACCCTGAGCCTGGGATCGACGGCGAAATAGAGCAGATCGACGATCAGGTTGATGATGACGAAGAACAGCGCGACTAGCACGAGGTAGCTGCTCATCACCGGCACGTCGACGAACTGGATCGCGGTGATGAACAGGAAGCCCATGCCGGGCCACTGGAACACCGTCTCGGTGATGATGGCAAAGGCAATCAGGCCGCCGATCTGCAGGCCGGCAATGGTGATCACCGGCACCAGCGTGTTCTTGAGGGCATGGCCGAAATTGATCGCGCGGTTGGTGAGCCCGCGGGCGCGGGCGAATTTAATATAGTCGGTGCGCAGCACCTCGAGCATCTCGGAGCGCACCAGGCGCATGATCAGCGTCGTCTGGAAGAGGCCGAGCGTGATCGAAGGCAGGATCAGGGCCTTGAGCCCGCTCGTCGTCAGGAAGCCGGTCGACCAGAATCCCAGCTGCACGGTCTGGCCGCGGCCGAAGGAAGGCAGCCAGCCGAGCAGCACAGCGAAGATCAGGATCAGCAGGATGCCGATCAGGAAGGTGGGCAGCGACACGCCGATCAGGGAGATCGTCAGCATGAAGCGGCTCATCGCGCCGTGGCGGTGGAGCCCGGTGTAGACGCCGGCCGGAACGCCGATGAAAAGCGCGAACATCGCGGCCACGAAGACGAGCTCGAGCGTAGCCGGCAGGCGCTCGGCAATGATCTGCGCCACCGGCGAGCCGACGCGGAAGGAGAAGCCGAAATTCCCGGTCGCGATGTTCTTCAGGAACACGAGGAACTGGACGTAGAACGGACGATCGAGGCCGAGAACGCGTCTCAGCGCCTCACGCTCGGCGGCGCTCGCGTCCTGCGCGACCATCTGGTTGATCGGGTCGCCCATGTACTGGAAGAGCGCGAAGGCGACGAAGGCGACCGATGCCATCACGAGGACGGACTGCAGCGCGCGTCGGGCGATATAGGCGAACATGATCGGATTCGAGGCGGTAAGTGCGAGGCCCGGGCCGATCGCTCGGCCCGGGCCTCTGTTTCAACCTATCCGGACGTCTACTTCATCTTGATCTGGCGAAGATCGACGTCGTTCGACGGGCGCGGCTTGACCGACCCGTCGACCGTGTCGCGCACGCCCCACGCCAGCGTCTGCTGGTGCAGCGGGATGTGGCCATAGTCGTCCTTGTGGATCTTCTGCGCCTCGACCATCAGCTCCTGGCGCTTCTTGAGATCCATCTCGGTCTCAGCCTTCTTGCTCAGCTCCTCGACCTTCGGGTTGGTGTACCGGCCCGAGTTGAAGATGCCGGAGTCCTTTTCCTTCAGGGTGACGATGTTGACCAGCATGTTGTGGGCATCGAAAGTGCCCGGCGTCCAGCCCAGCATGTAGAAGCTGGTGTTGTAGTTCTCCTTGAGGCCGATCTTGTCGAAGTGCTTGGAGCGGGTCTGGGCGTTCAGCTTGATCTGGACGCCGATGCGGGTGAGCATCGGGACCACCGCCTGGCAGATCGCCTCGTCGTTGTCGTAGCGGTCGTTCGGACAATCCAGCGTCACCGGGAAGCCGTTCGGGTATCCCGCCTCGGTCAGGAGTTTCTTCGCCTCATCCGGGTTGTAGGCCGGACGCTTGTCGACCTCCTCGGAGAATCCCGCGATGCCGGGCGCGACCATCGAGCCGGTAGGCCGCGAGCTGCCGCGCATCACCACGCGCTGGATGCCCTGGATGTCGATCGCCTTGTAGAAGGCCTCTCGCACGCGCTTGTCCTTGAACGGGTTCTTGCCCGAACCCTTCATGTCGAGCAGCTCGTCGCGCGCCTGGTCGAAGCCGAAGAAGATGGTGCGGAGCTCCGCCCCCGTCAGCACCTTGGCGCCCGGAGTCGCGTTGATGCGCTGCACGTCCTGCGCCGGCACCGGATACATCAGGTCGATCTCGCCCGAGAGCAAGGCTGCGACGCGGGTCGCGGCGTTGGCGATCGGGCGGAACTCGGCCCGGGTCAGGTTGTGCTCGGCCTTGCCCCACCAGTCCTTGTTCGGCTCGACCACCGTGCGGTTGTCGGCGACGCGCTCGACCAGCTTGAAGGGTCCGGTGCCGTTGGCATTGAAGTTGATGTAGGTCGGCGCCGAGGTGCCGCGCACGACTTGCGTGGTGTTGTTCTTCTCGGCCCACACCTTCGACATGATGTAGAAGAGCGGAAGCTGCTGCGGCAGGATCGGGTCCGGGCCGTTGGTGACGAAGTCGAGCGTCTGCGGATCGACGATCCTGATCTCCTTCACCGTCGCGACATAGCTCTTCATGTCGGACTGCTCGGCCTTGTAGCGGCCGAGCGAGAAGACTACGTCGGCGGCGGTAAGCGGCGTGCCGTCATGGAACTTGACGCCCTGGCGGAGCTTGAAGCGCCAGACCTCGGGACTCACCTGCGACCACTCCGTCGCCAGGCCGGGCGACAGGCTGAGGTCGATGCCGCGATAGATCAGCCCCTCGTAGAGGTTGGTCTTCATCGCATTGGTCGGCCCCTCGTTGTTGATCGCGGGGTCGAGGCCCAGCAGGTCGGCGTTGGTGGAATAGCGCAGCACCTTGGCATGGGCCGGAGCCGCAGCCATGGCGACGGCCAAAGCCGTCGCGATCACGTAACGCATCAGGATTCTCCTCCGATGGGCAGCCCTCGAAAGGGCTGCTTCCCTGTTTTCATTCCGGCGCCGGATCTTGGCCGGCGCCAGCTGCCCCTAATTTCCCAAGCCGGGGCGGCAACGTCAACCGGAAGCGCGGGGCGCCTTGCAATTGGCCGCCAGCAGCCTATTTGGTGCCGTAGATGCGGTCGCCGGCATCGCCGAGGCCGGGAACGATGTAGCCATGGTCGTTCAAATGGCTGTCGATCGCCGCGGTGAAGATCGGCACGTCAGGATGCGCCTCGCCCAGCGCCTGGACGCCCTCGGGCGCGGCCAGCAGGCAGACGAAGCGGATACTCTGGGCGCCGCGATCCTTGAGCCGGGAGACCGCGGCGATCGCCGAGTGCCCGGTAGCCAGCATCGGGTCGACGACGACGACAGGCCGGTCGGCGATGTCCTGCGGGACCTTGAAGTAGTACTCGACCGGCTGTAGCGTCTCGGGATCGCGGTAGAGCCCGATATGGCCGACGCGCGCCGAAGGGATCAGATCGAGGATACCGTCGAGAATGCCGTTGCCGGCGCGCAGGATCGAGACGATGCAGATCTTCTTGCCGGCGATCGCCGGCGCATCCATCTCGGCGAGCGGCGTCTCGATCGGTCGGCGCGTCAGCGGCAGATCGCGCGTCACCTCATAGGCGAGCAGCAACGAGATCTCGCGGAGGAGCTGGCGGAACTCCGAGGACGGCGTCTCCTTCCGACGCATCAGGGTCAGCTTGTGCTGCACCAGCGGATGGCTGACGACGGTGACAGTGCTGGACATGCTTTCCCCCGAACGGCCGCCCTGAAGCTATTAGAAGACGGTCCCGTCGCTGTCGAGCGTGAGCGGCGGGCCGCCGCCCGGGCGAAGCCGCCGGGCGACGCGGCGGCCGGCGGTCCAGGTGCCGCCCTGCAGCACTTTTGCGAGCGGTAGGCGCTCGGCATCGAGATTGAGCCGAGCGCGGACACCGGACGCGACCTCGTCGAGCAGCGCCACGGTCAGCGCACGCCACTCCACCACGGGCTCGTCACCAGGCTTGAGCGCATGCCGAGGCGTCGCCGGGTCGCGCCAGGCGAGCACGCCGAGATCGAGGAAAAGGCCGCCGTTGCGGTACTCGGGAAGACCGGTCAGATCGTCGAGGCCGGTGATCGCAAGGCCGAGCCACTCCAGCGGCTCGACCAGCGAGTAGGTCAGCCATTGCGAGAGCTTGTGGAACGGCACGAGCCCGTCGCCGGCATCGCGGCTGCGGGCGAGGCGATGGCGCCAGGTATCGCCGAGCGGGATGCCGGCGAGCGAGAGCCGGCCCGGCCAGACCAGGCCGAACCCCGAGAGCACGGCATCGAGGATGTCGGTCGCCTTGAGCCGGCTGCCCGACGCACGCCGTTCGAGGTGATCGACGAGGTGGCCGATGCGGGCCTCGCGGCCGAAGAGATCGGGGGCCGAGGCGAGCGCCCGGCCGAGGCCGCGCATGAGGGCCGCACGCCCTTCGAGCCCGACGAGCGGATTGCCCTCGCCGACCTGGAAGCCGGAAGCAAGCCGCGCCGCGTCGAAGCGCGCGAGCCCGGTCGCGTCGGCACGGAGCGGGCGCCGCGGATCGCCGGAGAACGTGCCGGCGGCGAAGAGATCGAAGCTGGCGACCGCAAGGCCCTCGGAGCGCGTATAGACGTCGCCGCTTGCCGGCTCGCGATAGCGCCAGCCATCGCCGGCACCGGCATCGAGCAGGACGCTGGTGACGGCGAGATCGACGCCGATGCGCGCCCGCTCATGCGCATCCACGTCAAGCGCGGATGAGAGCGCCTGCCAGCGGTCGCGGCCGCCGACGCCGAAATGCCGCCAGCGGGAGTGATAGGGAATGGCGCCATCGGGATAGGAGCCCCTCGTCACCGTCATCACCTCGTCGATGACGGAGGGCAGGCGGTCGCGATGCAGCGTGAGGTGAGGAAGCTGGCCCCGATCGGCGAGCTCGAGCAGCTGGCGCGCGCGGCTGCGCACCGCCGCGGTCGAAAGCAGCCAGCGCGCCGCCTCGGCCTCGCTCAAACTCATTCCTTGAGGGACCGGCCCTTGGCCTTGGCAAGCTCGGCGGCGTCGGGCACGGCGGCGCTGTAGTAGCCGGCGGCCTTCTTCGCATCCATCTCGACGCTCGCATCCGCCGGGATCAGCGCCTCGGGGATCGGCACGCGCTCGACCACCTCGATGCCGCTCCGCACCAGCGGCTCGTACTTCATATCGCTCATTGAGCAGAAGCGGTCGATCCGCGTGACGCCGAGCCAGTGAAGCACGTCGGGAGCCAGCTCCTGGAAGCGCATATCTTGCACACCGGCCACGCATTCCGTGCGCTCGAAATAGGTCTCGGCGCGGTCGCCGCCTTCCTGGCGCTTGCGAGCGTTGTAGACGAGGAACTTGGTGACCTCGCCCAGCGCCCGGCCTTCCTTCCTGTTGTAAACGACGATGCCGGCGCCGCCCTCCTGCGCGGTTTCGATGCAGACCTCGACGCCATGCGCGAGATAGGGCCGGCAGGTGCAGATATCGGAGCCGAAGACATCGGAGCCGTTGCACTCGTCATGGATACGGCAGGCGACATTCCTCTTCGGGTCGGTCAGCGCCGCGACCTTGCCGACGACATAGACCGAATGCCCGCCGATCGGCGGCAGGAACACCTTCAGGTCCGAGCGCGTCACCAGCTCGGGAAACATGCCGCCGGTGTACTCGAATAGCGAGCGGCGAAGCTGGCTCTCGGCGACCTGGAAGCGCTCGGCGATGCCGGGCAGGTACCAGACCGGCTCGATGGCGATCTTGGTCACGCGCACATCGCCGCTCGGAAGCAGCACGGTTCCGTCCGCCCTGATCCGGCCGGCGGCCATCGCGTCGCGCAGCTCGGGCAGGTTGATGCGCGCCTTGGTGACCGCGATGGTCGGGCGGATGTCCCAGCCGGCCTTCAGGCGATCGGCGAAGGATTCGGCGACCATGTGTCCCCAGGGATCGAGCGAGACGATGCGCTTGGGATCGGCCCATTGCGGATGCGGGCCGATCGGCTCGGCCGGCGCGGTGTTGGTCAGATCGGGGACATGCATCGAGCTCAAGCGGCCGGAGGCGATGGCGAGCGCGCGATAGAGCGCATAGGCGCCGGCATGGGCGCCGATGACGTTGCGGTGCTTGGTCTCGGTGATGGTGGCGACGATCGGACCGCGCGTCGCGGCATCCGAAGCACCCCAGACGATCGGCACCGGCTTGGTCCCGCTCCCTCCCGGATGAGAGGTGAGGACGATATGACCAGGGGCTTTATTCGGGCCGGGCATCACTTCATCCGCACCCAGCGGAGGTCGACGTCGTTCCAGGGCTGCGGCTTGATCTCGGTGACGGTGGAGCGCACGCCCCAGGCCAGCACCTGCTGGTGCAGCGGGATGTGACCGACATCCTGCTTGTGGATGGCGAGCGCCTGGCGGATCAGCGCGCGGCGTTGGGCCGGGTCCTGTTCCTGCGCCGCCTTCTTCGCCAGGATGTCGATCTTCGCGTTCGAGTATCGCCCGAAATTGGCCCCGCCGCCGGGGCCTATCACGGAGTTGAGGACCAGCAACCCGTCGAAGGTCGCCGGCGTCCATCCCAGGATGAAGAAGGAGGTGTTGTAGCCGCCGCGTGCGCTCGCCTTGTCGAAGTACTCGGCCCTGGGCTGCACGTTCAGCTTCACGGTGATGCGGATGCGCGCCAGCATCAGCGCGATGCGCCGGCAGATCGCTTCGTCATTGTCGTAGCGGTCGTTGGTGCAGTCGAGCGTCACCGGGAAGCCGTTGGCGTATCCGGCCTGGGCCAGCAGGGCGGCGGCGCCATCGGGATCGTAGGCGGCGGGCTTGTCGAGATCTTCGGCATAGCCCTCGATGCCGGGCGCGATCATCGATCCGGTCGGACGCGAGAGGCCACGCATGACGTCGGTGTGGAGGGCTTCGAGATTGATCGCCTTTTGGAAGGCCTCGCGCACGCGCCGGTCCTTGAACGGGTTGCGGCCCCTGCCCTTGAGGTCCAGAGACTCGTCGCGGAAGCTGTCGAAACCCAGGAACACTGTGCGCAGATCGGGGCTGGTGATGACGCGGATGCCGGCCTGCTGCAGGCGCGGCACGTCATGGCCGTGCACGGGGTAAGCGAGATCGACCTGGCCCTCGACTAGCGCCTGCTGGCGTGCCTCGGCATTGGGGATCGGGCGGAACACGGCGCGCGAGAGGTTGTGCTCGCGCCTGCCCCACCATTCCGGATGCGGCTCGACCACGGTGCGCACACCGGCGATACGGCGCACCAGCCGGAACGGGCCGGTACCGTTGGCATGGGCGTTGGCATAGGTCGCGGCGTTGGAGCCGCGCAGAACATGCTGGGTGTTGTGCTCCTCCAGCCAGCGCTTGCACATGACCAGCAGAGTCGGTATCGCCCGGTCCAACGTCGCGTCCGGCTGCTTGGTGACGATGTCGATCTCGAAATCGTCGTTCTTGCGGATCTCGCGGATCGAGCCCATCGCCGCGCGATAGGCGGACTGGTCCTGGGTGATGCGCTCGAAGGAGGCGAGCACGTCGTCGGCGGTAAAAGGCGTGCCGTCGTGGAAGGCGACACCGGGGCGCAGCTTGAAGCGCCAGACATCGGGCGCGGCGCGCACCCACTCCGTTGCCAGCCCGGCCACGAGCGTCATGTCGTAGCGGCGGGTGAGCAGCCCCTCATAGAGGTTGCCCTTCATGGCATTGGTGATGCCGTCATTGTTGATGTAGGGGTCGAGGCCGAGCAGATCCGCTGAGGCGGCATAGCGGAAGATCTGCCCCTCCCCCGTCGCCGGCAGCGTCATCGCCAGAGCGAGGATCGCCCAACCCACAATCTTGGTCTTCACCCCTGCATTGCTAGCGCCCGGCAATGGCTAAGGTCAAACCCCTGGCGTTGCGGCCTTTCCTTCGTCCAAGCTGCGAAGTAATCCGGGGAACCAGCCATGGCCGCCGTCCGCAACATCCTGTTCATCATGTGCGACCAGCTCCGGGCGGACTATCTGTCCTGCACCGGGCATCCGAGCCTGAAGACCCCGCATATCGACGCGCTAGCCGGGCGTGGAGTGCTGTTCCGCAACGCCTTTTGCACCTCGGCGGTCTGCGGCCCCTCGCGCATGTCCTTCTATACCGGGCGTTATGCGATGACCCACGGCGCCACCTGGAACGGGGTGCCGCTGCCCTTGGGCGAGCGGACGCTCGGCGACCACCTCCGCCCGCTGGGCCTCAGGGTGGCGCTTGCCGGCAAGACGCATTTCGTCCCCGACCTGGACGGCATGAGACGGCTCGGGCTCGACCCCGTCTCGCCGGACACGCTCATCCTGCGCGAGGGCGGCTTCGAGCCCTTCGACCGCCACGAGGGCCATGTGCGCCCGCCCAATGACGCGCCCTATATGCGCTACCTCAAGGCCCGCTATCCGGGTGAGGATCCGTGGACAGGCTTCGTCGTCGGCGTCGAGGGACCGGACGGCGCGGTCGAGGATGGCTGGCTGATCCGCAATTCGCATCGGCCGGCGCGCGTCCGGGAGGCGGATTCCGAGACCGCATACACGACGGACCGGGCCATGGCCTTCATCCGCGAGCAGGGCGAGAAGCCCTGGTGCCTGCACCTCTCCTACATCAAGCCGCACTGGCCCTATCTGGCGCCGGCGCCTTATCACGCGATGTACCCGCCCGAGACGCATCTGCCGCTCGCGCGCCGGGCGCATGAGCTGACAGAGGCGCATCCGGTCATCGCCGCCTATCGCCGCACCGATGAGGGGATCAGCTTCGCGCGTGAGGAGGTCGCGCGTAACGCGACCCGGGCCTATATGGGCCTGGTCAAGCAGATCGACGATCACATCGGCCGGCTCACGCGCTTCCTCGAGGAGAGCGGGCGCTTCGCCGACACCATGATCGTGTTCACCTCCGATCACGGCGATTTCCTCGGCGATCATTGGCTCGGCGAGAAGGAGCTGTTCTACGACCAGGCGATCCGCATCCCGCTGATCGTCTACGACCCCGACCCCGCCTCGGACTCGCGCAAGGGCCGCCTCGACGACCGCTTCGTCGAGGCGATCGACTTGGCTCCCACCTTCATCGAGGCCGTGGGCGGCAGGGTGCCGACCGAGACGATCGAGGGCACGTCCCTGCTCCACCATCTACGCGGCGGCCCGGTGAAGGAAAAGGACGCGGTCTTCGCCGAACTCGACTACGGCTTCCGCCGAGCGCGCAAAGTGCTGGGTCGCGCGCCGCAAGGCTGCCGCGGCTTCATGGTGCGCACCGCTCGCTGGAAGTACGTGGAGTGGCCCGGCTTCGCCCCGCAGCTCTTCGATCTCGAGAATGACCCCGGCGAGTACCGGGACCTAGGCAGCGACGTGGGAGAGGCGCCCGTGCGAAGCGAGCTGCGCGAGCGCCTGTTCGACTGGATGACCTCCCGGAAGACAGGTCCGGACCTGGCGGATGCGAAGATCGAGGCCGGCACCGACACGCACCGCGCGCGGGGGATTCATATCGGGGTGTGGTGACGACACTTTCTCAGGGTCAGCACCGTACCGGGCCGAGAATGAGCCAATTGCAATTTTGACTAGCCAGTCGAACTAGGAATGCGCTGAGAGAGCAAGCTAGGAGCCTGTCCAAGTAGTCGTTTTTCGAGGGTTAGCGAATCTGATTCCTTGCTGGTCCATGAGCAAGGAATTTCGCCCCTGGAAGATCGACGAGGCGCAGCTTCTGCCGCCGAGCGTGCAGGACTATGTGGCCAAGGACCACCTATCGCGGCTGATCGTGTCGTTGGTGCGCGAGAGCCT
>VGEN01000118.1 GCA_016869285.1 Alphaproteobacteria bacterium
CTCAAGATCGCGAACGCCGACTGAGCAGCGGCCTCAGCCGCCCTTGACTCCGCCGGCGGTCAGGCCGCCGACGATCTCCTTCTGGATGAATAGGGTCAAGATCAGGACCGGCGCGGTCACCAGCAGCGCCGCCGCGGCGAGCGGCCCCCAAGCGACCTGCTCGAAGGTCAGCATGTTGTAGACCGCCGCGGGAAGCGTGCGCGTCTGGCGGCCGCCCAGCACGGCGCCGAAGACGAAGTTGTTCCAGCTGAAGATAATCGACAGGATCATCGCTACCACGATGCCGGGCCGCGCGAGCGGCAGCGCGACGTGGCGGAAGGCCTGCCAAAGCGTGCAGCCATCGATCAGCGCCGCCTCCTCGAGGTCCGGCGGCAGGCTCTCAAAGAAACCGATCATCACGTAGACGAAGATCGGGATCGTGATCACCAGGTGGGTGATAAAAATCGGCCAGAGGCTGCCAGTGAGGCCCAGCATCTGGAACAGCATGTAGAGCGGGATGAGGTAGCTCAGCGCCGGCGTGATGCGCGCGATCAGGATGCAGATCGCTGTGCGGTGCGCCGAGGCCTTCGCGATGCCGTACCCCGCCGGCACGCCGACGAGGATCGCCACCAGCGTCGCCCCGCCGGTCACCAGCAGGCTGTTGACGAGGTAGCGCATTAGGTTGCTGTTCACGAACACGGCCTCGAAGTTCGCCAGCGTCGGCGGGCTCGGGACGAAGACCGGCGGGTAGGCCATGTTGTCGACCTCGTTCTTCAGCGAGAGCGACAGCATCCAGAGCATCACCAGGATCGCCGGCGAGACGATGACGAAGACCGCGAAGCCGAAGGCCAGATTCGACAGTGCCCGCTTCGTGTGCCAGAGGACCCCGGGCGAGGCGGCGCTCATGACCATTTCGCCTTCTGCCGCAGCCACAGCAGGACCATGGCCATCAATATGATGAGGACGAAGAAGACCACCACGATCGCCGAAGCGTAGCCGATGTTGTAGAAGGCGAAGGCCTGCAGGTAGAGGTAGATGTTGATCGTCTCGGAGGCGGTGCCGGGTCCGCCCTCGGAGATCACGAAGATCGTGTCGAAGGCCTTGAGCGCGTCGATGGTGCGGATGACCACCGCCAGCACCACGAACGGCATGATCAGAGGCAGGGTGATGTAGCGGAACATCTGCCAGGGATTGGCGCCGTCCAGCCGCGCGGACTCATAAGGTTCGGTCGGCGCCGCGGCCAGCCCGCCCAGCACGATCAGCATGACCAGCGGCGTCCAGTGCCAGACCTCGACCATCACCAGGGTAGGGATCACCGTGTCGAGCGAGGTGTGCCAGAGCGAGGGCGGCAGGCCGGCCAGGCTGAGCAGGTAGTTGAGGACGCCGAGCTGCGGATGGAACATCATCTTCCACACCAGCGCGATCGCGACCGGCGTCGCCATCATCGGCAGGATGAAGATCGCGCGGCACAGGCCACGCAGCGGGAAGCGCTCGTTGAAGATCAGCGCGCACGCGGTTCCCAGCACCACCGGCAGCACGACCGACAGCAGCGTGAAATAGAGCGTCGTGCCGATCGACTCGATGAACCGTTCGTCACCCGCTAGACGGGCGTAGTTGTTGAGGCCGACGAAGGCGCGCGGCGAGCCAATCTTCCATTCGTGCACGCTCATGAAGAGGGTAAACAGCCACGGGAAGACGATCACCGCCCCGGTGATCAACAGTGCCGGATAGGCGAAAGGCAGGTAGTTGCGGCCGTAGCCGCGATCCATGGCGGTAGACTTCGCCGTCATGCGCGCGCTCCACGAGGGTCCCCGCCGCGGCGGTCCGCCGCGGCGGGGCACACCCGGTTCAGGCCTCGGACTTCGCCAAAACCGGCGCGAAGGCGTCGGTGGCCTTCTGCATCTCGGCGCGCGCATCGGCGCCGCCGATCGTGTTGGTGAGCCCGACGCCGAAAACGTCGCGGAACTCCGTCACCGGCACGATCTCCGGCAGTCCCGGGCGACCGATCGCCGAGGATGCCTCGAGGCAGGACAGCCACTCGCGCGGCAGCTTGAGGCCGGCGATGACCTCCGGCGACTTGTAGGGCGAGGCGCGGCAAGGCGAGCCGCCGCCCGACTGCAGCAGCCGGTTGCACATCACCTTCGACGTCGCCCATTGGCAGTAGAGATAGGCCGCTTCCCTCTTCTTGCTGCCGGCGGCGATGCCGATGCCGTCGCCGAAGGTCGCGGAATGGCGCGCCTTCGGGCCTTGCGGCATGACCGCGTATCCGACCTTGCCGACGATGCGCGACTTGGTCGGGTCCTCGAGCGGTGGCGCGAAGCCGATGCCGTCGATCCACATGCCGATCTTCCCCTGGCTGAACGAGGTCTGCGCCTCATTCCAGTTGAAGCCCACCGTCCCCGGCGGCGCGTATTCGCGGTTGAGCTTCTTGTAGAGCTCGGCCGCGGCAATCGCGCCGTCGGTTGTGGTCTGCAGCTTCACCGTCGTCGGGTCGACCGGGTCGACGTCGTGGCCGAGCATGAAGCTCGTCCACACCGGCACGTTCGCGTTCTTGAGGCCGCGCGACACCCATCCATAGATGCCCGCCGACTTGTCGGTGAGCTTCTCGGCCGCCATCACGATCTCCTCGAAGGTCCGCGGGAACGCGAGACCCTTCGCCGCGAAGAGTTCCTTGTTGTAGTAGATCATCCATGGATCGATGTTGTTCGGCAGCGTGTCCATGCGGCCGTCGGCCTGTGTCGCCCAGCGCACGCCGCCGGCGGTGAAATCGGGCCAGTCGTAGTCGGGCGCGGTGAGCTGGGAGTCGGCGAGCAGCGGCTTCATGTCGACCAGCCACTTGGACTTGCCGAACAGTCGCTTCTGCACGTGCCACGACACCGAGGTCACGTCGAACTGCGGATTGCCGGAGTTGAACTGGATCACCTGCTGCTGGCGGTGCTGCTGCTCGGGCACCACCTCGGAGCCGACCTTGATCCCCGTCAGCTCGGTGAACTCCTTCTCATGGGTGCGCAGATTGTTCGCCCGCGGCCCAAGGGTCAGCGAGACCTCGATACTCTGGCCCTGGAACTTCTTCCAGTTGAAGCCGCCGGTCTGCGCGCGGGCGACCTTCATGATCGCCGGCGCGGCTAGCACGCCGGCCGCGCCGGCACCGATCTTGAGCGCCGTCCGCCGGCTGAAACGCGTCTTCCTGTCCTTCATCGCGACTTCCTCCCACTCTGGCTTTGCGCCGTTAACAAGCTTGCGAGACCAAATGCCTCCTGTCGAGGCTCATGCGGCCGCCTTCGCCTCGGCATCGAAGGCGCGCGCGGCCGCGAGCAGACGCTTGCGCTCAGCCTCCGAAGGCGGGATCAGCGGCGCCCGCACGTTGAGCCAACGCAGGTCGCCCGAATCCGCCGCCATCAGCGACTTGATCGCCGGCACGAAGGGAACATCCGTGACCAGCGCCGCCAGCTTGCCGATCACCTCGACCAGGCCGCGCTCCTCCGGCTTTCCGGCGGAATCGTTGAGGCGTCGGAGCAGCTCCGGCCGATAGTTGCCGAGGCCGCAGATCGTGCCGGCCGCTCCCGCCTTGAGCGCTCGCGGCAGGAACGGCTCGTGCCCGACCAGGATGGTGAGGCCCAAGCCGATCTTTAGCAGCGCCGCCGTGTTGTCCCAGTCGCCGGACGAATCCTTCACACCGGCAATCACGCCGGGGAAGGCCTTGGCCAACCGGCCGACAACCGACGGAGGGACCGGAACGTCGGTCACCTGGGGGATGTGATAGAGGATGATCCGTGTCTTTACGTTGCCCAGAAGCTCAACCAGCTTCGCGTAGGCAGCGTAGACGCCGTCGTCTCCCGGTTGCCGCCAGAAGAAGGGCGGTAGCGCCAGCACGCCGGCAACGCCCAACCCGGCCGCATGGCGCGTCAGCTCGGCGGTGTCGGGCAAGGCCGCGCAGCCCGTGCCGACGATGATCTGGTCCGGCGAGATCCCTGCCGCAAGGAGGCGCTCAAGCGCTTCCTTGCGCTCGGCGACCGAGAAGGACTGGCCTTCTCCGGAGGTGCCGAAAATCGCCGCGCCGGCGCAGCCGCCGGCAAACATGGCGCGGCAATGCCTGGCCAGGAGGTCATGGGCGATACGCCCATCGGTTTCGAGTGGCGTCAGAGCGGCAGGCCAGACGCCGAGGATCGGCGCCTGAGTGGAAGAAACGGTCATCGAGCAGCCCTTGCAGAACGGGTACGGGTACGGGAAACGGGTGCCGGCGTCTCGATCGCCTGCAGCCCCATAGCGCGGTTTCGGGCGCTGGTCAGGTGACGTTCGAGCGCGGCGACGGCGCGTGCGACGTCACGAGCGCGAAGGGCCGCGACAATATCGCCATGCTCCTTGAGCGCCGGCATCAGGCTGTCGGGCGAGAGCAGCACGCGCTCAAGGCGGATCAACCGGATCTTGATCGAGTTGACGCGGTAAATGGCGGAGAGAATGTCGTTGCCGAGCGCGTCGATCAACGTGTCGTGGAACGCCCAGTCGACCGCCTGCGCCTCCTCCAGGAGCTCGCGGCTGATGCCCTTCCTCGCCTTGGCGACAATACGCTCATGAGCCTCGACCAGCGCCTCGATCTCCTCGTCGCGCGCGCGCGCAACGAAAGCTGCGATCGCCTCCTTCTCGAGGATGATCCGAAGCTGGAAGGCGTTGCGCACGAGCTTGAGGTCGACGGCGGCGATCTGCATGCCGCGCTGGGGAATGGTGACGATGAGCCCGTCGGCCTCGAGTCTGGGGATCAGCTCGCGGATCGCGCCCAGCGGCATGCCGGTCAGCGCCACCAGCTCGCGCTGCGAGACGAACTGGCCGGGCCTAAGATTAAGCGCCAACAGACGTTGCTGGAAAGTCTCATAGGCCTTTTCGCGGAGCTTCATCGGCGCCGAGTGTACGAACTAACATGTCAGCCGGGCAAGGCTCATGATATCGTCGATGCGACATGCTGAAAGGCCTCGATCCCCTTCTCTCCCCCGACCTTCTGCACGCGCTCGCTTCGATGGGCCATGGCGACGAGATCGTCGTCGCCGACGCGCACTTCCCCGCCGCGACGCTGGCACGGCGGATGATCCGTATGGACGGCGTCGACGCGACGCGCATCATCCGCGCCGTCGTTTCCGTGATGCCGCTCGACACCTTCGTCGAGGCGCCGGCCGCGGGCATGCAGGTCATCGGCGATCCGCAGGCGATCCCGGAAGCGATCGCCGATTTCGGCCGGACCCTCGACCAGGCCGAGGGCCGCAAGGTCAGGATCGAGATGGTCGAGCGTCACGCCTTCTACGAGCGCAGCCGCAACGCCTTCGTCGTCGTGCAAACAGGAGAGCTCCGCACCTATGCCAACCTGATCCTGAAGAAAGGCGTAATCGGCCTCCGATGAGCCGGTGCCTCGGCCGCTCCGCCGTCGAGATCACGCGGCTCGGCTTCGGCGGCGCCCCGCTCGGCAACCTGTTTTCGGTGGTCTCCGAACGGGCCGCGGAGGAGGCGCTGGAAACGGCGTGGGATGCCGGCTGGCGCTACTTCGACACAGCACCGCTCTACGGGCATGGACTCGGCGAACAACGCATCGGCCGATTCCTCCGCGGTAAACCGCGCAACGCCTATCGCCTCTCGACCAAGATCGGCCGCCTGCTGGTTCCGCAATCGGGCAAGGTCGATGGAGGCGCTTATGTCGAGGTTCCGAACGCCGTGCCCGTCTATGACTATAGCCGCGACGGCGCGCTTCGGTCGGTCGAGGAGAGCCTCGCGCGGCTCGGCCTCGATCGCATCGATATCCTCCTGATCCACGACATCGACCGCTTCACCCACAAGGAGGACCAGCCGCGGCGCTTCCGCGAGGCGATGGACGGCGCCTACCCGGCGCTTGCCGATCTGCGCGCCCGAGGCGTCGTCGGCGCGATCGGGCTCGGGGTCAACGACTGGCGGGTGTGCGAGGATTTCGCTCGCATTGCCGATGTCGATTGCTTTCTTCTCGCCGGACGCTACACGCTCCTCGAGCAGGAACCGCTGACGAGCCTCTTCCCGCTCTGCATCGGGAAGAACATCTCGGTCATTGCCGGCGGCGTGTTCAACTCGGGTATCCTCGCCACCGGCCCTAGGCCGGGAGCCTTCTACAACTACCATCCGGCGCCTCCTGCGATCCTCGAGCGCGCAACAAGGCTCGATCACATCTGCCAGGCGCATGGCGTGGCGTTGGCCGCCGCCGCGTTGCAGTTCCCGCTTGCCCATCCCGCCGTCGCCGGTGCCGTCGTCGGCGCTCGGAAGGGCGAGGAGGTCCGGTCAGGCCAGGCGCTTCTCGACCGCGCGATTCCGGCCGCCTTCTGGACCGACCTCAAGGCGCAACGCCTCATCGCCGCCGACGCGCCGACGCCATGAGTGAACGCATCGATGCGCATCAGCACTACTGGCGCCTGTCGCGCGGCGACTATGGCTGGCTGACGCCGGCGCTCGCGCCCATCTATCGGAACTTCGCGCCGGCGGACCTAGCCCCGCATCTTGAAGCCTTCGGCATCGCCCGCACCGTGCTCGTGCAGGCCGCTCCCACCGAAGCGGAGACGGAATTCCTGCTCGAGATCGCCGCAGCCACGCCCTCGGTCGCCGGCGTCGTCGGCTGGATCGATATGGAGGCGGAGGATGCGCCGGGTCTCGTGATGCGCCTCGCGGAGAACCGCAAGCTCGTCGGTCTCCGGCCGATGATCCACGATATCGCCGATCCGCGCTGGATGCTGTCACCGAGGCTCGGCCCGGCCTTCACCGCGATCATCGGCGCCGACCTCGTCTTCGACGCGCTGGTCAGGCCTTGGCATCTGTCCCCCCTCCTCGCCCTGGTCGAGCGCCACCCAGACCTCGCTGTCGTCGTCGACCATGGTGCCAAGCCGGACATCGCGCGCTGGGCTCCGGGAGATCGCGATTTCACCGACTGGGCGGAAGGGATGCGGCGCCTCGGCCGCCACCCTCAAGTCGTTTGCAAGACCTCAGGGTTGGTCACCGAGGCGCGGCCCGACTGGCAGCCGGACGATCTCACCCCCTATCTCGATGAGCTCCTGGAGAGCTTCGGGCCGGCCCGGCTTCTCTTCGGTAGCGACTGGCCCGTGGTCGATCTGGCCGGCGGCTATGCACGCTGGATCGATGCGCTAGCCGCCTGGATCGATCGGCGCCTCGATCCGGAGGCAGCGGCTGGCGTTCTCGGCGACAACGCGGCGCGGATCTATGGTCTCGACCGCCGCTGACGGCGGCGATGAAGCCGGTCACGCCAACAGCTTCTTGCGCTCCGGGTCGTAGGGCGCCTTGTCGATGCGCGTCGCCGGTATGCGGCGCATGAAGGCCTCGATCTCATAACGCTCGGCCTTCGCGTCCTCGATCGGGACGTAGCCATAGACGATGCTTTTCTGGATCGTGTGACCGAATCCGCCGCTCGAGGTGACGCCGAGGACGCGGCCGTCAGCGGCATAGATCGCCTCGCCGCCATAGACGGAAACCGGCTCGTCCAGCAGGAACACGCAGAGCTTCCGCTTCGGTCCCTCGGCTCGAGCGCGCGCAAGTGCGCTGCGGCCGATGAACTCGCCCTTGTCGAGCGCGACCGCGAAGCCGAGGCCGGCTTCGTAAGGGTTGTAGTCCGGGGTGATGTCGGCGCCCCAGTAGAGATAGCGCTTCTCCAGGCGCAGCGTCTCGATCGCGCGGTAGCCGGCGTCGGCAATGCCGAATTCGGCGCCCGCCTCCCACAGCGTCTCGTAGAGATGCGCTGCATACTCGACCGGCACATGCAGCTCCCAGCCGAGCTCGCCGACATAGGTGATTCGGACGGCCAGCACCGGCGCATAGCCGATGCGGATCTCACGCGCGGCGAGGTAGGGGAAGGCGCCATTGGCGAGGTCGCCCTCGGCAACTTTCGCCAGAACCGCGCGCGAGCGCGGGCCGCAGATGTTGATGACGGCCTTGGCCGAGGTCACGTCGCGGAACGCAACCGAGCCGTCGGTCGGCAGGTGGCGCCGGATCCAGCCGCCGTCACGCACGCCGAAAGCCGACCCGGTGACGACATAGAAGCGGCCCTCTTCCATCCGCATGATGGTGAGGTCGGCTTCGATGCCGCCGCGCTCGTTGCAGAGCTGGGTGTAGATGGCCGTGCCCGGCGGCCGGTCGAGGTCGTTCGCGGCAATCCGCTGCAGCGCCTGGAAGGCGCCCGGCCCGTCGACCTCGAACTTGGAGAAGGAGGACTGGTCGAACAGGGTCACGCGCTCGCGCGTTGCCTTATGCTCGGCGGCGACAGCGCCGAACCATGACGGACGGCCCTCGAAGCTTGGAATATCCTTGGCCTCGACGCCGTCGAGCGCGAACCAGTTCGGTCGTTCCCAACCGAAGCGCGAACCGAAGACTGCGCCTTTCCGCTTCAGCAGCGGATTGAGCGGGCTCCGCCGGCCGCCGCGCCCCGTCGACAGCTCCTCGACCGGCCAGTGGATCAGGTAGTAGCGGTGGTAGCTCTCGACCGCGCGCTCATAGCGATAGCGGCCGCTCATGTGGTGCAGGCCGAAGCGCCGGACATCGAAAGCCCAAAGGTCGCGTTCCGGTTCGCCATGCACGATCCACTGGGCCATCGCCTTGCCGGCGCCGCCGGATGCGGCGATGCCGGAGGTGAAGCCGCAGGCGACGAAGAAATTGTCCAGCTCCGGCGCCTTGCCCAGGATCGGCTCGCCATCGGGCGAGATCGGGATCGGACCGTTGATCAGGGTGCGCACGCCGAGCTTCTCGAGGATCGGCAGGCGTGCGGTCGCCGGCAGCGCGATCTGCTCGAAGCGCTCGAAATCGGACGGCAGCAGCTCGCGGCCGAACTCGAAGGGAATGCCGCCGCGGCCGAAGGGGATCGTGTTCGGTTCCCAGCCGCCGATCGCCAGCGCCGAGACGTCAGGCTTCAGATAGAAGGCGTTGTCCGGATCGCGCAGCGTCGGCAGGCCCTTGGGGATCGCGTCCGACTTCTCGGTGACCATGTACTGGTGCTCGACCGCAACCGCCGGGATCTTGACGCCCGCCATCGCGCCGATGCGATCGGCCCACATGCCGGCAGCATTGACCAGGATCTCGCACTCGACCGTGCCCCGATCGGTGACCACACGCGTCGCGCGCCGGCCTTTGGTCTCGATCCCCGTCACCCGCACGCCTTCGAGCAGCTTCGCCCCGCCGGCACGCGCGCCCTTGGCATAGGCCATGGTCAGCCCGGTCGGATCGACATAGCCGTCGGTCGGCACGAAGACGGCGCCGACGACACCGTCGAGGGCGATCAGCGGAAACATCTTCCGCGCTTCGGCCGGCGAGACCGTGTGGATGTCGAAGCCGAAGCTGCGCGCGGTCGAGACCGAGCGCTTGAGCTCGCTCCAGCGTGCTTTCGAGGAGGCGAGCCTGAGGCTGCCCGCCGGCCGCCACTCGATCTCCTGCCCTGTTTCGGCGGTCAAGGCAGCGTAGAGCCGGACGGAATCCTGCATCAACCGCGTCAGGTTGCGCTTGGAGCGAAGCTGGCCGACGAGTCCCGCTGCGTGCCAAGTGGAGCCGTGCGTCAGCCCGCTCTTCTCGAGCAGGAGGACGTCCCTCTCGCCCTCCTTCGCCAGGTGATAGGCGATCGAGCAGCCAACGGCGCCGCCGCCGATGATGACGATGCGGGCACGGTCCGGAAGCCGCGCCTGCGTCACCGAGCGATCTCGCGAAGATACCAGTCGACGAAGTGGGCGACGTTCTGCTCACGCGTCAGCGAATAGCGACCCGGCACGTAGCGCGACGAGGACACTCCCTGCTGATTCCACTGGCAGATGTCCCAGTCCTGCTCCGATGTGCGCTGCCAGACCGGCAACAGGCGGTCGAGCGTGTAGTCCTTGCCTTCGACCGCCTCGCCGTCGACATACCAGGCAACCCGCACATGCGTCTCGGCCGGGCCGACCGGCGTCAGGCGGGTCGAGCAGGCGTAGTCGTCGTTCGCGTGCTGCCAGAAGTTCGGGAAGATCGTTATGCGGAGCGTACCGGCGTCGCGCTCCTTGAAGTCGCCCATCAGCGGCGCGACCGGCTTGCCGTCGAGGCTTTGGGTGGTGAAGCCCTTCATCAGCGGCGCGCGGCGGCAGCGCCAATGCTCGTCTGTCATCGCCGACAGCGCATCGCCCTCGTCGAGGCCGAGCGCGCGGAAGCGGGCATTGGCCTCGTCGACCAGGCGATCGACCTCCGCCACCCGCTTCGGGTCGTGGTGCGCATCGTCGCGCGCGACGTCGTAGGTCGCCTTGACGTATTCGGGATGGTTCGGAGCGCAGTGATAGCACTCGCGGTTATTCTCGAAGATGAGCTTCCAATTCGCCTTCACCGCATAGTCGATCTTGTGCGCGAGCTTGGCGCGCTCGAGCCCATGCGGCCTGAGCTTGCGTTCGATATCGGCGAAGGCGTGCTCGAAGGGAACCGGATCGTCGGAAAGCGCAATAAAAAGGAGGCCGGCGACGTTGCGCGCCTTGACCGGATGCAGCGATAGCTCGCTGCGGTCGAGGCCGAAATCGGCTTTGCTGTCCATCAAGAGCCGGCCGTCGAGGCCGTAACTCCACGCATGATAGGGACAAGTCAGGCGCCGGCCGCTGCCCGCCTCGCCCGGGCAGACGCGGCTGCCGCGGTGCCGGCAGGTGTTGTGGAAAGCGCGGACCTCGCCCCTCTCGTCGCGCAGCACGATCACTGAGTCGGCGCCGATCGCATAGGTGAACCAGTCGCCGGGACGCGGGATCTGGCAGCTATGCCCGGCATACAGCCAATGGCGGCTCCAGAGGCGAGCCAAGTCCTCCCGAAAAATGTCGGCGGAGGTATAGAACGCGCCGGCCAATGGCCCACCGGGGCGATGCGCCGCCACCATGCGCCGCACATAGCCCTCGCGCGCGCTCTCGCTCGGCGGAACGGGCGTGCCCATCGCGCTCTCCCCCTGCCGGCTCCAGCGCCGGCACGCGCACTGTAGCGCGCCTGACGGTCGGGCGGCTAAGCTTTCCCTTGTCCTGACCGGGAGAGCCCCATGAACTTCTTCACCCTGTCGAAACGTGCCCTGCTCCGCGGTCTTCTCGCCGTCGCCCTGGCGCTTCCCTTTGCTGCCTTCGCGGCCGAGACGACGGTCAAGCTCCGGCTGATGGAGACGACGGACATCCACGTCCACGTCATGAACTACGACTATTACCGAGACCAGGAAGACCACAGCTTCGGCCTCTCCAAGACCGCGAGCCTGATCAGGGCGGCGCGCGCCGAGACGGCCAACAGCCTGCTCATCGACAATGGCGACCTGATCCAGGGCAATCCGATGGGCGACTACATGGCCCGCGAGAAAGGTCTAAAGGACGGCGACGTGCATCCCGTCTACAAGGCAATGAACCTGCTGGGCTACGACGCCGGCAACATCGGCAATCACGAGTTCAATTACGGCCTGGACTACTTGGCGACGGCGCTCAAAGGTGCCGGGTTCCCCTATGTCAATGCCAATGTCATGTCGGCCGACGGCCAAAGGAACATGTACACGCCGTACCTGATCCTCGAGCGCAGGCTCAAGGACGAGGCCGGCAAGGAGCACCCGATCAAGATCGGCGTCATCGGCTTCGTGCCGCCGCAGATCATGCAGTGGGACCGCCGCCATCTCGAAGGCAAGGTCGTCGCCAAGGATATTGTCGAGACCGCCCGGCGCTTCGTGCCCGAAATGAAATCGAAGGGCGCCGACCTGGTGATCGCGGTGCCGCATTCGGGTCTCGGCCCGATCGAGGCGGCCGGCAATGACGAGAATGCGAGCTGGCTCCTCTCCAAGGTGCCGGGCGTCGATGCGATCCTGTTCGGACACGCGCACCTGCTGTTTCCGAGCGAGCAATACAAGTCGGTCGCCGGCGTCGACGTCGCCAAGGGCACGATCAACGGTGTCGCCGCGGTGATGCCCGGTTTCTGGGGCAACCATCTCGGCATCATCGACCTGACGCTCTCGGTCGACGATGCCGGCAAATGGAAGGTTGCGAACGCCCAGTCGCAACTCCGCGCCGTGTTCCGCATGGAGGGGCGTCAGCGCGTGCCGGTCGTCGACAACGATCCCGCTATCGTCGCCGCAGTGAAGCACGAGCACGAGGGCACGCTCGCCTTCGTGCGCAAGGCGGTCGGCAAGACCAGCGCCCGCATCCACAGCTACTTCGCGCTGGTCCAGGACGATCCCTCGATCCAGATCGTGACCGATGCTCAGAAGTGGTATGTCGAGAACCTGCTGAAGGGCACCGAGTACGACAAGCTGCCGGTGCTCTCGGCCGGAGCGCCGTTCAAGGCCGGCGGCCGCAGCGGCCCCGACTTCTACACCGACATCCCGGCCGGCGACCTCGCGGTCAAGAACGTGGCCGATCTCTACCTCTACCCGAATACGGTTCAGGTCGTGCGCGTCACCGGCGCGCAGGTCAAGGAGTGGCTTGAGATGTCGGCCGGGATCTTCAACCAGATCGACCCGAATTCGACGGCCGAGCAGGCGCTGCTCAATTCCAACTTCCCGTCCTTCAACTACGACGTCATCGACGGCGTCACCTACAAGATCGACGTAACCAAGCCGCGCCGCTACGACAACGATGGCAAGCTGGTCGCATCCGACAGCCATCGTGTCGTCGACCTCGCCTATCAGGGCAAGCCGATCGATCCGGCCATGGTCTTCGCCGTCGCCACCAACAACTACCGCGCATCGGGCGGCGGCAAGTTCCCGGCCCTCGACGGCAAGAACGTCATCGTCGAGTCGCCGGAAGAGAACCGCACGGTGATCATCGAGTACCTGTTCGAGAAGGGCGCGATCGATCCCAGCGCCGACAACAACTGGTCCTTCGCCAAGCCGGTGAAGCCCGTCACCGTCGTCTTCGAGAGCTCGCCGGCGGCCGAGGCGCTGCTCGCCACGACCAAGGGCATGACCAAGCTCGGCCCCGGCGCCAGCGGCTTCATGCGCTACGCTCTCAAGCTGGAGTAAACCGCCTTATGTCCCGTGATGCCGCAATCGCCCGCGCCCATCGTCACTTCGACGATGGCAGTTTCTTTTCCGACCTGGCTCGCCGTGTCGCCTATCACACCGAAAGCCAGGTGTCGGAGAGCCGGCCTTATCTCTACTCCTATCTCAAGGAGGAGATCGGGCCGCGGCTGGAGAAGCTCGGCTACAAGACGCGCGTGCACGAGAACCCGGTCAAGGGCGGCAGCCCGTTCCTGACCGCCGAGCGGCGCGAGGGCGAGAGCCTGCCGACGGTGCTGACTTACGGCCATGGCGATGTGATCCGCGGCCAGGAGGGAAGCTGGGCCGAGAATCGCGATCCATGGAAGCTGACCAAGGTCGGCGAGCGCTGGTACGGCCGCGGCACCGCCGACAACAAGAGCCAGCACTCGATCAACATGGCGGCGTTGGGATTCGTGCTGGCCGAGCGCGGCAAGCTGGGATTCAACTCGCGCATCCTGATCGACACCAGCGAAGAGATCGGTTCGCCGGGCCTGAACGAGTTCTGCGCCCTGGCCCGCGACGAGCTCGCCGCCGACATCCTGATCGGCTCGGACGGCCCGCGCATCACACCGGAGCGCCCGACCATCTTCATGGGCACGCGCGGCGCGCTGAACTTCGACCTCACCGTCAACCTGCGCAAAGGAGGCCACCACTCGGGCAACTGGGGCGGTCTCCTCGCCAACCCCGGCGTGATCCTGGCGCATGCGATCGCCTCGATCATCGATGCCAAGGGCAAGGTGCTGCTGAGCGAGATCGTGCCGCAGTCGATCCCGAATTCGATCCGGAACGCGCTCGCCGGTTGCGAGGTCTCAGGCGGCGAGGACGCGCCGGACATCGACCCCTGGTGGGGAGAGCCCGGCCTGACCGCGGCCGAGAAGGTCTTCGCCTGGAACACCTTCGAGGTGCTGGCTTTCTCGACCGGCAATCCGCTGAAACCGGTCAACGCCGTGCCGCCGACGGCGCATGCGCATTGCCAGATCCGCTTCACGGTCGACCGCGATCACCGGACCTTCCTGCCGGCCATCCGCCGTCATCTCGACGCGCATGGCTTCCCGATGGTCGAGGTCAAGGCGACCAAGGAAGTGGTGATGAACGCGACGCGCGTCGATCCGGATCATCCGGCGGCGCGTTGGGCGGCCGCCTCGCTGGAGGAGACCACCGGCGCGAAACCGGCGGTGCTGCCCAACCTCGGCGGCTCGCTGCCGAACGATTGCTTCACCGATATCCTCGGCATGCCGACGATCTGGGTTCCGCACTCCTATGCGGCGTGCTCGCAGCACGCACCGAACGAGCATGTGCTCGAGCCGCTGCTGCGCGAGGGCCTCGCCATCATGACCGGCCTCTTCTGGGACATGGGCGAGAAGCCGCCTAAGTTCGAGGACTAGTACCCGCTTTCGCGGAGATCTGATTCATGATTCAACATTGGGATGATAGCCGATGCAGTGGTTGTCCGGCTGACGCCGGAGGAGCGCGCGGTGCTTGAGGCTCGGCTCCGTGCGCCGACGACGGAACAGCGGCAAGTGTTTCGGGCGCGGATTGTGCTACTGGCTGCCCAAGGACGCTCGACGCGGTCGA
>VGEN01000119.1 GCA_016869285.1 Alphaproteobacteria bacterium
CACTCCGAGCTCTTCGCTGATCGGCAGAATCACATCAACGGCATCGAGAACTTCTGGAACCAGGCCAAGCGCCACATGCGCAAGTTCAACGGTGTCCCGAAGGCCCATTTCGGGCTATTCTTGAAAGAGTGCGAGTGGCGCTTCAACACCAGTGACCCATCCAAGCAACTAACCCAGATCAAACAATGGGTTAAGCGTCATCTCAGGTAGTTATCTGGGACAGCCCCTAACTTACAATAGTTCAGCTTCGTGCTTCCAAGCGCGTCCGGATCGGCGGGCGGGATCCGCGATTCGCTGCACCCGCGAAGCGCTGGCGCGGTGCACCCTGGCCGGCTAGGGTGCGCGGCCTTTCGCCGATCCCCCCGGAACCGGACCCCTCGATGGATCTGAAAGCGCATATCCGAGGCATTCCGGACTTCCCCAAGCCCGGCATTCTTTTCTACGACATCTCGACGCTGCTGAAGCACCCGCCGGCCTGGCAGGCGACGGTCGACCGCCTCGCCGCCCAGATCGCCCCGTACAAGCCCGACCTTCTCGCCGGCATCGAATCGCGCGGTTTCCTGGTCGCGGCGCCGCTCGCGCTCAAGCTCGGCTGCGGCTTCGTCATGGTGCGCAAGAAGGGCAAGCTGCCGGGGAAGACGAAATCCTTCACCTACAAGCTCGAATATGGCTCCGACACCATGGAAGTGCAGTCGGATGCGGTCTCGTCCGGCCAGCGCGTCGTCGTCCTCGACGATCTTCTGGCAACCGGCGGCACGCTCGCCGCAGCGATCGGGCTCGTCCGCGACATGGGCGGCATCGTGCCGGCTGCCGCTTGCATCATCGAGCTCACTTTCTTGGGTGGGCGCAAGCGCCTGGACGTACCGTTCTCCGCGCTCGTCGCCTACGATAGCTGAGGCTTGCCCGCGCCGGCATCGGCGCGCGATAAATCGGGAAGCCCGCGACGGCGATGTTCCGCCAAGCCGCGCGGTCATCCCCCGGCCATGATCCCCATGGAGGCACCATGACCCGCTCGTCTCTCGTCGCCGCGGCCTTTGCCATGCTTGTCGTATCGTCGCCGGCGTTCGCCCAGGACAAGGTCACCAAGGCGACCAACTGGAAGGCGCAGGCCGAGCATGGCGGCTATTACCAGGCCGTCGCCGCCGGCATCTATGCCAAATACGGCCTCGAGGTGACGATCCGCCAGGGCGGCCCGCAGATCGACAACAACATCCTGATGATCGCCGGCCGCGTCGACTTCAACATGGGCGGCAACTCCGACAGCGTCTTCGCCTTCGCCGAGAAGAACATCCCCTTCCGCGCGGTCGCGGCGATATTCCAGAAGGACCCGCAGATCCTGATGTCGCATCCGGGCGTCGGCAACGACTCGCTGGCCGCGCTCAAAGGCAAGAAGGTGCTGATCTCGAAGGCCGGTCTCGTCAGCTTCTATCCCTATCTCAAGAAGATATTCGGCTACACTGACGACATGGTCGTGCCCTACACCTTCAACATCGCGCCCTTCCTCGCCGACAAGCAGATGAGCCAGCAGGGCTACGCCACATCCGAGCCCTATGCCGCGATCAAGGCCGGGGTGACCCCGGTCGTGCACCTGCTCGCCGACAACGGCTATCGCACCTATTCGACGACGATCGAGGTGAGTCAGAAGCTGATCGACGAGAAGCCCGACCTCGTGCAGCGCTTCGTCGACGCCTCGATCCTGGGCTGGAAGGATTATCTCTACGGCAACCCGGCGCCCGGCAATGCCCTCATCAAGAAGGACAACCCGGACATGACGGACGACCAGATCGCCTTCTCGATCGAGGCGATGAAGAAATACGGCATCGTCGATTCCGGCGACGCCAAGACGCTCGGCATCGGTGCCATGACCGACAAGCGCTGGAAGGAAGCCTTCGACGACGCCCAGGCGCTCGGCGTCTACGCGCCGGGCACGGACTACACCAAGGCCTATACGACCAAGTTCGTGAACAAGAAGGTCGGGCTGTAGTCGTCGTGGCCCGTGGGAGGGCGCGCGCGACTTCCCCGATGATTGTGTCCCCTCTCCCGCGCGATGAGCGGGGGAGAGGGAACACGAGTTCCTGATGCCGCCCCTCGTCACCCTCTCCGGCGTCGCCAAGCGCTTTCCCAGCGGCACGCTCGCGGTCGAGCGCGTCGATCTTGCGATCGAGGCCGGCAGCTTCGTCTCGCTGCTCGGGCCGTCGGGCTGCGGCAAGTCGACGATCCTTCGCATGATCGCGGGATTGATCGAGCCGAGCAGCGGGCGCATCGACTGGCCTGGCCTGACGGAAGCGGCACCTACCGGCGCGCATCCTGAGCTGGGATTCGTCTTCCAGGAGCCGACGTTGATGCCCTGGGCCAGCGTCGCCGACAATATCCGCCTGCCGCTCCGCGTCGCCGGCGTGGCCAGGGCCGAGGCCGATGCGCGCGTCGACGAGGCGATCCGCATGGTCGGCCTCGAAGGCTTCTTCCGCTCCTTCCCGCGCGAGCTCTCGGGCGGCATGAAGATGCGCGTCTCGATCGCGCGCGCTCTGGTGACGCGGCCGCGCGTGCTGCTGATGGACGAGCCCTTCGCTGCGCTCGACGAGATCACGCGTTTCCGGCTCAACAACGATCTGCTGGCACTCTGGCAGCAACTAAGATGGACGGTCGTCTTCGTCACCCACTCGGTCTTCGAGTCCGTCTATCTCTCGAACCGCATCCTGGTGATGTCGGCGAGGCCTGGCCGCATCGTCGAGGACATCGCTATCGGCGCCCCCTACCCGCGCGATGACCGCTTCCGCGTTTCCGACGAGTACGGGAATCTCTGCCGCGACGTGTCGCGCAGCCTGCATCGGGCGCTTGCCGCATGAGCGACGATGTGCCCCGGCCGAGATCGCGGCGCGACTCGCTTTGGCTCAAGATCGGAGCGCCGCTCGCGATCGGCATCGTCGTGCTGATCGCCTGGGAGGCGATGGTCCGCGTCAACGAGATCCCCTGGTACATCCTGCCCGGTCCGCTCTCGATCGCCGAGACGATGGTCCGCGACTGGCACATGCTGTGGCCGTCGCTGGTCAACACGCTGCAGGTGACGGCGCTCGCGCTCCTCGTCGCCGTGGTCGGCGGCTTTTCTCTCGCCGTGCTCTTCGCCTCGGCGCGCTGGATCGAGCTCTCGCTCTTTCCCTATGCGGTGATCCTGCAGGTGACGCCGATCGTCGCGATCGCGCCGCTCATCATCGTCTATGTCGACAACCTGACGATCGCGCTTCTGATCTGCGCCTGGATCGTCGCCTTTTTCCCGATCCTCTCCAATACGACGATCGGGCTCAACTCGGCCGACCATAATTTGCTCGACCTGATGCGCCTCTACGGGGCGAGGCGTTGGCAGATCCTGTGGTTCATCCGCGTGCCGGGCGCGCTGCCATTCTTCCTCGGCGGCTTGCGCATCTCGGGCGGGCTCGCCCTCATCGGCGCCATCGTCGCCGAGTTCGTCGCCGGCGGCGCCGGCTCGGGCTCAGGCCTCGCCTTCCGGATTCTCGAAGCCAGCTACCGCCTCGAGATCCCGCGCATGTATGCCGCGCTGTTCCTGATCTCAGGCACCGGCATCCTGATCTTCCTCTCTTTCACCGGCCTGAATCACCTGCTGCTCCGCCGCTGGCACGAGAGCGCGATCCGGCGTGAGGGTTAGGCTGTAACCGGCGTCGAGCCGGCAGATCCAACTCACGCGCCATCACCTCGAGGACGGTCCAGGCAACGCCGACGACGACGTACCCGAACCAACCCTCACGTCCACTTCTTTCGACGGCGCCCGCTTCTTCACATTGACATATTCAAATCCATCGATATATTGAGGCGCATGGACCTGAGCCTCCAGATCAAGGCGCTTGCCGACCCGGCCCGGCTGCGCATCGTCGAGTTCCTGCGCCGCCCGGATGCCGGCTGCTGCGTGCTGCCCGACCGCGTCTGCGCCTGCGACATCGAGGGTCTGCTCGGGCTCTCGCAGCCCGCGATCAGCCATCACATGAAGATCCTGACCCAGGCCGGGCTGGTCAGCGGCGAGAAGCAGGGCCGCTGGATGTACTACCGGCTCGAGTCCGCGCGTTTCGCCGATCTCGTCTCTTTCCTTCAGCCGCTGGCCGCACCGCCGGCGGCCTCCCCGCCGCACGCCCGCGCCGCCTGAATCCGAAAGGTCGTCCTATGAGTCTCCCCATCGCCGTCATCGGCGCCGGCCCGGTCGGTCTTGCCGCCGCCGCGCATCTCCTCGAACGCGGCCTGACGCCGCTCGTGCTCGAAGCCGGCCCGCAAGTCGGGCATGCCGTGCGCCAATGGGCGCATGTGCAGATGTTCTCGCCCTGGGGCTTCACCACCGACCGCGCCGCGCGGGCGCTGCTGGAAGCGACCGGCTGGAAGGCGCCGCCCTCCGACGAAGTGCCGACTGGCGGCGATCTCATCACGCGCTATCTCGAGCCCCTCGCCCGGCACCCGGCGGTCCGCCCGCATCTGCGCTTCAATACCAAGGTGGTCTCCGTCGGCCGCAAGGACTTCGACAAGGTGAAGACCGCCGGCCGCGACGCGCAGCCCTTCGCGCTGGAAGCCATCGATGCCGGCGGAAACCGCGTCTGGATCGAGGCGCGCGCCGTCATCGATGCCTCCGGCACCTGGTCGACGCCGAACCCGATCGGCTCCGGCGGACTCGCCGTGCCGGGCGAGGACGACGTTTCCGACCGCATCGCCTACGGCATCCCCGATGTCCTCGGCCAGCTTCGCGATATGTATCGCGACAAGGCCGTCATGGTCGTCGGCAGCGGCCATTCGGCGCTGAACGCGCTTCTGGAGCTCACCGAGCTGCAGGTGACGGCGCCGGCGACGCGCATCCTGTGGGCTACTCGGCGCGAGCAGCTCGAGAGCGCCTTCGGCGGCGGTGCCGCCGACGCCCTGCCGGAACGCGGTGCGCTCGGCCTTCGCGCCAAACGCGCGGTCGAGGACGGTCGCATCGAGGTGCTTTCGCCGTTCCGCATCGCCAAGCTCGCGCGCCGGAACGATGGCGCCGTCGAGGTCGAAGGGACGCTTCACGGCAACACGGTGCGCATCGCCGCCGACCGCCTGATCGTCGCCACCGGCTTCCGCCCCGATTTCGGCCTGCTGCGCGAGGTACGGCTCGATCTCGATCCGTGGCTGGAATCGACCCGCGCGCTCGGGCCGCTGATCGATCCCAATCTCCATAGCTGCGGCACCGTCCGCCCGCATGGCGCCAAGGAGCTTGCACATCCGGAGACGGACTTCTACATCGCCGGCATGAAGAGCTACGGCCGTGCGCCGACCTTCCTGCTGGCGACCGGGCATGAGCAGGTGCGCTCGATCGCAGCCGCGCTCGCCGGCGACCACGAAGCCGCGGCGCGCGTCGAGCTCGAGCTGCCGCAGACCGGCGTCTGCAACGCGACGCCGAAGGTCGGCAAGGCGCTGGCGGTCGCGGAGGCGGCCGGCGGATGCTGCGGCGGACCGGCGCCTGCCGGGGCCGATGCCTGCTGCGTCGCCGATGTCGAAGCGAAGGCCGCGGGCGAATCCGGCTGCGGCTGCGGTCCCGCCGAGACGGAGAGCGCATCGGCGGTCGTCGCCGGGAAGCCCCGCGTCAAGGTGCCGGCCGGCAGCTCCGGTTGCAGCGGAGACTGAGCGCCCTAGCGCCGGTGCGCGCGAGATCGTAGACCTCGCGCATGACGCAAGCGATGTCGCGGGGCCGCCGCCATCGGGTGATCGCGGCGCTCGGCATCGCGCAGATCCTCTCCTGGGGCGCCTCCTACTATCTGCCGGCGATCCTGGCGCGGCCGATCGCCGCCGATATGGGCTGGCCGCTCGCCTGGGTGGTCGGCGGGCTGTCGCTCGGCCTCCTCGTCGCGGGCCTCGCCGCCATCCGCGTCGGACGCGCGATCGAACGTCACGGCGGCAGGCCTGTACTGGCCGCAAGCGCCGTGCTGATCGCAACCGGTCTCGTGCTTCTCGCCGCCGCTCCGAACCTGGCGGTCTACTTTCTCGCCTGGGCGGTGATCGGGATCGGCATGGCCGCCGGGCTCTACGATGCCGCTTTCTCGGCGCTTGGCCGCACCTTCGGCGCCGACGCCCGCCTGGCGATCACGCATCTGACGCTGTGGGGCGGCTTCGCCTCGACCGTCTGCTGGCCGCTGTCGGCGCTGCTGGTCGAAGGCCTCGGCTGGCGCGGCGCCGCTCTTGCCTATGCCGCGATCATGCTGCTCGTCGTGCTGCCGCTGCATCTTCTGGGGCTGCCGCGGGAGGAGAGGCGCGATGGCGCGGGCGCGACGGCAGCCGGCGCAGGAACCCAGGGCGAGACGCCCGCTGCGCGCCGACCTCTCGTCTTCGCCTTGCTCGCAGCGATGATGACCGCCGGCGGCACGATCATGGCAATCTGGTCAGTGCATGCGATCGCGATCCTGCAGGCCGGAGGCCTGAGCCTCATCGCCGCGGTCAGACTCGGCGCGCTGGTAGGGCCGGCGCAGGTCGGAGGACGCGTCGCCGAGATGCTGAGCGGCGGCCGCCACCATCCGCTGTGGACGCTCGCCGTGTCGGTCGCGCTCGTCGCAGGCGGGCTGACCGCGCTATGGGCGGAGTTCCCGATCCCCGCGATCGCGCTGATCGCCTACGGCGCCGGCAACGGCATCTGGTCCATTGCGCGCGGCACGGTTCCGCTGGCGCTGTTCGGCAGCGCCGGCTACGCGGTGCAGATGGGACGGCTCGCGACACCGAGCCTGATCGCGCAGGCCGCCGCGCCGCCTTTGGGGGCGTTTCTGCTGGAGTGGGCGGGCACCCCCGGAACGATGGCGGTGCTCTCGGCGCTCGCGCTTTCCAACCTCGTCGCCGTCGCGTTGCTCGCCGCTGCGAGCGCCCCGCGTCGCTAAAGCATCTCGCGCCGCTCCTGCAGGAAGCGCCTGACCGCCGGATCGGTTTCGAGACCGATGGCGCGTTCATAGGCGGCGTCGGCCTCCGCTATCGCGCCCGTGCGTCCGAGCAGGCCAGCGCGAGCGGCCCAGTAAGGCTGATAGGTCGCAAGCCGAGCATCGTCGCCGATCGCATCGAGCGCAGCGAGGCCGGCGGTCGGACCGTCGATTTCAGCGATCGCGACCGCACGATTGATGGCGACCACCGGCGAGCCGGTGAGATCTTGCAGTGCCTCGTAGAGCGCGACGATCGCCGCCCAGTCGGCGCTGCCGCTCTTTCGCCGTATGACATGCGCCGATTGCACGGCGGCTTCGAGCTGGAAACGCCCGGTGCGGCCGCCGCGGCTCGCCTCGAGAAGAAGCGCCTCGGCCTCGTCTATCATCGCCTGGTCCCAGCGGCGCGGGTCCTGCTGCGCGAGCGGCACGTAGCCGCCATCCGCGCTGCGACGCGACGCGCGGCGTGCCTCGGCATAGAGCATGAGCGCGAGCAGGCCGCGCGCTTCCGGCTCGTCCGGCATCAGCGAGACGAGGAGACGGCCCAGCCAGATTGCCTCCTCGGCCAGATCCCGCCGACGCGTCTCGGTGCCGGCAGGGTCGCTCCAGCCTTCGGCGAAGGCGGCGTAAACGGCATCGAGAACGGCCTCCAGCCGCTCCGGCAAGTCGCTCGCTTCCGGCAGCCGGAACGGAATCCCGGCTTCCTTGATCCGCGACTTGGCGCGCACCAGCCGTTGCCCCATCGCCGCCGGCGAGACAAGGAAAGCGGAGCCGATCGCTTGTGCATCGAAGCCGAGGATGGCCTGCAGGATGAGCGGCGCGCGCACGCCCTCATCGATCGCCGGATGCGCGCAGGCGAACATCAGGCGAAGGCGCTCGTCCGAAACCGGCGTTTCCTCGGACACGGCGTTGAGCTCCTCGGCGACCAGGCGGAGATGGCTTGCAGACGCGATGGCGGTGCGATGCCGGCGCGCGGCATCGGCGAGCTTGCGGCGTGCCGCAACCAGCAGCCAGGCCTCCGGCTTCTCCGGCACGCCGGCCTCCGGCCAATGCGCGAGCGCCGCGGCGAAGGCATCGGCCAGCGCATCCTCGGCGGCGGCGACATCGCGCGTGCGCGCCGCGAGGAAGGCGACGAGCTTGCCGTAGCTCCGTCGTGCCGCAGCCTCGGCGGCAGCCTGGGCTTTGACGCCGTCGCGCGCCTCCGCGATGGCTACATCTCCCAGACCGGACGCACCTCGACAGCGCCGCCGGAAGCCCCCGGGCACTTCGCCGCCCAGGCGATCGGCTGGTCGAGATCGGGTACGTCGATCATGTAGTAGCCGCCCAGCTGCTCCTTGGTGTCGGCGTAGGGGCCGTCGAGGACTTTCGACTTGCCGCTCGCGACCCGTACGGTCGAGCCGGCGGATGTCGGCTTGAGCCGATTGCCGTCGACCAGGATGCCGGCTTCGTGCATCGCCTTGGTGTAGGCCATGTACGCACCCATACGCTGCTCGTTTTCGGCCTTGCTCCGAGCCGCATCGATCGCTTCTTCGCCGTAGATCAGCAGCATGTACTTCATCGTCGGATCTCCCTCGCGTTGTGCGGCCCATGCGCCGCCGAACCGATGACGCGCGAGCCTGGGGCCTTTCGACAGTTCCGGAAGAATTTTGAAGATTTTTTCAGTCGCTTCCATCGCGGACTGGTGTATCTGCTCCCCCTGACGTCGCCGAGCGCGGAGCCTGGCGAAACAGGGTGGAGCCGGTATCGGCCATGGTCGGGGATGCGGAGCGGATCAGGGCTATCACCAGGGCCGAAGTCGAGGCCGCCGCGCGGCGCCTGGCGCCGCATCTGAGGCCGACGCCGCTGGCCGCCTCGCCGGCGCTTTCCGACCTGCTCGATGCCGAGATCTGGCTCAAGCTGGAAACCGCTTCCGAGATCGCCTGCTTCAAGCTGCGCGGCGCGCTCAACGCGCTGCTTGCGATCGACGGACCGAAGAGCGCGGTCACCTCCTCGACCGGCAATCACGGCCAGGCGGTGGCGCTCGCCGCGCGCCGGCTCGGCATCCCGGCCGATATCTTCCTGCCGGCCAACCCCAACCCGGTGAAGGCCGGGATGATCCGGCTTCTCGGCGCCACGCTGCATCTCGGCGGCGCCGACATCGACGAGGCCAAGGATCGCGCCCGCGCGCATGCGGCAAGAACCGGCGGCACCTTCGTCGACGACGGCGAGAACCTGGACCTGATCGCCGGGGCCGGCACGCTCGGCCTCGAGATCGCGACCGCGCTCGCGGGCATCGACGCCGTCTATGTGCCGATGGGCTCGGGCTCGCTGGTCGGCGGCACCGCCGTCGGGCTCAAATCGGTGCAGCCCGGTCTCCGCGTCGTCGCCGTGCAGGCCACGGGATCGCCGGCGATGGTCGAGAGCTTCCGCGCGCGGCGTGCCGTCGAGCGGCCGATCGCGACGCTGGCCGACTGCCTGGTCTGCCGCGTGCCTGCCGAGGCGGCGCTGGCGACGATGCTGGCGGCGCTCGATGACGCCCGGCTCGTCACCGACGAGGAGCTGTTCGCGGCGATGCACACCTACATCGCTCGCGCCCATGTGCTGGTCGAGCTCGGCGCGTCGGCGCCGCTGGCGGGCGCCTGGGCCGAGCGCGAGCGCCTCAAGGGCAAGCGCGTCGTGCTCGTCGTCTCCGGCGCCAATGCGGTGCCCGAGCATGTCCTGCGCGCGCTGGCGACACCGCCGCTCGGCGGGGCCTTCGCGTGAGCGCGCCGTCGCCGAGCCCGAAAGTCAGGACACCGCGTCCATCGCACGCCGTGCCGCTTCCCGCTTCTTGCGCGCTCGCCGCGACAGCATGTTGAGCGCTTCCACCGCCGCCGAGAACGCCATCGCCGCGTAGATGTAGCCCTTCGGCACATGCACGCCGAAGCCGTCCGCGATCAGCACCATGCCGATCATGAGCAGGAAGCCCAGCGCCAGCATCACGATCGTCGGGTTGTCCTTGAGGAAGGCCGAGAGCGGATTGACCGCGGCCAGCATGACCAGGACCGCGACGACGACCGCGATCACCATCACCGGCACGTCGTCGGTCATGCCGATCGCGGTCAGGATGCTGTCGAGCGAGAAGACGAGATCGAGCGCGATGATCTGCACGATCGCCACCGAGAAGGCGACCTTGATCCCTTCCTGAAGCAGGTCGGGCTCGGGGCCGGTGTCGACGTTGTGATGGATCTCGCGCGTCGCCTTCCACACCAGGAAGAACCCGCCGGCGATCAGGATCAAATCGCGCCAGGAGAAGGCGTGGCCGCCGATCGCGAACAGCGGCTGGGTCAGTTGCACGATCCACGCGATGGTGCCGAGCAGCGCGAGGCGAAGCCCGAGCGCGAGCCCGATGCCGATGCGCCTTGCCGATTCCTGCTGATGCGCCGGCAGCCGGTTGGTCAGGATCGACACGAAGATCAGGTTGTCGATGCCGAGCACGACCTCCATGACGATCAGGGTCGCGAGAGCCGCCCAGGCATGGGGGTCGGCGGCGAGCTGAACGAGACTGTCCACGGGAAGCTCCGGCAGGTGCGTAACGCGTTGAGCCCAGATGGCCCCGCGAGCCCGAATATACAACCGGGATCAAGCCGTTCGCTCGAAGCCCCGTCTCCCGGCCGGGTTTCCTGCGATATCGTGGCCTTCCTTCCCGCTTGCACAAGAAATAAACATGCGTTAAATATTTCGTAACGGTTAGGCCCTAGAAAGGGGACCATGGCCCCCGTTGCAACCACGTTCGGCCTTCAGCAGACTGGCCGTCCGGTCGCCGAGCAGATCATGCTGGCGACCCCGAGGCTGACGCTTCGGCTGATGAGCGGCGCCGACGTCACCCGCCTCTACGAAGTCAACCAACGCCTCAATGCGCGCAGCCTCACGGCGCCGCCACTGGACCGCGAGGCGATCGAGGAGCTGCGCGCCGTGTTCGAAGGCGAGTGGCACCTGTTCGGGCTCGGCTATCTGATGATCTGCCAGGGCGGGCGACCGGTGGGCCATGTTCGCCTCAAGCTGATCCCTGACTGCGTCTCCGGCCGCGCCGCGGAGCTCAGTTTCGCGATCGTTCCGGCCGAGCAGGGTCATGGCTATGCGAGCGAGGCGGTTGCGGCCGTCCTGCGCTTCGCCTTCGAGACCGCGGGCCTCGACTATGTCGTCGCCTGCGTCGAGCCTGACAACCACGCCTCGGTTGTCGTGGTCGAGAGGAACGGGCTGGTGCCGGTCGCGACCGGCCGTCATCACGGCCGGCTGATGCGCCGCTACCTCCTCCCGAGCCTGATGTGGCGCGCGCAGCAGCGCGCCATCGGTAACGCGTGAGGCCGGCAGCGAAGGCAAGGCCCACGGGCGGCTGCTCCGCCGCTTCCTGATCGGGCGCGCGGCATGGATCGCCGATCCCGCGGCGCAGTCGCTCGCGCGCGGGACGTGAAACGCTCGCAAACGATCGCGCATACCGGACATCGTCTCTTTCGCGAGCGCGGGATGCAAACGAAGGCGGCGGGCGGGCTCTTGCGTGCCGAGAGCCTTCGCGCGGCAGACCACCCTTAGGCGAGCGGCCGCAAATTCAAACCTCAGCTACGCAGCGGCTCGAGGATGCTCACGTAGTTCGCCACCGCCGCGCCGCCCATATTGAACACGCCCGCGAGCTTCGCGCCCTTCACCTGCATGTCGCCGGCATTGCCCGTGAGCTGCATCGCGCTCATCACATGCATCGAGACGCCCGTCGCGCCGATCGGGTGGCCCTTGGATTTGAGGCCGCCCGAGGGATTGACCGGGAGTTTTCCACCCTTCTCGGTCCAGCCTTCCTGGATCGCGCGAAACCCTTGCCCGCGCGGCGTCAACCCCATCGCTTCGTATTCGATGAGCTCGGCCAGCGTGAAGCAGTCATGGGTCTCGACCAGCGAGAGATCGAGCAGGTCGAGCCTCGCGCTGCCGAGTGCCTTCTTCCACGCGAGCTCGCAGCCTTCGAACAAGGTGATGTCGCGCTTGGACATCGGCAGGAAGTCCTGGACATGCTCGGCGGCACGGAAGACCACGGCCTTCTTCGACGCGAGCGCCGTGTCCAGATCCGCGAGCACGACCGCCGCGGCGCCGTCGGAGACGAGCGAGCAATCCGTGCGCTTCAAGGGGCCGGCGACGAACGGGTTCTTGTCCGAGACGCTGCGGCAGAACTCGTAGCCGAGATCCTTGCGCAGATGCGCCAGCGGATTGACGGCGCCGTTCTTGTGGTTCTTCGCCGCGATGCGCGCGAGCGCATCGGACTGGTCGCCATGCTTCTGGAAATAGCGCTGCGCGATTCCCCCGAAGATGCCGGCGAAGCCGCCTTGCGTGTCGCCCTCTTCCTTGAGGTAGGAGGCGCGGATCAGGATGTCGCCGACCTGCTGTCCCGTGACCTCGGTCATCTTCTCGACGCCGACGACGAGCACGCGACGCGCCTTCTTCGCCGCGATCGCGTTCAGCCCCTGATGGATCGCCGCCGATCCCGTCGCGCAGGCGTTCTCGACCCGCGTCGCCGGCTTGAAGCGAAACGCGTCATCCGCCTGCAGCGCGAGCGACGCCGGAAACTCCTGGCGCACGAAGCCCGCGTTCAGATGCCCGAGATAGATCGCATCGATGTCCTTCGGCGCGAGCCCCGCATCCGCCACCGCCTCGCGCGCGACCTTGACGATCAGCGTCTCGAGATCAAGCGCGTCATGCTTGCCGAAGGGCGTATGCGCCCAACCGATGATGCAGGCGGACATGGGGGGCTCCCGGGAGGTGTCGTTGCGTCAGACTAACATGGGGATTGCGGTAGCGCAGCACGAGGGCCTGATGATGTCACTGCAGCATCGTCCTCATCGCGCCGCGGCTGCCATAGCCCAGCGTCTCGTTCTGGTAGATCCCGGGATTCTCGCTCATGATCGCCTTCGCGAGCGTGAGCGCTTCCTCCCTCTTCCCGGAGCGGAAGAGGATGTAGGCGTACCTGACCCTGTTGGTCAGGAGGCTCGGGTCGAGGAACAGCGCGCGGTTGATCAAGGAGAGTGCATCGCCGTTATTGCCGAGGCTCGTCGCCGCATAAGCCGCATTCGAATGCGCCCACATATGCTGGCCGTCGATCCGCATCGCCTTGACGAACGCCTCATACGCGCTCCGCATCGCCCGGATCGACTCCTCCCTCGGCGCGTTCTCCTGCTTTTGCAGCATGGCCTCACCCATCTGGTTGAAGCACGGCGCGAATTTTTGCTTCTGCGCGCAGGCGATCTCGAACTGCTGGATCGCCTCGTCGAATTTCCTCTGCGTGCGCAAGACCCGACCCTTCTCGTGGTAGCCGTAGGGCGACTCCTTGTTGGCAGCAATGGCGCGATCGGCGAGCGTCAGCGCCTCGTCGAACTGACCTTGGCGCCGCCGGAGGTCGACGAGCGCCACGAGCGCGAGATGGAAGTTGGGATCGAGCTGCAGCGCCTCCTGCAGGTCGGCCTCCTCCTGCAGTCGGCCCGAGAGCTTCGCTCTCAGCCACAGCGCGTGCTTCCTGTCTTCGGTGGTGCCTTGCGCGATCACCTGCCTCAGGGAGGCACGGGCGGATTCGAAGTCCTGGCGGCGATAGGCGGCGAGTGCCGCGCCGAAAGGCTCGAAATGGCTGAAGAGATCGTAGGCGAACCGCTTGATGATCGCCTGCTCGCCGGCGACGTTCACGGGTCTGGAGATGACGGCGTTGTCGACGCGGAGGCGGCCGTCGAAGAGCTGCTCGGAGTCGGGCTTGCCGGCGAGGATAATTTCGCCGGTGATGATCCGGGGCTGGGTTCCGAGGATGGCGCGGACCACCTTCTCGACATTGGCGACCGAGAGCCCGCCGAAATTAGCGTCGATCTTCTGCGAGGAGGACAGCGTCTTGGCGAAGAACGCGCTTTCGGCCCGCTCGCTTCGCGAGATCTCCTGCAAGGCGCGCATCTCGTCGAGGACCTGCTGAAGCACGACCTCGCTCTTGTAGCCCTTGCCCTCGAGCGAGCCCGGCAGCTCGATGCGCTCGATGAGAACGGGCTGCTGCGTCAGCGCCGTGCTCACGATCCATCCGGACCCGCTGATCACCGCAAGCGAGGTGACCGCCGACGTGATGGTCTTGAACAGCACCTGCGCCTTCTCGAGCAAGCCGTTCGAGTCGAAATTCAGCGGCATTTGGGACACCGTGAGGTCATACCGCTATTATAAAAGCGCATGGGGCTGTCCCAGATAACTCGGTTATGGAGTTATCATGGGACGGATACGACGGAGCCGATTGGGGGTCTCGAAGCAGGATCGCCTGATCGAACATTTCGTAGCAGGAACGACGGCGCGTACCGCATCGAGTCTCTGCGGAGTGAACCGCAAGACAGGGGCGTTTTTCTTTCATCGCCTTCGTGAACTGATCGCCCGCGAGCTGGAAGCCGAGAGCGAGGCGATGTTCGGCGGCGAGATCGAAGTGGATGAGAGCTACTTCGGCGGCCGGCGCAAGGGAAAGCGTGGAAGGGGCGCGGG
>VGEN01000120.1 GCA_016869285.1 Alphaproteobacteria bacterium
CTTGATCGACGAAACCGACGGGTCCCTCGGCTCCCCCACGGCCTTTGCAGACCTCAGGGCGTGACGGGATCCCGCCGGATGCGCGGCGAGCCGGTCTATTTCGGCTCGCCTCTTTCCTACACACAAGGGCAAGGTGGGGGGCGGAGCGGAGGGCGGTGTCTACTCGGGAGAGGTCCACCGTCGCTTCGCTCCGGCCTCCACGCCAACCCTCCCCCGCGTACGAGGCGGGAGGGGGTACGACCTCGCCTTGCACGCCTTACCGCACCGGCAGTAGGGTCGGGCGTCCCTTTCGCGCCCCGGCCAGCCTCCTCCCGTGACCAGCCTCGCCCCGACCAAGCCGCTCCGCCTCAACGGCTATCTCCTCGCCGCCAGCCTCGGCGTGCTCGCGCTTTTCCTCTTCTCCTTCACCATCGGGCCCTATCCGATCCCGGCCTCGACGGTCGTCTCGGTGTTCCTGCACCGCCTCGATCTGGTCGAGAAGACCTGGTCGGACGCGGTCGAGCTCGTTGTCCTCGATGTGCGGGGACCGCGCATCGCCGCGGCGATCCTGGTCGGCGGCGCCTTGGCCTCGGCCGGTGCGACCTACCAGAACCTGTTCCGCAACCCGCTGGTTTCGCCGGGCGTGCTTGGCGTCTCCTCGGGCGCGGGCTTCGGTGCTGCGCTCGGCATCCTCCTCGGCATGCCGGGCTTCGGCGTCCAGGGCCTTGCGTTTGTCCTCGGTCTCGTCGCCGTGGCGCTGACGGTCTGGCTCGGGCGCAGCTTCGACCGGCGCGCGACGCTGGTGCTGGTGGTCGCCGGCCTCGTCGTCTCCGCCTTCTTTCAAGCGCTGATCTCGCTGATCAAGATCGTCGCCGATCCGCTGAACCAGCTCCCCACCATCACCTTCTGGCTGCTCGGCGGATTGCACCGCATGAGCGCGGCCTCGCTCGTGACCGCGCTGATTCCGATCGCCATCGCCGGCTTCGTTCTGCACGCGCTGCGCTGGAAGGTGAACACGCTGGCCGCCGGCGAGGACGAAGCCCGCACCATGGGCGTCGACGTGCCCAAGGTGCGGCTTCTCCTGATCCTCGCCGCGACGATGATGACGGCGGCCTGCGTCGCGATCAGCGGCATCGTCGGCTGGGTCGGGCTCCTGATCCCGCATATCGTGCGCATGCTGGTGGGGCCGAGCTTCGCCGCGGTCCTGCCGCTCTCGGCTCTGATCGGCGGCGGCTTCCTGCTCGGCATCGACAATCTCGCGCGCCTTCCCGGCACCACCGAGATCCCGCTCGGTATTCTGACGGCGCTGATCGGCGCTCCGTTCTTCGCGCTGATTCTGGCGAGGACGCGGCGGCAGTGGTTCTGAGCGTCGCCGACATTCGCTTCGCCTATCCCGGCGGGCGCAGGCTGCTGGATAGGGTCTCCTTCGCGCTCGAGCCCGGCGAGGCGCTCTGTCTGCTCGGCCCGAACGGCACCGGCAAGACCACGCTGATCCGCTGCCTCTTAGGCTTGGAGCGCGTCGCCGCCGGCCGGGTCGCGCTGCATGGCCGCGATCTGGCGCGGATGAGCCCGGCCGAGTCGGCGCGGCTCATGGCCTATGTGCCGCAGGACACCAACGCCGCCTTCGCCTTCCTCGCCTTCGAGGTCGTGCTGATGGGCCGCAGCCCGCATCTCCGCTTCATGGCGAGCCCGACTGACGAAGATCGCCGGCTCGCGCGTGCGGCGATGCTCAGGCTCGGCATCGCACACCTCGCCGAGCGGCCTTTCCTCGAGCTCTCCGGCGGCGAGCGCCAGCTCGTGCTGGTGGCGCGCGCGCTGGCGCAAGGCTCGACGATCCTGATCATGGACGAGCCCTGCGCCGGGCTCGATCTCGCCAACCAGCTCCGCATCATCCGCACCATCCGCGCGCTGGCCGAGGACGGCTACAGCATCCTCTTCACCACGCATCTGCCCGACCACGCCTTCGCCTTCGCCGTCGGCGGCAAGGTGGCGATGCTGAAGGATGGAACGCTCATGGGCCCGGCCGCGCCGGATTCCCTGCTCGATGCCGAAGCGCTCGGGCAGCTCTACGGGACGCCGGTCGAGGTCGTCCGCATCGCGCAGGGCCGCGCCGAGGGACAGACGCTCTGCGTGCCGGTGATGCAGGAAAGGGATGGGCGGTGACGCTCACGCGAAGGCTGGTGCTCGGCTCGATGGGCGCGCTGGCGCTGCCGCGCCTCGGCATCGCCGCAGACCGCACCGTCATCGACATGGCCGGGCGCAGGATCGAGCTGCCGGCGAGGATCGCGCGTACGGTGACGCTCGGCTCGCTGCCGGTGATCAACAGCTTCGTCTATGCCATGGGCGAAGGCGGCACGATCGTGAACGGCCTTGCCGATTTCGCCCGCGCGCACTGGAAGTACCAGACCGTGTTCGCGCCCAACGTCGCCAGCCGCCCGACGATTCAGCAGCCGAACCGCGAGCCGAACGTCGAAGCGATCATGCTGGCCAGGCCCGACGTGGTGCTGACCATGCATCGCGAGCATGTCGAGGCGCTCGTCTCGCGTGGGCTCCCGGTGGTGTTCCTCTCCTGGCAGCAGCCCGAGGACGTCAAGGCCTGCATGACCGTGCTGGGCCAAGTCTACGGCAAGCCCGAGCGCTCGGCCCGCTACCAGCGCTATTTCGACGAGACCCTGGCGCGCGTCGCCGCCGCGATCGCGCCAGCGGCGAAGGAACGGCGGCCGACGGTGCTCTACTTCCAGCCCTCGACCCTGACCCAGCCGCGCCTGATCGCCGAGTGGTGGATTCCGGCGGCCGGCGGCATCAGCGTCACCGACGACGGGCGCAAGACCGAGAGCAGGACTTTCTCGCTCGAGCAGCTGGTGAAGTGGGACCCGGACATCCTGATCGTGACCGAGCCCAAAGATGTCGAGCAGGTGAAGAAGGATCGCGTCTTCAGCCAGCTCAAGGCGGCCAGGGACGGCAGGGTCTATGTCGTGCCGGTCGGCGCGCATACCTGGTCGAACCGGACATCCGAGCAGCCCTTGACCGTGCTGTGGGCAACCGAGACCTTCCATCCCGGCCGCCTCAAGGATCTCAACCTCGCCGCCGAGACCAGGCGCTTCTATCGCGAATTCTTCGACGTCGATCTCCCGGGCGCGGCGATCGCCGAGATCCTGAGCGGCACGCTGTAGCAGTGAGTCTCTACCCGGAGATCGAGCCTTACGATCACGGCTTGCTCGAGGTCGGCGACGGGCATCGCATCTACTGGGAGGTTTGCGGCAATCCTGCGGGCAAGCCGGCGGTCGTCCTCCATGGCGGGCCGGGCTCGGGCTGCGGCGCCAACGCGCGCCGATACTACGATCCCGCCGTCTATCGCCTCGTGCTCTTCGACCAGCGCAGCGTTGGCCGCAGCCTGCCGCATGCGAGCGAGCCCGGGATCGATCTCTCGGCCAACACGACGGAGCACCTGCTTCAGGACATCGATCGGCTGCGCCGCCATCTCGGCATCGAGCGCTGGCTTGTCTTCGGCGGCTCCTGGGGCTCGACCCTGGCTCTTGCCTATGCCGAGCGGCATCCCGGGCGCGTGACCGAGATGATCCTCGCCTCGATCGCGACGACGACGCCGGCGGAGATCGACTGGATCGCGCGGGGCGTTGGTCAGTTCTTTCCCGAGGCCTGGGAGAGGTTCCGCTCCGGCGCGCCCGCGGGTGAGAATCTGCTCGACGGTTATCATCGCCTGCTGATGTCGCCCGATCCGGCGGTCGCGGCCAAGGCGGCCGGCGACTGGTGTGAATGGGAGAACGCGATCGTCGCGGTGACGCCAGGGCACAAGCCGCATCCGCGCTGGGTGGATCCGAAGTTCCGCCTCGGCTTCGCGCGCCTGGTCACGCATTACTGGCGCCATCACGCCTGGCTCGAGGATGGCATCCTCCTCAGGAATATCGGCCGAATCGCCCATGTCCCGGCGGCCCTGATCCATGGCCGCCTCGATTTCAGCTGCCCGCTCGTGAATGCCTGGCTGTTGCACAAGTCTTGGCCGGCGAGCGAGCTGACCATCCTCGGCGCCGCCGGCCATGACGGGCGCGATCCCGGTGCCGGCGAGGCGCTGCTCGCCGCGACGGATCGCTTCGCGCGGCGCTAGCGCCCGTCAGTTCTTCTCGATGTTCCAGAACGCGATCAGGTTCGACTGCAGCACGCCGGAGAGGCTCTTGCGGTAGGCATTGACGACGTCGAAGAGGCCGGCCGGCACATAGGGCACGAAGTCCCAGAGCGCCTTCTGGTAGATCTCGTTCGCGGCGATCACCGCGGCGGGATTAGGCGCGCTCAAGACCCTGCCGCGCAGCTCCTCCATCTTCTCGTCGCACGGCCAGCCAGCGAAGTTGGTCTGCCGGCAGGAGGTGTCGAAGGCGGAGTTAGTCAGCGGGTGGAAGTGGTTGGCGCCGATCGAGTATGTGGCGAGGATGTGGAAGCCGCCCTGGCCGATCGGCAGCGGCTTCGACATGCGCTGCAGCTGCACGCCCCAGTCGACGATCTGCAGGTCGACATTGACGCCGATTTCGCGGAGCCGCTGGGCGGCGACCTGGACCATGGCGTTGATCGGCGGCAGGGTCGTGGTGCCGAGCACGACGATTGGCTCGCCCTTGTAGCCGGCCTCGGCCAGGAGCCGCTTCGCGCGCTCGGGATCGCGCTTGCGATAGGGCTCGGATCCCGCCTCGGTGCCGAGCGGCGAGCCGCAGACGCTGAAGGAATGGCAGGTGCTCCAGCGCTTCTGGTCGCCGGCGACCGCGGTCATCAGCTCCTGCTGGTCGAGGAGATAGAGCAGCGCCTTCCGCGCCCGCGCGTCGTTGAAGGGCGGGATGGTGAAATTGGGCCGGATCCAGCCGGCATTCTGCATCAGCACGGTGCGGCGCACGGTGATGTTCGGATTGGCTTCCAGTCGCGGCACCATGTCGAGCGAGGCGGTGTCCCAGAAATCGACCTCGCCGGCGATCAGCGCGTTCGCGGTGGTGCCGGGATCGGGGAGAATGTGCCATTCGACGCGGTCGACCTTGACATGGCGGCCGCCGGCGAGCCCGTCGGGCGCCTCGGCGCGCGGGACATAGTCGGGGTTGCGGGTGAATACGACGCGATGGCCGGTGCGCCACTCCGACTGCACGAACTTGAACGGGCCGGAGCCGTTGACGGTGGTGATGTTCACCGCCTTCTCGGCCTTGGCCTGCGCCTCTGGCAGCACCGCCGGCGTCTGCGAAGCGGCACCGGCGAGGGAGTATTCGACGAGGCCGTAGGGCTCCTTCAGCTTGATGACGACCGTGCGCTCGCCCTCGGCCTGGAGGCCGGCGGTCACGGTTTTCATGCGCGCGCCGGCCGAAGTGCGGTCGAGCCAGCGCTCGAGCGAGGCGACCACATCCCTCGCGCCGACCGGCGTGCCGTCGTGGAACTTGAGCCCGCCGCGCAGCACGAAGGTATAGGTGAGCCCGTCCGGCGACACCTGGTGGCTCTCCAGCATCATCGGCTTCGCCACGAGCTTGGAGTCGAGCGCGAACAGCGTGTCGTAGACCATGTAGGAGTAGATGCGGTTGATCTGCGCCGGGATGGTCATTGGCTCGATCGTGGCGAGATCGGCGTGCGGGACCGAGCGGATCACCTTCTGCGCGTCGGCATCAGACGCCGCGAGAGCAAGCGCCGCAACGCTCAAGATCCTGAGCATGGTGTGCATCGTGCGTCCTCCCCGGAACGATGGAGAAAGCAGATACCCGGCGTTTCCTTATGTCAACGCGGGTACCCGAATGCGGTCGCGGCGTGCAAGCGCTCGGCTCGAGCCGAGATCGCAAGCGAGGACGCAGAACGTCGTGCCCGAGAACCTCTTAGTTCACCTTCTCCGGCTTCCCGCTCGCGCAAGACCGGTGGATCGCATCCAGTATCGCCGTCACCTCCCGCGAGCTCTCCAGCGTCACCAATGGCTCGCGGTTGTCGCGCACGCACGCGATCAGGTGGTGGATAACCTCGGTCAGCGCTCCCTGCTGGCGGCCGGCAATCATCGGCTTCACCAGCGTGCGCGGCCATTCGTAGCTCTGCTCGCTCGCGATCTCGAGCTGCTCGTGCTTGCGCTCGAGATGGATGACGCCGGTCTCGCCGACCACCTCGATGAAGCTGTCGGTCACGGTCGGATAGGTGTCCGGATAGATCCAGCAGGACTCGAAGGTGGCGACGCCGCCCTTGGCGAAGCGCACCTGCGCCTGGATCGCATCCGGCGTCTCGATGCCGCGTGCGCGCAGTACGCCCCACACCGCGGTCGCATAGACCTCGACCGCCTTGTCGCCCATGTACCAGGTGACGAGGTCGATATCGTGGCTGGAGAGGAACCAGGCCGAGGTCGTGCCGGCGGCCCATGAGAGCATCTTGGTCGGAACGAAGATGCGGTCGTTCTTGCGCGCATAGGCGAGCACCGGCCGCCCGATCTTGCCGGCGGCGACCGATTCATGCGCCGCCCAGTAGGGCGGAATCCAGCGATGGCTGAAGCAGGCCATGAGCTTCCGCCGCGATGTCCTCGCCGTCTCGATCAGCCGGTCGCACTCGCCCAGATCGACGGTCAGCGGCTTCTCGACCAGAACATGCTTGCCGGCCTCCAGCGCTGCCTTGCAGATCGCGTAATGCGCATGGTCGGGCGTGGCCACGATCACCATGCTTATGTCCGAGCGCTTCAGGAGCTCGCTGTAGTCGCGGGTGGCAAGCGCGCCGTAGCGACCGGCCAAGGCCTCGGCGCCCTCCAGGCTGGCGACCCCGACCAGCTTCGCTCGCGGGTCTTGGGAAACCGCCTGGGCATGGCCCCGCCCCATGATCCCGGCCCCGATCAGGCCGACCCCGACCACCTCACTCATGCCACAATCCTCCGGCAGAATTTGATTCAGGTTACCAAGGTTGGGCCAAGGCGTCCGGGCGCGCGTCCTCACCACGGAACTGCGGGCCCCTGCAGGACGTCTCTCTGGCCGAGGACCCTTGTCGCCGTCGCGAGGAGGCTATCGTGAACGGATTCCCATCCCGCCTGCCGGCGGTCGCGCTGATCGCCATGCTGAGTTTCGGCGCGGCGCTGACCGCCACGCCGGTTTCCATGGCTCGGGCCGAAGGGGCGGGCGCCGCGCAGTGGCAGGCCGGCGGCGCGCCGCTGATCGACCGCCGCGGCCGGGTGATCGCTCCCACCGGCGGCGAGATCCGCGGCCCGCGGTTCGATTCCGCGCCCAGCCACGCCTATCGCCGCGGCGGCCATGCCTATGACCGCGGCCATCGCCGTCACCGGCACGGCAATCGCGACGACGACTGGATTTTCCCGTTCGCCGCTTTCGCGATCGGCGCGCTGATCGCCGGTGCCGCCGCGGCGCCGCCGGCGGTCGCGGTGCCGGTCAACCCGCATGTGGAGTGGTGCGCACGGACCTACCGTGGCTACAACCCCTACGACAATACCTTCCAGCCCCTTTACGGGCCTCGGCAATACTGCATCTCGCCTTACAACTGACGGCCGTTCGCACGCCGGCAATCGCATGCTATGACCGCTCCGGCGCGTCCGAGCGGGAGCGGTTCATGTTTCAGGCGAAGGTCATCGACAGCACGTCCAAGCCCGAGCTCTATCGCCAGCTTGCGGGCGAGCTTGCCGCGCTGCTGCAGGGCGAGCGCGACCCGGTCGCCAATGCCGCCAATATGTCGGCGCTCCTCTATATGACGATGCCGGATCTCAACTGGGCCGGCTTCTATTTCTCGCGCGGCAGCGAGCTGGTGCTGGGCCCCTTCCAGGGCAAGCCCGCCTGCATCCGCATCCCTGTCGGCAAGGGCGTCTGCGGCACCGCGGTCGAGCGCGGCGCGACGATCCTGGTCGAGGACGTCCATGCTTTCCCCGGCCACATCGCCTGCGATGCCGCCTCGCGCTCGGAGCTGGTTGTGCCGCTCGTCAAGAACCGCACCATCCTCGGCGTGCTCGATCTCGATAGCCCGAGGAAGGCGCGTTTCGATGCCGAGGATCAGGCCGGCGTCGAAGAACTCGCGCGCCTCTACGTCACCGGCAGCGACGCGCCTTAGTTCTTCGCCACCAGAACCGGATCGGCGCGGAAGCGGTCGGGGAAGAATCTCTTCAGCGCCTCGACCTTCGGCAGGTCGTGGAAAGCGATGTAGGGGTGCCGCGGGTTCCTCACCATGAAGTCCTGGTGATAGGGCTCGGCCGGATAGAAGGCGCCGGACTCGATCTTGGTCACGATCTTCGCCGGATAGGCCTTGGTCTCGTCGAGTTGGGCGATATAGGCCCGGGCGATCCGCGCCTGCTCCTCGTTCTGCGGGAAGATCGAGGAGCGATAGTGCCGGCCGATATCCGGCCCCTGGCGGTCGAGCTGGGTCGGGTCGTGGATCACCGAGAACAGGATCTGCAGCACACGCCCATAGCTGATCACGCGCGGATCGAAGACGACGCGCACCGCCTCGGCATGATCGGTCAGCCCGGCGCTGACCGCGTCGTATTTCGCCGACTTTTCGGTGCCGCCGGCATAGCCGGAAACCGCCGAGGTGACGCCGGCGACATGCTGGAACACGCCCTGCACGCCCCAGAAGCAGCCGCCGGCGAGGACCGCGACCTCCGAGACGCGCGGGCCCGCGGTGCCGTCGATGGCCGGCGGCGGGATCTCGCGCGCCTCCTCGGCCGCCGAGCGGAACATGGTCAGGCCCCCGCCGAGGATCAGCAGAAGCGCGGCGGGCAGCAGAAGCGAACGTGAGCGGGAACCAGGGCGCGTCATCTCGTCCTCCCGGCTGTAGACGCCGCAATGATACCTATATTCTAGGAGAAGGGAGCCTCCCGATGCGAATTCTCCTGCTCATGCTCGTCCTGGTCTCGGTCGCCGTCGCGGGCTGCGAACGCTGGGAGTTCAAGATCGAGCCGCCGCGCTTCCACGACGATCTCGACCAACGGCCCTGAGCCTCGCCCACCTCAAATCTGCGGCCCGTCGGCGCGGCCGCTCATCGGCGGCTCATCGTCGACGAGCGCGATGCAGGCGAAGCCGACCTTGGCTTCCGTCGGTACGCCGAAGAGTACCGTGTGGCGTGCCGGCAGGCCGTTCGGAAAGTGCTTCACATATTCCTCGTTGCAGGCGTCGTAGTCCTTGCGGTCGGTGATCAGCATCGTCACCTGGACGATGCGGCTGAAATCGCTGCCGGCATCGGTCAGGATTTTGGCGATGAAGGCGAGCGCGTTCCGGACCTGCGCTTGCGGGGTCTCGCCGCGATGGATGCCCCTGGCGGGGTCGTGCGGCGCCGAATGGCCTGAGACGAAGACGAGCCCGCCGGCCTTGACCGCGCGGCTGAAGGGTCGCTTCTCGCCCGGCTGAGGCTGGCCGAAAATACGAAAGCTCATGCCCGTCCTCCCGCCGCCGCCAGATGGCCGGCGATCACATGCGCCACCACCTGCGTCACCTTCTTGCCGGTCGGAATGTGCAGGAATTCGTTCGGCCCATGCGCATTTGAGTGTGGGCCGAGCACGCCGGTCACGACGAACTGCGAGTGCGGGAACTTCTGGCCGAGCATCCACATGAAGGGAATGCTGCCGCCCTCGCCCATATAGGCGGGCGCCTTGCCGAAAGCGGCCTTGGAGCCGGTGTCGAGCGCTTTTTCCAGCCAGGGCGCCAGCTTCGGGGCGTTCCAGCCGGTGCCGGCCTTGTCCGAGGCGAAGCTGACCTTGGCGCCGTAGGGCGGGTCCTTCTCGAGCAGGGTTTTCACCGTCTTCTGCGCCTCCTTGGCATCGAGCGTCGGCGGCAGGCGGAGGCTCAGCTTCGCGGTCGAATGCGGGCGCAGCACGTTGCCGGCATTCTGCGGCGTCGGGAACCCGTCCATGCCGGTGGTCGCCAGCGCCGGCCGCCAGGTGCGGTTCAGCACCAGCTCGGTCAGGTCGTCGGTGACCGGCTTCATGCCCGCGGGAAAGGGGAACTTGGCATAGACCTGGTCGCCGAGCGCAGCTGCGGCGACCTTCGCCTGCGCCACGCGCTCGGGCGGCACCTGCGTATAGAGCGCGTCGGGCTTGATCGCGCCGGTATCCTCGTCCTCCAGGCGCGAGATCAGCTTCCGCATGATGCGGAAGCTCGACGGCACGATGCCGGACGCATCGCCCGAGTGCACGCCTTCGTCGAGCACCTGCACCTTGAGCTCGCCCGCGATCATGCCGCGCAGCGAGGTGGTCAGCCAGAGCTGGTCGTAGTTGCCGGCGCCGGAATCGAGGCAGATGACGAGCGACGGGGCGCCAATCCGCGCGGCCAGATGGTCGACATAGTAGGGAAGGTCGTAGCTGCCCGACTCCTCGCAGGCCTCGATCAGGATCACGCAGCGCGCATGGGGGATCTTCTGCTCTTTGAGCGCGGCGATCGCCGCCAGCGAGCCGAACATCGCATAGCCGTCATCGGCGCCGCCGCGGCCATAGAGCTTGTCGCCCTTGATCAGCGGAATCCACGGCCCGAAACCCTCGAACCAGCCGGTCATCTCAGGCTGCTTGTCGAGATGGCCGTAGAGAAGGATCGTCTCCTTCCCCTCGCCCGGCACCTCGATAAAGACCACCGGCGTCCGGCCTTCGAGGCGCACGACCTCGAGCGTGGCACCGGGGAAGGTTGCGATCTTCCGGCGAGCCCACGCCTCGAACATCGTCACCGCATCGTCCATGTAGCCGTGCTCGGCCCATTTCGGATCGAAGGACGGCGATTTGTTCGGGATCTTGATGTACTCGAACAAGGTCGGGACGATCTCGTCGTCCCAGGACTGCCCGACATGTTTCGACAGGCGCTTGGCATCGACCATGGAGGAGGGCCTTCGGGTGGAGTGAGGCGTCCAGGTTATCGCGGGTGTCGTTTCGTTCAAAGAATTCCGCGCGCAGCGCGGTCTTCTCGACCGTGTAGGGAATGGCCTCGCCCGCCGATGTTGCACGATGATCGGCTGAGCGTTGCGCAGGATGCCGGCTTCGATTGCCGGTGCGGCGCGGGCGGGCTAAGGCTCGGCCTATGAAGCGAAAAATCTTCTCTGCCTCGGTGATGCACGAGACCCACAGCTTCTGCATCACGCCGACGACGCTGGATGACTTCAAGAAGACGCTCTATCTGCGCGATGCCGCGGTCGAGAAGGCGATGCGCGGCACGCGCGGCGAATGGGGGGCGGTCTTCGATCTCGCCGACGAATTCGGCTGGACGGTCGTGCATCCAGTCGCCAGCTTCGCCCAGCCGGCCGGTCCGGTGACCACGCATGCCTTCGAGCACTTCTCGCAAGTCATCCTCGATGCGCTCAAGAAGAATCTGCCCTTCGACGGCATCCTGCTGCCGATGCACGGCGCCATGATCGTCGAGGATTTCGACGATGCCGAGGGCGAGCTGCTGGCGCGCATCCGCGCTGTCGTCGGGCCGACGGTGCCGATCGCGATGAGCCTCGATGTCCACGCTAATGCCAGCGAGGCGATGGCGAAGCACGCCGACATCATCACGACGTATCGCACCACGCCCCATGTCGATATGTACGAGACGGCCGAGCGCGCCGGCCGGCTGCTCGAACGCGCGATGAAGGGCGAGATCAGGCCGAAGGTCCACCGCGCCCAGGGGCCGGTGATGTTCGGCATCGACGAGGGCCGGACCGTCACGCATTGGGGCCCGATGCGCGACATGATGAAGAAGGTGGCGGCGGCCGAGGCCGCGGATCCCGGCGTGCTCGACATCGGCGTCAATGCCGGCTTCGGCTGGGGCGACACGCCCTTCACCGGCCCGACCGTGCTGGTCAATGGCGACGGGGCGCATCCGCGCTACCAGGCGCTCGCCGACGAGCTGATCAAGCTCGCCTGGGACCAGCGCGGCGTCTACACGATCGATTTCCTGCCGATCGCCGAAGGCATCCGCATCGCCTCCGAGCCGCGCTCGGGCGAAGGGCCGCTGTTGATCGGCGACTACACCGACAATCCCGGCGGCGGTGCCCATGGCGACGGCACCAGCTTCCTCAAGGCTCTGCTGGAGTCGACGGTCGAGGATGCGGTGGTCGGCCATATCGCCGATCCGGACTCCGCCGAGATCGGCATCAAGGCCGGGATCGGCTCCACGGTCACGCTGCCGGCGCTCGGCGGCAAGACCGATCCGCGCTTCGGCGGGACGCCGCTCAAGGTGACCGGCAAGGTGCTGGCGATCGCCGACGGCGTCTATACGCGCAGAGGCAAGTACGCGACCGGCACCGTCGGCACCATCGGCCCCAGCTTCCTGCTCAATCTCGGCCGGGTGAAGGTCATCGTCTCCTCGATCAAGAGCCAGATCGACGACCGCGAGCAGTTCCGCATGTTCGGCATCGTGCCGGAGAAGGTGAACGTGCTCCTGTGCAAGGCGTCCAACCACTTCCGCGCCGATTTCGAGCCGATCGCGCGCAAGCTGATCTATATCGACTCCGGCGGCATCGTCAGCCGCAACTTCGCGCAATTCGCCTACAAGAAGGTCAGGCGTCCGATCTGGCCGCTGGATGAGATCAAAGCGCAGTAACTTTCGTTCCCCCTCTCCCGACGCGAAGCGGCGGGGGAGGGCGCGCGAAGCGTCAGCGGATGCAGGCGACCTTCTTCTCCTTGAAGCTCCGATAGGCCGCCATCAGCACTTCGAGCGCGGCAAGCCCGTCCTCGCCGGTCACGGCGGCCGGGGCGCCGTCGAGGATCGTCGCGGCGCAGGCTTCCATCTGCGCGGCGAAATGGCCGGGGGCGTGGCGGCCTTCGAGCGCGATCTGGCGTGTGCCGTCCTTGTCGGTGAGGAAGAGCTGGTTGGCGTAGTGGAAGATGCGGAGCGCGCCCTGGTCGCCATGGACATGGATGCTGCCAGGGGCGGCCTGCCACTGGCCGGGCGGCACATAGCCCTGCAGCGTCCAGGCCGAGCCCCAGCTGAACAGGCCTTCGCCCGGAAGGTTGGTCGAGAAGGTCGCGTCCTCGTAGAGGAGGTGCCCGAGCGCGCCGCTCTGAAAATTCATCAGCAGATACTCGGTCGCGGCCGTCTCGCCCGAGAGATTGCCGCGGCCGAACACGCTCTCGACCGGGCTTGCGGCGAACCAGCCGAAGAGGTCGATCAGGTGGATGCCGTGATCGACCAGGCCGAAGCCGGAGCCGCCGGGCGTGCCTTTCGGGTAGTGCGCGAAGCCCATGAGGTGGCGGCCCTCGGGCCCGGTGCCGCCGACCTCCTGCTCGCGCATCAGCAGCACCTTGCCGATCGCACCCGACTGGATCAGCTCGCGCGCGCGGCGCACCGCGGGAAGGAAGCGGTATGTCGCTCCGTAGAAGAGAGGCACCCCGGCCGCGGCTGCGGCAGCGATCATGCGCTTGGCGGCTTCGACCGTGCCGGCGATCGGCTTCTCGCAGAGCACGGGCTTGCCGGCCTGCACGCAGGCAATGGTCACCTCCTCATGCGTGGCGACCGTGGTCGCGACGCAGACGAGGTCGAGCGTCTCTTCCGCGAGCATGCGGCGAAAATCGGCATAGGGGTTGAAGCGATGCTTCGCGGCGAGATCGCGGAGCCGCGTCGCGTCCAGCTCGGCACCGGCGACGACCTCGATGCGCGGATGGTCGCGATAAGCCTCGAGATGCACGGCGCCGACGCCGCCGAGGCCGACGATTCCGATCCTCAGCTTGCGTGCCACCCTCGCCTCCCCCTCGAGGGGAGGTTAGCCGAGGATCTCGGCGACCTTGGAGACGAGCCGATCGGCGGTGAAAGGCTTCTCAAGCGAGCCGGTGGCACCCAGCGCCTTGGTCGAGGCCTGCAGCTCGGACCCTTCGATGCGGCCGGAGACCAGGAGCACCTTGGCCAGCGGGCGCGTCTTCTTCAGCTCCTGCACCAGATCGGCGCCGCTCATCTTCGGCATCTGGACGTCGGTGATGATGAGGTCGAACCCGCTGTCCGACGCGGCTTTGAGCGCGCGCTCCCCGTCCTCGGCCATGGTTACCTTGTGGCCCGCCTTCTCCAGGGCGGAACGCATGACCGTCCGCATGACCGCGTTGTCATCGACCACCAAGACCTGCGCCAACTCAACTCTCCGCTGGATTACCGGGCGGACGATACCGCACGATGGGGCCCGCTCCCGCTCACGGGTTCGGCAACTGTTTCGATTTAAGATAACATTTGGGGCTGTCCCAGATAACTACCTGAGATGACGCTTAACCCATTGTTTGATCTGGGTTAGTTGCTTGGATGGGTCACTGGTGTTGAAGCGCCACTCGCACTCTTTCAAGAATAGCCCGAAATGGGCCTTCGGGACACCGTTGAACTTGCGCATGTGGCGCTTGGCCTGGTTCCAGAAGTTCTCGATGCCGTTGATGTGATTCTGCCGATCAGCGAAGAGCTCGGAGTGATTGATCCGGAAGTGCTTGAAGTCGGATACGTCGAGCACGTTGTAGCCCTTCCAGCAATCGGAATAGAC
>VGEN01000121.1 GCA_016869285.1 Alphaproteobacteria bacterium
GGCCTGGCGCCAGCGAGATCGGTGAGCGTGTGGTAGTGTTCATCATGGCGTTGCTCTCCTTCGTGGATTCAGAACCCCGAGCCTAAAGGCTCAAGGCGGGCAACGCCTGTCCTCCTATTTCAACATCGATCGGGACATCCCCTTGCCGCGATGCCGTCGGCATCGTCATGCAATGCGCATCCCTTGTCGATCAGACTCTGATCGTGACCGAGTGGAAGGTGATCGAGTCGGACCTGCCGGTCGCCTATCTCGTGCCGACGTCGGAAAACCGCTTTGTCGATACTTGGTGGGCGTTTTCGCCGCAGTTCTTCGAGCAGCTCTTCCGCATTGTCGGCAAGCCGAGGGTACGGTCGATGCCCCATGAGCAGCTGCATGCCTCGGGCGAGCTGCGCCCGCAATACACGGTGGTCGGCGAGCGCTAGCCCGCCGACCACCGCGGTCGGTCAGTGGATCGTCTTGATCACGTCGGTGACGGTATCGACGATCTGGTCGATCTGGCCCTTCGAGATGATCAGCGGCGGCGACATGCAGATGGTCTCGCCGGAGAAGCGGACCATCACGCCTTTCTCGAATGCCTTCAGATGAGCATCCATGCCGCGCGAGGTCGGCGGCGCGTTCGGCCGCGGCGACAGCTCGATGCCGGCAGTCAGGCCGAGGTTGCGGATGTCGATGACGTTCGGCAGGCCCTTCATGCTGTGGACCGCCTCCTGCCAATAGGGCGAGAGCTCGGCCGCACGTTCGAACAAGCCTTCCTCGCGATAGATGTCGAGGGTGGCGAGCGCTGCCGCGCAGGCGACCGGATGCGCCGAGTAGGTATAGCCGTGGAACACCTCGATCATGCCCTCGGGGCCGTTCATGAAGGCATCGTAGATGCCCTTGCGGCAGAACACGGCGCCCATCGGGATGGTGGCGTTGCTGATGCCCTTGGCCGTGGTGAAGAGGTCCGGCTTCACGCCGAAATACTCGGTGGCGAAGCTGGCGCCGAGGCGGCCGAAGCCGGTGATGACCTCGTCGAAGATCAAGAGGATGCCGTGCTTGTCGCAGATCTGGCGAAGGCGCTGCAGATAGCCCTTCGGCGGCACCAGCACGCCCGTCGATCCTGCAACCGGCTCGACGATAACCGCGGCAATGGTTGACGCATCGTGCAACGCCACCAGCCGCTCGAGATCGTCGGCGAGATGCGCGCCCCATTCCGGCTGGCCCTTCGAGAAGGCGTTCTTCTCAGGGTCATGGGTGTGGCGGATGTGATCGACGCCGTTCAGCATCGACGGCCCCCAGATCTTGCGGTTGGCAACCATGCCGCCGACCGACATGCCGCCGAAGCCGACACCGTGATAGCCGCGCTCGCGGCCGATCAGGCGCGTGCGCGTGCCCTGGCCGATGGCGCGCTGATAGGCGAGGGCGATCTTGAGCGCAGTGTCGACCGACTCGGAGCCGGAGTTCGTATAGAAGACCTGGCTGTAGCCAGGCACCATCGAGGTCAGCCGCGCCGCCAGCTCGAAGGCGATCGGGTGGCCGACGTTGAAGGACGGCGCGAAGTCGAGTTTGGCGACCTGCGCTTGCACGGCCTTGACGATCTTCTCGCGGCCGTGACCGGCATTCACGCACCAGAGCCCGGCCGTCGCATCGAGGATCTTGCGGCCCTCGGGCGTCGAATAGTGCATGTCCTTTGCCTCGGCGAGGAGGCGCGGCGCCTTCTTGAAGTGGCGGTTCGCCGTGAACGGCATCCAGAAGGGTTCGAGATCGTTCGGCAGCGCCTGCGCTGTCATCGGAGACTCCATGGAAGGGCGATGCCCCGATTATGGCGGGTGGGGAGGGACGCGGGAAGGGCCGAGTTCACCCCCGCGGCAGCGGGTGCTACCGTCTCCGGGTCGGAACCAAGAACCAGGGAGCTTCCAATGAGATTCAGGAGATTCATCGGGCAGGCCGTCCCGATCGTGGCGGCGGGGATGCTGCTTGCCGCGCCGGCGCTGGCGCAGTCGACCTTGAGGCTGGTGCCCCAGGCCGACCTCAAGAACATCGACCCGATCTGGACCACGGCCGCGATCACGCGCAACCACGGCTACATGATCTACGACGTGCTGTTCGCCCCGGACAGCAAGTTCAACTACAAGCCCCAGATGGTGGACACCTACACCGTCTCGCCGGACGGCATGAAGTACACCTTCACGCTGCGCAAGGGCATGACCTGGCATGACGGCACGCCGGTCACCGCCAAAGACGCCGTGCAGTCGATCAAGCGCTGGGCGGTCAAGTCGGGCGACGGCAAGGTGATGATGGCCCATGTCGGCGCGTTTGAGGCGAAGGACGACCTCACCTTCGAGATGACCTTGTCGAAGAAGTTCGGCCTCGTCATCCAGACCCTCGGCAACCCGGTCCTGCCGGGGTTCATCATGCGGGAAGCCGATGCCAAGACCAGCCCGGACGAGCAGGTGAAGGAGCCGATCGGCTCCGGCCCGTTCCTGTTCTCGAAGGAGGAGTGGGTTCCCGGCAACAAGGTCGTCTACAAGAAGAATCCACGCTATGCCGCGCGGAGCGAGCCGTCCGACGGCTACTCGGGAGCCAAGCTCGCCAAGGTCGATCGGGTGGAGTGGCTCTACATCCCCGATACGGCGATCGCCACCCAGGCGCTGCTCAAGGGCGAGGTCGACGCCTACGAGATCCCGCCGATCGACCTGCTGCCGATGCTGAAGCGCGACTCTAACATCACGGTCAAGGTCCTCGACAATTTCGGCAGCATCGGCCATCTCCGCTTCAACCACCTGCATCCGCCGTTCAACGATCCGCGCGTGCGCAAGGCGGCGCTGCTGGCGATCGACCAGAAGGCCTTCCTTGCGGCGATGATCGGCAATCCCGAGTACGAGCGCGAATGCTTCGCCGTCTTCGTCTGCGGCTCTCCCTACGAGACTAAAGCTGCGGCCGAGCCCTATATGAAGCCCGACTACGCCAAGGCCAAGCAGCTCCTGGCCGAGGCCGGATACAAGGGCGAGCCGATCGTGCTGATGGACCCGACGGACCAGCAGATCATCCATCACATCGCCATCGTCGGCGCCGAGGCGCTGAAGAAGGCCGGCTTCAACGTCGACCTGCAGGCGATGGATTGGTCGACGCTGACAACGCGGCGCACGAACAGGGCGGCTCCGGGCACTGGCTCTCAGGGATGGCACATTTTCCCGACCTGGTGGACCGGCATCCCGATGTCGAGCCCGGTCACCAACCTGCCGCTCGCCGGCGACGCCGGCTGGTTCGGCTGGTATACCGATCCGGAGGTCGAGAAGCTTCGCGCCGACTTCCTGGCGGCGCCCGACCAGAAGGCGCAGTTGGCCGTGATCGAGAAGCTGCAGGCCCGCTACTACGACCAGGTGCCTTACCTCAACACCGGACAGTTCCTGAAGCCGGTGGCATGGCGCAACAACCTGGTCGGCGTGCCGGCGGCAACCGAGCTTGTCCTCTGGAATATTGAGAAGAAGTAGAGATGTCGTCACCCTCCCTCGGCTCGCCGAGGGAGGGTATGTCTCGGGCATGAGACCTCCTATCCTCATCGGCAGCGAGATCTATCGGCACTCGACCTACGGCGCGAAGCACCCGCTCGCGATCCCCCGCGTCTCGGCGGCGCTCGACCTGATCCGTGCCATGGGCTGGCTCGACCCGGCCCGCTACGTCGACGGGCCGGTGGCGACGCCCGAGCAGCTCGCACGCTTCCACGATCCCGCCTATGTGCGGGCGGTGCAGGAGGCCGAGGCGACGCGTCACGTTGCCGACGAGGTGCGCGACCGCCACAACATCGGCCGTAACGGCAATCCGGTCATTGCCGAGATCTTCCGCCGGCCGGCGACCGCCTGCGGCTCGACGCTGAAGGCGGTTGAACTGTTGCGCGAGCCGGGCGTCGTGCACAGCCCGGCGGGCGGCACGCATCACGGACGCCCCGACCGCGCCAGCGGCTTCTGCTACTTCAACGACCCCGTGCTCGGCATCCTGGCCTTCCTCGATGCCGGCATCGCGCCGGTCTATTATGTCGACCTCGACGCGCATCATGGCGACGGCGTCGAGGATGCGTTCCGCGGCGATGCGCGCGTGCTGACGGTCTCGGTGCACGAGGCCGGGCGCTGGCCGCATAGCGGCACTCGCGGCGACCGCGGCGGCGGCAATGCCCGAAATCTGCCCGTGCCGCCGGGCTTCAACGACTCGGAGTTGGCCGCGATCGTCGAACACGCGCTTGTCCCGCTCGGCCGCGCCCTCAAACCTGCCGCAATCGTCCTTCAATGTGGCGCCGATGGCCTCGCCGACGATCCGCAGAGCCGGCTCGATCTTTCCAACGGCGCTGTATGGGCGGCGGTGGCGTCGCTTGCTCTGCTGGCACCGCGTGTGCTCGTGCTCGGCGGCGGCGGCTACAATCCCTGGTCCGTGGCGCGCTGCTGGTCCGGGATCTGGGCCGTGCTCGACGGCCGCGATCCCGCCGTGCCCTTGACCCCGGAGGCCGGGACGGTGTTGCGTGGGCTCCGCTGGATCCACAGCCGGGCGCGCAGCGCACCGGAACGCTGGTTTACCACGCTCGCCGATCCACCCAACACCGGTCCGGTACGAGGCGAGGTCGCCGAGCTGATCGAAGAGGTGATGCTGCCGTGAGACGCGCTCTCGCCCTGATCCTGATCCTGCTCGCGGATCCGCTTGCGGCTCAGCCCATCACCTATGCCAAGGACACGGTGACGATCGAAACGGCATCCGGCGGCAGGCATCGTTTCAGCGTCGAGCTCGCGACGACGCCGCCGCAGATCGCGCAAGGCCTGATGTTCCGCCGACAGATGGCGCCCGAAGCCGGCATGCTGTTCATCTTCGAGCGGCCGGAACCGGCGACCTTCTGGATGAAAAACACCTACATCCCGCTCGACATGATCTTCATCGGCCCCGATGGCCGCATCCTCAACATCGCTGAGCGCACCGTCCCGTTGACCGAAACGCCGGTGCCGGCCGCCGGCCCGACGCGCGCCGTCCTCGAAGTGAATGGCGGCACCTCATCGCGCCTCGGCATCAAGCCGGGCGATCGGGTGCGGCACTCGTCTCTGCCTTAGCGTTTCCGCGCGAGGGTCAGCCCGTCGCCGATCGGCAAGAGGCACGCGGTCACGCGCTTGTCCTTGTGGATCTTGGCGTTGAGCCTGCGGATCGCCTTGGTGTCCGGGCTGTTCTTCTTCGGATCGGCCACCGCGCCGCCCCACAGCACATTGTCGATGGCGACGAGTCCGCCCTTGCGCAGCAGCCTGAGCACGCCCTCGTAGTAGGCGTCGTAGTTCGACTTGTCGGCGTCGATGAAGGCGAAGTCGAAGGTGCCGGCGTGCTTCGACCTGAGCAGCTTCCCGATCGTCTCGGTCGCTGGCGCCAGGGTCAGCGTGATTTTCTTGTCGAGTTTCGCCTGCTTCCAGAATTTCCGCGCGACGGCGGTGAACTCCTCGCTGACATCGCAGCACCAGAGGTGGCCGTTCGCCGGAAGCGCGCTAGCGACGCAGAGCCCGGAGTATCCAGTAAAGGTGCCGACCTCGATCGCCTTCTTGGCCCCGATCAGCTCGACCAGAAGCGCCATGAACTGCCCCTGCTCGGGCGAGATCTGCATGCCGGCCATCGGCATCTTCGCCGTGGTCTGGCGAAGCTTCCTGAACAACGGCTTCTCGCGCAGCGAATGGGCGAGGAGGTAGTCGTAGAGGCTGTCGGTGATCTCGAGCGTGCGTCGGGACATGGGTGATTCCTTGATCGGAGATGGCGCGAGCCTGCCACCGAACCGCGCGGCGGAAAAGCCGGTTGACGGAGAGGTCGGCCGGCGCGACGGTGACCCTTCTCCCTGGCACGAGGACGCCACGATGAAAGTCTCCCTGATCCAGATGAACTCGACCAACGACAAGCCGCGCAATCTCGCGCAGGCACGCGAGCTCATGGAACGGGCGATCCGCGAGGAGTCGCCGGACTTGATCGTACTTCCCGAGGTCTTCGATTTCCTCGGCGGCACGGGTGCGGAGAAGCGCACGGCGGCCGAGGCTATCCCCGGCGGACCCGCCTATTCGCTCTGCCAGGAGATCGCGAAGACGCACGGCGTCTTCGTTCATGCCGGCTCGATCCTCGAGAAGGTTCCGGGCGAGGAGCGCCTGCACAACACCACCATCGTCTTCGACCGCGCCGGCAAGCAGATCGCCCGGTATCGCAAGATCCATCTCTTCGACATCGTCACGCCGGACGGCATGGCCTACAAGGAATCGGCCAGCATCAAGCCGGGCGACGAGGTCGTCACTTATGACCTGGACGGCATCACCGTCGGATGCTCGATCTGCTACGATCTCCGCTTTTCCGAGCTGTTCATCCAGCTCGCCAGGAAGGGGGCGCAGGTGATCGCGCTTCCCGCCGCCTTCACCTTGCAGACCGGCAAGGACCATTGGGAGGTGCTGTGCCGGGCGCGCGCGATCGAGACCGAAACCTACTTCCTCGCCGCCGCCCAGCACGGGCCGCACACGCAGGGCAACGAGACGCGCCACACCTTTGGCCACTCGATGGTGGTCGATCCCTGGGGGCAGGTGACGGCGATGGCCTCCGACGGCGTCGGCGTGGTTTCGGCGAGGATCGACCCGAAGCGAGTCGAGAAGGTGCGCCAGATGATCCCGGTGGCGCAGCACCGGGTGCTGTAGCTGCGGGGTGCTGGGAGGCGCCGGAGTGCTGACGCTGGTCCAGTTCCGCCACTCGCCATACAACGAGAAGGTTCGCTGGGCGCTCGACCTCAAAGGCGTGGCGCATGAGCGCCGGAGCCTTCTGCCGGGACCGCACATAGCGAAAGTTAAGGCGCTGACGGGCCGGACCTCGACGCCGGTCCTGGTCGCCGACGGCGTCGCCCTCGACGGTTCGGCCGCGATCGTGGCGTGGCTGGAGGAACGCTTCCCGGAGCCGCGGCTCGTTCCTTCAGAGGAGTCTCTGCGGGACGAGGCGCTCGCGATCGAGCGGCGATTCGACGAGGATCTGACCCCGCGGATCAGGCGTCCGGTGCTCGACGCCCTCTTGAGCGCGCCATCGTACTTCGCTGCGGTTTTCGGGGAGGGCGCGTCTGCGCTGGCGCGCTTCGGCTACGCGTGCGTCGTGCCCCTGGCCGGCCCGCTGGTGCGCAAGGGCAACGGCATCCGCGACGAAGCCTCGATCGAGGACGGCCATCGGGCGGCATCCGCCGCGCTCGACCTCGTGGCGGAGCGCGGGGCTCGGAGCGGCTACCTGGTCGGCGATGCGCTCTCCATCGCCGACATTGCCGCGGCCTCGGCGCTGGCGATGCTGGTCAGGCCGGAGGACTCGCCGATGGCGGCGCCGCGGCCGGTCGCGGCTCGCTACCGCGCGCTGATGGAGCGCTACGCCGCCCATCCCGGCGCGGACTGGGTCCGGCGGATCTACCGCGCCCACCGGGTCCGACGGTCGGACTTCGACGGCCCGAGCGACAGGGTCGCGCGCTGACGCCGGTCAGAGCGCCGGTACGCCCGGCGGCATGCGTCGCGCATGCGTCGCCTGCTCGAAGGCGTAGGCGAGGCGCAGCAGCTTGGCCTCGCTCCAGGCGCGTCCGGCGAAGGTGGCGCCGAGCGGGTAGTCCCGCGTTTCCTTGCCGCCGATGCCGGAGATGAAGCCGGCCGGCACCTGCACGCTCGGATAGCCTGGCTTCGCCGCGATGCCGGCGCCGGCATTGGCCGGGAACAGCACGGCATCGAGCTTGTGCCTGTCCATATAGGCGTCCATGCCGAGAGTCTTCGCGTGCTTGAGATCCATGCGGCGTGCCGCCTTGTACTCGAGCTCGCTCAGGTCGCCCCTCGTGCCATGCGCAGCAAGGAAGGTGTCCTGGCCGAAGCGGAGCGCCTTTTCCGGATGCGCTTCGTTGAAAGCGACGATGTCCGCCATGGTCTTCATCGCCGTGCCCTTCGCCCATTTCTTCAGATAGGCGTCGAGCCCGTATTTGAGCTCGTAGACGAAGACGATCGGCACGCGCTGCACCTGATGCTTCGTTGGGCTGAAGCGGTTGTTGTTGAGGATCGGATACTCGGTGCCGGGTCCGCCGACCCAGCCCGATGCGGGGATGTTGGCGCGGACGATGATCGCGCCGAGATCCTGGAGCGCCTGGATCGCCTGCTCCATGACCTTCTTCGCCCGCTCCGAAAGCGGGCCGTAGTAGACATCATTGCCGGGATCGGAAGGATCGCTCGGCACGCCGATGCGCGCGCCCTTGAGCCCGTCCTTGTCGAGGTGATCGAGATAGTCGTCCGGCCGCTTCTGCCGTGCCGTCGCCTTGTCGAGCGGATCGACCGCGGCAAGCACGTTGAGCAGCAGCGCCGAGTCGCGCACGGTGCGCGTCATCGGTCCTGCCGTGTCCTGGCTGTACGAGATCGGCAGTATGCCGGCACGGCTGATCAACCCGACTGTCGGCTTCACCGTGACGACGCCGCTCTGCGTCGCCGGCGAGAGCAGGGAACCCGAGGTTTCGGTGCCGATGGTCGCGGCGGCGGCGCCGATGGCGACGGCGACGCCCGAGCCGGCGCTCGACCCGCCCGGATGGACGATCGGGATGCCGTTCTCGTCCTGCTCGGGGGCGAAGGCGTTCTTCACCTGGCCGCCGAGCGAGCTGTACCCGGCCGGCATGCCGACGGCGAGGATGTTGGCGAACTCGGTCAGGTTCGCCTTGCCGAGGATGACCGCTCCGGCTTTCCTGAGCCGCGCGGTCACGGTCGCATCCTTCTTGGCATAGGCGTCGGCGAGCGCCAGCGATCCCGCCGTAGTGTGCTGCCTGTCGCTGCTCGCGATGTTGTCCTTGATCAGGATCGGGAGGCCCGCGAGCGGCCGGCGCTTGTCGGGCTTGACGCCGTCGAGCTTGGCGGCAATGGCGAGCGCGTCAGGGTTCACCTCGCGCACCGAGTTGATCGTCGGTCCGCCCTGGTCGTAGGCCTTGATGCGCGCGAGATAGGCCTTGGTCAGCCCGGTCGCGGTGATCCCGCCCGAGATCAGCGCTTCGAGCAGATCCTCGAGCGACGCATTCTCGACCTTCATGATCCCCTCCCTATCCGAGCGCCTTGATCAGCCGGTCGGCGATCTCCTCTCCGCTCGACTGAAGCCAGGTCTCGTTGACGCGGATCGGCAGCATGTCGCCGCCGATCTCCGGCATCTTGAGCCCGGCCGTCTCGGCGCGTCCACGGAAGGCTTTGAGGGCCTCGCCGTCGCCCTTGGCCAGGCGCAGCTTGGCGATGTTGCTGCCATCCGGAATCCGCTCGATCGTGAAGCGGCCCGAGGCTTCGAGACGCTTGTAGGCGGGCTCGCCCATCGCCGCCGCATTCTTCCAGCGCTCTTCCATGCCGTCGAGGAAATGATCGGCGACGAGCGCCACCTGCCACATCTGGGCAAGCCCGCCGCCATGGCGGCGGCGGTCGTGATAGAGCCCGTCGATCAGCTCGGCCGGGCCTGCGAGCACGGCGCCGAAGGGCGTGCCGAAATACTTGTAGAGCGAGCAATAGACCGTGTCGAAGGGCTTGCAGAACTCCTTCACGCCGCGCCCGGTCCAGGCCGAGGCGAGATAGACTCGGGCGCCGTCGAGATGGCATTTGAGCCCGATCTCCTTCGCATAGGCGACGGCGGCGTCCATGTCGGCGAGCGGGATCATCTGGGCGAAGCGGCGGCGCACCGGTGTCTCGATCGCCATGGCCGAGAAGGGAATGGAGACGCGCGCGCCGGCGGCACGTTCGATCTCGGCCTTCATCGCCGCAGGCGTGTAGCCGGCGGCCTTGTCCTGGATCGGCACCAGCACGACGCCGCCGAGGCGCTGGGCGGAATCGCCGGTGTCGTTCTGGATGTGGCCGTCGGTCTGCACCAGCACGCGGCGGCGGTTGCGGTCGCAGAGGAGGTCGAGCGCGAAGAGATTCGCCAGCGTGCCCGTCGGCATGACGATCGCGCGCTCCTTGCCGAACGCGGCCGCCATCTTCTTCTCGAACTCGGCGACGAAGCCGCCGAGGCCGTAGGAGTCGGCGCCGACATCGAGCTTTTCCGTGAGATCGGCGAGCAGGCGGGCATAGGCGCGAGGCGGGAGGTCCGGTCCGTCGCCGGCCAGGTTGATACGCGGCAAGACCATCAGGAATCCCCCGTTAACCGCCCTCGGCCTATCATCGCCCGGACGCCCATGTCGAGGGGAGACGCCGATGTGCCGCTGGCTTACCTATGCCGGACAGCCGATCTATCTCGATTCGCTGATCTTCGAGCCCGAGAACTCGCTGATCCAGCAGAGCCTGCATGCCAGGAAGGCCGCGGTCACCACCAATGGCGACGGCTTCGGCATCGGCTGGTATGGCGGCCGCCAGGTGCCGGGGATCTATCGCGACATCCTGCCGGCCTGGAACGACCCGAACCTGAAGAGCCTCGCGCATCAGGTCGAGGCCTGCCTGTTCTTCGCCCATGTGCGGGCGTCGACCGGCACCGCGACCAGCCGCGCCAACTGCCATCCTTTCGGGCTCGGGCGCTGGCTGTTCATGCACAACGGCCAGATCGGCGGCTACGACAAGGTGCGCCGCCGGCTCGAAGCGCTCCTGCCCGACGAGCTCTATCGCCACCGCCACGGCACCACGGACTCGGAGCTGTTCTTCCTCCTGCTGTTCGTGCACGGGCTCGACGAGGATCCGCCGGCGGCGATCCGCAAGACCATCCGCGTCGTCGAGAGCGCGATGACCGAAGCGGGTGCCACCGATCCGTTCCGAATGACCGCCGCCTTGAGCGACGGTGTCCGCATCTACGCCGTCAGGCACTCGACCGACGACAAGCCTCCAACCATGTTCTGGGGCGGTCCGACCACGGCGCTGACCGTGGTCTCCGAGCCGCTCGACGGTCACCTCGGCCACTGGAACGAGGTCGCGCCCGAGCGCCTTCTCGTGGCCTCGGCCGGGGTTGCGCCGAAGGTGGAGGCGCTGCTGTAGCTACTTCAGCTTGCCGCGTCCGAGGATCGGCCAAACCACCTCGACCTTGCCCTTGCGTGTGCCGATCAGCTCGTCATGCAAGTTGACCGTGGTGTCGGTGTATCCCACGACGAACTCGAGCTTGTCGCCGACGCGCAAGGACGTGTTGGGCTCGGCCAGGTTGACGATGGTGTGCTCGGCCGAGAGCGCCATGCCGGCGAGCGCGCCGAGGCCGATCGGCTCCGGCATCGCCGCGTCGCCGGTCATCGTCTTCTTGCCGGCATCGCAGATGATGCGCGTCGGCTCCGGGCGGCTCGTGACCGTGGCGAGCACGGTCATCGCATAGGGGTGGTCGACGCCGAAGCTCTTGCGATAGAGCACGTCGCCGAAGATGCCGCCGCCGGCCTGCACCTCGGTGATGCCCTTCTGCGCCGCGGTGATCCAGTAGGTGCCGGTGCCGCCGCAGGAGACGATGCCGATCTCGACGCCGGCATCGCGGCACGCCTTCACCGTGCCGAGGAACGTCGCAATCGCGCCCTCGATCGCCTTCTTCTTCTCGGCCGCATCGGTGATGCGCAAGGTATGCGCCTCCCAGGTCATCAGGCCGGCGAGCTTGACGCACTTCAAGGGCGCGACCTTCTTCGCGAGCTCGACCGTCGACTCGCCGGGCCTGGTGCCGGCGCGGTTCATGCCGGTATTCACCTCGATCAGCACGCGCACGCGCACGCCGGTCGCGATCGCTGCCGCGTCGATCTCGCGGATATTGTCCCAGTTGTCGACCGCGACCATGACATCGGAATGGCGCTGGAGGTTGACCAGGCGCTGGATCTTGACCGGGCCGACGATCTGGTTGGCAACCAGGATGTCGCCGATGCCGCCCTGGGCCATCACCTCGGCCTCGCCGAGCTTGGCGCAGGTGACACCGATGGCACCGGCCTTGATCAGCCGGTGCGCCAGCGCCGGGATCTTCATGCCCTTGGTGTGCGGACGCCAGTTGACGCCGTTGTCGCGGAAGGTGTTCGCCATCCGGGCGGTGTTCGCTTCCATGACGTCGAGGTCGACGAGCAGCGACGGTGTGTCGAGCGCCGCCTTCGGCTGGCCGATGATGCCTATGGCGGCGGGGGCGAAAGCGCGGGCGTCATCCATGGTCATACATCCGTTGCGAGATGGGCGACGCAGTCGCCGGGTTCGACGCGGCCATAGTGCCGCTTGCAGACGACGACGCCCTCGCGTTTGAAGAAGACCGGCACGCCCTTGCGCTCGGGGTTGTCGATGAAGTGAACAGTACCGCAGAGCTGGCCCTTTTTCACCTCGTCGCCGAGCCGCGTCGCCGGTTCGAACAGGCCCGTCTCCGGCGCATGCACGTAGTAGTCATGGCCGCCGAGCTCCATCAGCCGCGTCTTCTTCGGCGCCGGCACCTTGAAGCGCTTGATCGTCTTGAGCACGCCGAGGTGAGCGAGCACGCGCAGCGCCCCGTGGCGGGTGATGTCGACGCCGTCCGGATTGACCGAGGCGGTGCCGCCAAATTCGCCGCCGAGGTAAGGGATCTTGCGGCGATGGCCGGAGGAGGCGGCGAGGCGCCCGTCCGGCGCGGCGGTGACGCGGCAGCTCCGCGGCGCACCGAAGGCATTCATGATGCCCTCTGCCTTGGCGTCGAGCTTCTTGTCCTCGCCGGTCTGGTAGTAGGCAGAGAAGGGCAGGTAGTCGAGCGAGCCGCCGCCGGAGTGCAGGTCGAGCCAGGCATCGCATTCCGGCACCAGGATCTCGTCTATGTAATGCGCGATCTGCCAGGTCGGCGTGCCGTTGGGATTGCCCGGGAAGGCACGGTTGAGGTTGCCGGCGTCGAGCGGCGAGACGCGCGCGCCCGCCATCGCCGCCGGCAGGTTGGCAGCGGGCATGATGATGACGCGGCCCTTGATGTCGGAGGGCTCCAGATCCTGGATCAGCCGGATCATCGTCACCTGGCCCTCGTACTCGTCGCCGTGATTGCCGGCCATCAGGAGGACCGTCGGGCCGCTGCCGTTCCTGACGATGGCGAGCGGAATGTCGATGTGGCCGTAGGCCGAGCGGGTGACCGAATAGGGCAGGTGCAGGCGTCCGACCTGCTTGCCGCTCTTGCTGAAGTCGAGGTCGGTCCAGACCGACGAGCTACCGGATCGGATCATGGGAGGAAGTTCCGCGGGGCTGTTTCCGATCGGAACTAAGCACGCGTGGCGAGCGTCGTCCAAGGACAGACCTCGGCTAATGGAACGGGAGCAATGGCGCCGGCAGGGCGAAGCCCCATATGCTGCTGACCCTCCCACCCTCCCAGGCGGTTCCGTGATCCCCTTCTCGGTCCTCGATCTCTCCCCGATCGTCGCGGGCGGCGATGCCTCGCTCGCCTTCCGCAATACGCTCGACCTCGCTCGGCATGCCGAACGCTGGGGCTATCGCCGCTACTGGCTCGCCGAGCACCACAACATGCCGGGCATTGCCAGCGCTGCGACCTCGGTCGTGATCGCCCATGTCGCCGGCGGCACCAAGACGATCCGCGTCGGCTCCGGCGGCATCATGCTGCCGAACCACGCGCCGCTGGTCATCGCCGAACAGTTCGGCACGCTGGAGGCGTTGTTTCCCGGCCGCATCGACCTCGGCCTCGGCCGCGCGCCGGGGACCGACCAGCGAACCGCCCAGGCGCTTCGCCGCCATTTGATAGGCAGCGAGGACTCCTTCCCCCAGGACGTGCTCGAGCTTCAGGCCTATTTCCGCGCCGCGGTGCCTGACCAGGCGGTACGCGCCGTCCCCGGAGCCGGAGCCAATGTGCCCCTATGGATACTGGGATCGAGCCTGTTCGGCGCGCAGCTTGCCGCCGCGCTCGGCCTTCCCTTCGCCTTCGCCTCGCACTTCGCGCCGGACCACCTGATGGAGGCGCTCGAAATCTACCGGCGCCAGTTCCGTCCGTCGGAGACGCTGAAGAAGCCCTATGCGATGGCAGGCTTGAGCGTCGTTGCCGCCGATACCGACGCCGAAGCCGCGCGCCTCTTCACCTCGCTGCAGCAGGGGTGGATCAACCTCAGGCGCGGACAGCCGGGACCGCTGCTGCCGCCGGTCGACTCCATGGACGGTTTCTGGTCGCCCGCCGAGAAGGCGCGTGTCGAGCACGGGCTGCGCATGGCCGTCGTCGGCTCGCCCGAATCCGTCGAGAGCGGCATCCGCGCCTTCATCGAGGCGACCGATGTCGACGAGATCATCGTCACCGGCCAGATCTACGACCACGCAGCGCGGCTGCGCTCATTCGAGATCGTCGCCGGGGTCCGCGGGAGGTTGGGACACAATGGAGCGGTTTCCGCGGCTTGAGGGCGGGCGAGCGGAAAGTGGCGACCCTTC
>VGEN01000122.1 GCA_016869285.1 Alphaproteobacteria bacterium
GATCCGAAGACCGGCCAGATCACCGAATACAAGATGCCGGACCCGGCGGCGAAGGATCCGCACACCGGCGAGTTCGACAAGAAGGGCATCTTCTGGTTCACGCTCCAGCAGAGCAACATGGTCGGCCGTCTCGACCCGGCGACAGGCGATGTCAAGCTCGCCAGGACCAAGACGCCAGGGGCGAAGCCCTACGGCATCAAGATCGATGCCGAAGGCACCCCCTGGTATGCGTGCAACGGCGCCGCCTGCCTCGCCAAGATCGATCCGGCGACGATGGACCTCACCGAGGTCAAGCTGCCGACGCCGGGGACGACGGTCCGCCGCCTCGACATCGCCGAGGATGGGATGATCTGGTACGTGAACTCCGGAAAAGGAAAGATCGGCCGCTACAACCCGAAGACCGGCGAGATCAGGGAATGGGACTCGCCGAGCGGTCCGGACTCGCACCCCTACGCGATCGCGGTGGTCGACGGCGTCGCCTGGTATAACGAATCCGGCATGCGCCCTGACATGCTGGTGCGCTTCGATCCCAAGGCGCAGAGCTTCCAGAGCTGGCCGATCCCCTCCGGCGAGGTCTTCGCCGGGATCATCCGTCACATGCGCCCGGCGAGGAACGGCGACCTGCTCATCCACCAGAGCAGCACCAACCGGATCATGCGCGTGCAGACCAAGCCGCCGCCGACGCAGTGACGGCTACAGCCTGACGCGGAAATCGTTGCGACCGCTCCTATCGGCACCGCGCATGAGGTAGAGCGTGCGGTCGGCATGGCCGGCGGCGAGCTTCTTCTCCTCGGTCTGCCGGCGCGCGAGCTCGCGATCGAACACCGAGTCCGTCGGCATGTAGCGGAGCGTCATGCCGCGGCGGGGATTCGGCGAGGTGTTCGCCTCGGAGCCGTGCACCAGGAAGACGTCGTGGAGCGAGACCTGGCCGACATCGAGCACGAGATCGACCGCCTCCTTCTCATCGTACTCCTCGGGCTGGAGCTCCTGGTTCAGCGTCAGGTTCTTCGCATCGTTGCGCGCATGCCTGAACAGGCGCCGCTCCTTGTGCGAGCCGCGAATGATGCGGAGGCAGCCGTTCTCTCGGGTCGAGGAGTCGACGGCGATCCACACCGTGCAGGTCGCGATCGGCCGGATCGGCCAATACTCGCCGTCCTGGTGCCAGGGCGTCTTCCGGCCCTTGAAGGCCGGCTTGGCAAAGAAGCTCGAATTCCAGAGCGCGAAGTCCGACCCCAGGATCTGCTCGACCATGTCGAGGATCGCCGGAATCCGCGCATAGTTGAGGAAGGCCGTGTCGTAGGCGAGCACGGTCGGGCAGTAGTCGACGAATCGCGGGTGGCGCTCGATCAGCCGGTCATGGTCGCGCCTGATGTCCTCGATCACCGGCATCGGCAGCCGGAAATCCGGGATGACGTAGCCGTCTTCGGCATAGTGGGCGAGATTCGCTTGGGTCAGCATCGGCTCCTCCTCCTCACGCCCTGCGTCCTTTGAGCTCGCTTCTGATCGACCACACGCAGGAAACCAGCGCCACGCAGATCAACGCGAGCGAGATCGGCCGGGTGAACAGCGGCTCGATCGAACCCGCCGACATCATAAGGCCGGACCGGAGCTTTCCTTCCGCAAGCGGCGCCAAGACGAAACCGACGACGAAGGGTGCCAGCGGGAAGCGCGCATACTCCATGGCGAGTCCGGCCGCGCCGAAGACCAGCATGATCCAGACATCGGACATCTGGGTGTCAGGCGCATAGGCGCCGAGGATACAGAAGACGATGACGATCGGGAACAGGAATGCGCGGGGAATCAGCATGAGCCGCGCAAAGAGAAGACAGCCGAGCGTCATCAACAGGAACATAAGGATATGCGCGGCGAGGTGCGTCGCCATGATCGCGTTCACGATCTCCGGGCTCGTCGAGTAGAGCAGCGGGCCGGGGCGGAGATCGTGGATAATCAGGGCGGCGAGCAGGATGGCATCGGCGAGTCCGCCTGGGATCCCGAGCGCCAGGAGCGGTATCAGCGTGCCGCCAGTCGTCGCGTTGTTGGCGCTCTCGGCCGCAACGATCGCCTCCTCGCTGCCGTTTCCGAACAGCTCCGGCTGCTTCGAGACGTTTTTTGCGGTCGTATAGGCGGCGATCGAGGCGACCGTGGCGCCGACGCCGGGCAGGATGCCGATCCAGATCCCGATGATCGAGGACCGCAGCATGTTCCAGCCATGCACCGCGTAGTCGCGAAGGGAGATCACGATGCCTCGCATATTGGCCCGAACATGATCGTTTCCCTGCTCGATGTGGAGGGTATCGGCGACGATCTGAGACAGCGCGAAGAGCCCGACGACCACGGGCAGAAGCTGGAAGCCGTTGGTGAGCGCGTTGAGGCCGAAGGTCAGCCTCACGAGGCCTGACGTCTCGTCGACGCCGGGCATGGCCAGAAGAACGCCGAGAAGGGCGGCGATCATGCCCTTGAGGAAGGAGCCGCGGCTCAAGGACGCGATCAGCACGAGTGCCGTCGTGACCAACGCGAAATTCTCCCAAGGTCCGAATAGAACCGCGACCTTCGCCAAGGGCTGCGTCAGCAACACGAGCGCGGCCCAGGAGAGGGTGCCGCCGACGATCGAAGCGGCGTTGCCGAGTCCGAGCGCGCGTCCGGGAAAGCCCCGCTTGGCCAGCGGATAGCCGTCGAGCGTGGTCATGATCGCGTTCGGCTCGCCGGGAATGCGCATGAGCGTCGCGGTAACGAGGCCGCCGGAAACACCGCCGACGAACATGGCGACTAGCATGATGATGGCATCGACGCTCTTCATCCCGTAGGTGAAGGGCAGCGCGAGTGCCATCAGCATGCCGGCAGTGATGCCGGGCATGACACCGACCGCTATGCCGATCAGCACGCCGCCCGTCATGATCGCGAAGGGAAGCGGCGACAGCAGATGCAGGAAGGCGTCGACGAGAGTCACGGCAGCTGCACGAGGAGGATACGACGGAAGAGCGCGTCGACCGCGACCGCGCCGACCACGGCGACGGCGGCTGCAATCGCAAGCGAGCGCGGCTTCCGGTCGCTCAGGCAGGCTCCGAGCACGAACAGGAAGGCCATTGTCGACCAAAGGAACGGCAGGCCGAGGCCCATCGCGCCGATGAATGTCAGGCTGGTCGCGAAGGTGATGGCCGCGAGGTCGGGCCGCAGGCGGTAGTCGGCCGGTGCCGAGCCGTCGAGGCCGAGAATCAGGCTCTGCGCCGACTGGCCGATGCGAAGGCCGAGCAGTGCGCGGACCAGGAGGATGACGGCGAGGAACGCCAGCACGGCAGAAACCGCCATCGGCGCCGTGCCCGGCCCAAAGGGGTCGTAGAGCGGCGGCGGCTCTCGCCGTGCGGCGAGGAAGACGACCACGGCGAAGACGAGGACGATGATGGCGGCGAGCGCGTCGACTCGGCGACGGCCCGCCTCCGCGGTTTCCATACCTTAGGAGCCCATCTCGGCAATGGCGACGGCCTGGATTGCGGCGCGCTGCGGCGACGGCTTTGTCGCAGGCACTCGGCGATGCGTCCAGCATCGACTTCGCGCCCGCTTCGCGCCTTCGCCGCAACGCGCCGCAATACAGGCCGTCGCCATTGCCGAGATAGGCTCCTAATTCTGCGGCGCAGCGGCTTTGGCCACCGGCTCGATCGCCTTGAAGACGGCGTCGAGCCGCTGGCGATAGGCCTCGCCCTTCATGAACTGGCCGGTCTGCGCCTGCTTATCGAAGAAGGTCCTGAGCTCGTCGGTGACGGTCGCCTTCTCGAGCGCATTGGCAAGGCCGTCGACGGCTTCCTTGAGTGTGCCTTTCGGTGCGAACCAGAAGTTCTCGATGCAGAACTCGAAGCCGAGTCCGAGCTCTCGCGTCGTCGGGATCTCAGGCTCGAGCTTGAGGCGCTCGGGCCCTGAATAGGCGAGCGCTCGAATGCCGTTGGCCTTGTAGGTCTGGTACTCCGAGCTCGACAGGACCGTGGCCTGGGTGTGGCCGCCGGTGATCGCAGCGAAGTTTTCGCCACCGCCGCCGATCTGGACGAAGCGGAACTTGGCGCCGGGATAGCCCCGTTCGAGGAAGACGCCCAGCATGTGATTGAGCGCGCCGATGTTGACGCCGGTGACGATCGTGTTCGGCTTCTCCTTGGCCGCCTCGAGCAGATCTTTCAGCGTCTTATAGGGCGAGTCCTGTCGGACGATCGGATGCAGGCAGAAGCCGCCGGTGAGCGCCACGGGCTCAAAGTCGCGATAGCCGACGCCGCGCCGCGGATCGACGATCTCGCCGGAAAGCAGCGCCAGATGGATGACGAGGAAGGTATAGCCATCCGGTGCAGCGGTCATCACCTGGCGCGCGCCGACCGAGAAGTGGCCGCCGACGTTCTGTATGACGAGCGGCTGCGGGAGGATCTTCTTCTCGTCCATCACCTTCTGCAGGCTGCGGGCGAGGATGTCGGTGGTCCCACCGGGGCCGAAGGGAACGACGACACGCACCGGCTTCTCGGGCCAGGCTGCTATGCCCGGCGCGGCGAAGAGGAAGGCGGCGGCGAGGCCAGCCAGAATCGGTCGAAGCATCGTCTCCCCCATCGTTTCGTTGGCGGCAGCCTCGCGCCCGGCCCGGGCCCCGTCAAGCGGAACCTCCCTTGCGGACGATACGTCCGATCGCATCCAGCTTCGCATCGGCGAGATAGCCGTACCGGTTCACCCAAACGCGTCGGTCCGAGGCGTTCCACGCGGTTCGGAAACGGTCCTCGAAGTCGCCGACCGGCCCGTAGCCGTGGGCAAGCGCGATGATCGGTGTCGATCCAGCCTCCACCTGGGCAAGCGCGATCTTGCGCATCTGCGCTTCGACGCCGACCGGATGCGGTTCTTCTGGCTCCGGATAGCGCCAGTCCTGAAGCCGATCGAAGCCTGCTCCGTCGACGATGTCGAAAAGGGCCGCGAGAATGCGCGGAACCTCCGGCCGACCGGCGAGCGATGGATTGGCCGCAACGATCGCGTCGCCCCACGCGCGGATCATCATCGGCCAATGCATGGTAAACAGCTTGACCATGATCGCGTCCGCGTAAGACGCGGCCCGCGCGAAAGAGAAGCCTGAGAGGGCAGTCCAGGGCGGCGGAAAGGCGCCAGGCACCAGAAGCTTTCCAGGTGCTGCCTGATCGAGAGCGTCGCGGAAGCACCGCACGATTCCCACCGAGAGATCCGCCTTGAAGGCGAGCCATTGCGCCAGCGCGGGCCGGTCGATCAAAGCCTGCGTCAGCCGGAATCGGCCGCCGTCAGAGGCGTTGAGAGCCGCGAGGTGCGGGGCACCGAGCTGCCCGAGCACGAAGGAGCGCAAAGAAGATACGGCGTTCCGCATGGCGTCGAAGTCGTAACCGCGTGCCGATGCCGCGGCGGCGGCATGCGGCCCGAAGTCGAAGAAGGCGCTATCCAGCGAGTAGGGCGGGTACTCGGGCCAGTCAATGCGGATTCCGTCCGCATCGGGATAGGCGCGCATGAGGTCGGCGACCAGCACACGCGCATAGTCATGGATGTGAGGGCTCGCGAGCGAGGCGTTGTTGTCAACGCGGATCGCCGGCGTCGAGCCGTCCGGCAGGCGCGGGCGATCCTCCTCGACTGGCCCGCCGAATTGCACGCGATAGCCGGGCGGAATCGCTGTCTGCACCTGCAGCAACACCAGGAGGCCTCGCGCTTTTGCGGCCTTGATCGTTCGGGCGACGACCGCGCCCTCGCGTGCCGTCAGATCGTTCGCGTCAGCCGGCTGATAGCGAAGGCCACGATAGAGCGCCTGGTCGGGCGTCCAGCTCGGCGCGGTTCGTACGAACAGCTCGCGGCGGCCCCAGAGCGGTCGGTCGAGGAGCCTGACCGAGCCGGCGCCGGCGTCTATCGGCGGCTCACGCGATCCCTTTCCGTCGAGTGCCGGCCCCATGACGTAGGGCGAGGTGGCGATTGCGGTGACGCCGGCGCGGCGGGCGAGGTTGTCGAGCACCGCATCGACCCCTTCGACCTGGAAGTACTCGGGCATCACCGTCACGCCGATGAGCGGGCGTCGCTCGATCGGCCGGGTCATGCGGTGCTACTTGGGCGAGCGGCCATCGACGCGGTTGTGCTCTGGTTGAATGTGCCAGCGATACTGGTCCGCCGGCATCACCTTGCGTGTCCAGGCGCCGATGACATCCTTGTCGCGCCGTCGCTCCTTCATCCGTGCGTCGATCGCCGCCGGGTCCCAGCCGGCGAGCAGCTTCTTCTCCAGCTGGGCGCGCGTATCGCGGTGGCGAGGGTCTTCCGCGAGATCACGGAGCTCGTGCGGATCGCTGGCGAGGTCGAAGAGCTGTGGCCGGTAGCCGTGGTAGTAGATCAGCTTCCAGGCGCCGGACCTGATCATGCGCTGGCGCACGGCCATGCCGCCGGTCCAGGCAGGCGTCTCGTCGGTGCAGTACTCCGAGAAGGTCTCGTCGGTCCATGGTGCCTTCGCGTCGCGAGCGACGGCGAGGAAGCTTCGGCCTTGCGCATGCGGCAGCGGTGCGGCGCCGAGCGCGTCGAGCACGGTCGCGGTCAGGTCGATCAGGTTGACCACTTGCGCCCGCCGGACACCTGCGGGCAGACGGCCGGGCCAACTCAGGATCAAGGGCACCGACACCGACTCTTCATAGAAGGTGTGCTTCCACCAGAGCCCTCGCTCGCCGAGCTGATCGCCGTGGTCGGAGGTGTAGGTGATCAAGGTGTTCTCGGAAAGGCCGAGGCGATCCATCGTCGAGAGAACCTGGCCGACCATCAGGTCGAGGCGTGTCACCAGGCCCCAATAGGCGGCGCGGGCGCGCAGGCTGGAATCGGAATCGACATCGCCAATGCCGCGATCCCGGCGCCACCAGGCGAGCCACGGATGCTCCTCCGCGGGCGCGTTCAGCTTCGGCGGTCCGATTCGGCCGGCATAGAGCGCGTAGTCCTCAGGCCACGCGATGTAGGGCGGATGCGGTAGCATCAAGCCGACCGACAGGCAGAACGGAGAAGTGTCGCCGCCGCGGCGTCGCGCGGCGATGCGCTCGAGCTCGGCGCAGGCGGCCTCTACGGTCTCCGCGTCCTTCATCTGATACGCGCTCTGGCCGGGACCGGAGACGTCGACGCTGACGCGCCATGGGTCGTTCGTCTGGTGCAGCGGTCCCATGTCGTGGCGTGGGATGCCGGCATAGTTGGCCGAGTGGTCGCCGACGTCGCGCGTGACATAGCCATGGAGCTGGTCGGGGCCCATCGCATGCAGGCGGCCGGCGAGGTGCGGGCGATAGCCGGCGGCGCCGAGCGCGTGCAGCCAGGTCGGCCGGTCGGAAGCGAGGAAGTCGTCGTTGGTCCAGCAGTCCTGCGCCGAGGGGTGGCGCGCGGTCAGCATCGACATGCGGCTCGGCACGCAGATCGGCGACGGGCAATAGGCATTGTCGAAAGTGACGCCGCTCGTGGCCAGCCGGTCGAGATTGGGCGTCTGCACCAGCTTGTCGCCGTAGCAGCCGAGCACATGGCGCGCGTGCTGATCGGAAAGCAGGTAAAGGAGGTTGGGGGCCGGCATCGGCGCGATGCTAGATCAAGCTGGGGGCCAGCGTCACGCCAAGTCCCGGCGACGGATCGAGGAGCAGATCGCCGTTATCGATCCGAGGCGGGGAGGAGATCACGCGCTCGTAGAGGGGATTGGGATTGCCATCCATTTCCAGCCAGTCGGCGCCAAGCGCGGCCGAGAGCTGCGCCGAGGCAGCGAGGCCGACCGGCCCACCATACATGTGAAAACAGAGCCGCTTGCCGGCAGCCAGCACGCGCTCGCCGACGATCAGCCCGTCGCTGATGCCGAGCGTCTTGGTGATGTCGGGCTGGATCACGCCGGCATCTGAGTCGATGCACGCTCGCAGCCCGTCGAGACCGCGCGCATTCTCGCCCCAGGCCAAAGGCGCCGGACATCGTTTGGCGAACCGCCCATAAGTTTCGACCTCATCGACCGGGAAGGGCTCCTCCAGCCATTGCAGGCGGGCCGCGGCGAGGTCGGGAATTAGAGCCTCGGCCTCTTCTTCCTTGAGTGCCTGGTTCGCATCGGCCATCAACGGGGCGTCGCCGCAAGCATCTCGCGCGTCGCGCAGCATCCTGCGAGCGATCTCGACGCCGAAGGGAATGCGGATCTTGAACCGAGTGTGACCCGCGGCGCGACCAGCCTCGATACGCTCGATGGTATCGTCAGGACCGATACCGCTGGCATAGACCGGCACGCGATCGGACGGCGTCCTCCCCGGCGCAAGCAATTGCCGGAGCGGCACGCCAAGGTCTCGCGCATGCGCGTCCCAGAGTGCGATGTCGACGCCAGCGACGGCCTGATGCACCGGCCCGGGCGCACCCCATTGCAGCGCGAGGAGTCGCGTGCGCTCCATCATCATGCGATAGAGGCGGCGAGGATCATCAAGCGGCTGTCCCGTCAGCAGCGGTACGAGGCATTGCTCGACGATGTTCTTGCGCTCGCCGCAACCCCAGGGCGGGAAGTTGGCCCACACCTCGCCGATGCCGCGTGAGCCTCGGTCCGTCTCGACGACCGCGATGAGGTTGTGCCGCGCCGCAAGCTGGCCGAAAGGCCCGCCCATCGGTCGGGCGAGCGCGTGCCGAACGAGGATCGCCCGAACCGATATAATCCTGGTCTGGCTCATGCCGCTATCGCGGGATCACCGGAAGCGTGATGTGCGATGGACGCTCGGCATCGTGGAAGATGGTCTGGTCGGCCGCCTTGCCCTGCGCCTCGTAGCCGACCCGGCCGCCGGTGTTCAGGTTGCGGTCGTAGCGCGGGAAGTTGCTCGATGAGATCTCGACCCGGATGCGATGGCCCTTCTTGACCAGATTCGAGGTCGACCAGAGATCGATCTTGAGCTCGGCCGGCGTGTTCGGCGTCAGCAGCTCCGGCTTGAACGCCGGATCGTAGAGCTTCTCGTAAGGCGCGATGCCCTTGTGCCAATCCTCCGAGGTCCACCCATCGGCAGCCTTGCGGAAACGCGCACGGCAGATGCCGTCGGTCAGCAGAATAGCCCGACCGTCGGGGTGAACATCGATCAGGCTCGCCGTGAAGTCGGTGTCCTTCGCCGACGAGGCGGCCCAGATCGTGGCGCTCACCGGCCCGGTGACCTCGATGTCACGCTCGAGCGGCGCGGTCGTATAGACCAGCACGTCCTTCCGCTCCTCAATCTTGCGCCGGTCGCGCGGGCCGCCAAGCTCCTTCATCTGATAACTGCCGCCCCAGGTCGGCACCGGATCGGCGGGGTCGTAGCGGAACGTGTCCGGAGCCTCGGTGGCGGCGGCCTTCTGCTCGCTGAGCTTGCTGCCGGCATGCAGATAGTAGTCGGTCCAGCGCGTCCGCGTCAGCGGCCACTCCTTCTCGAAGCGCCAGACGTTCTCGCCCATGACGAAGAGATGCAGCGGCGGCTCCTCGTCCATGCCGTTCTTCACATCCTTGAGCCGCGCGTCGTACCAGCGCAGATGTTCTTGAACGATGTCTATGTGGGAGGCGGGGCCGAAGGTGCGGTCGTCGAAGACGCCTTCCTTCTCCCACAGATATCCCGCCTGGCTGCGTCCCCACGGGGCCACCTGATGGCTCCACGGCCCGATGATGAGCTTGGTCAGCTTCCGTGCGGCCTCCGAGCGCGCCTTCTTCCGCCATCCCTGGAAGACCTTGATCGTCTCGTTGAGCAGGGAGTCGTACCAGCCGGTCATGAAGTAGGACGGCACCTCGACTTGGTTGTAGCGGTGGCGGAGCGAATAGCTGGACCAGAACGCGTCATAGGCCTCGTGCTCGACGACGCCCGTGAGATAGGGGCTGTCGGCCGTCTCGCCCCAGACATCGTAGAGCGGCAGGCGCGACTGGATGGTCTGCAGGCTGAGCTGCGCCATGGCCTCGCCCTGCATGGTGCGGCCGATCATGTTCGGGAAGAAAACGGTGTTGGCCCAGGCGATCAGCCCGTCGCAGCGGTGGTGGCCGTAATTGTCCTGCTGGGATGCGATCGGCACCAGCGCCTGCAGGTGCTTGCTGCCGTCGGGTGCCGGGCAGCTCTGGGTGAAGCCGGGATAGGACACGCCGAAGGTGCCGATCCTGCCGTTGCTCCACGGCTGCTTGCCGATCCACTCATGCGTATCGTAGCCGTCCGGGATCTCGCAGACGTAAGGGTCCCAATAGCCGTCGGAATCGTGCCGGCCGCGGCAATCCTGCAGAACGACGGCATAGCCGGCCTTGACGAATCCGACCGCCCAGCGGACGTAGCGCGGGTCCTTGCTGTGATAGATGGTGCGGATCAGCAGCACCGGATGCCGGCCTTCGCCGTTCGGCAGATAGATGTCGGCCGACAGGTTCACGCCGTCGCGCATCGGGATTTTCCGATGCAGCATCAGGCGGAAGGGCTGGTCGGTGCGATTCGATCCGGTCATGTGCATCTCCCCGTCGAGGCCTTTGAGCCTCCACGGATGCGGACGCAATTCAAGCGGCTTCCGCCCGTGGCGGTATGCCTAGTCGGCTACCGCTGCGAGCGCCGACCGCCGCATGTCGCGTTCAGCCTTCATCTCCTCGGCGAGCAGAAAAGCGAGCTCCAGGGCCTGCGAGCCGTTGAGACGAGGGTCGCATTGCGTGTGATAGCGCTCGCTCAAGCGCTCCTCGCTGATCGCCTGGGCCCCGCCGATGCACTCGGTGACGTCGAGGCCGGTCATCTCGATATGGATGCCGCCGGCATAGGTGCCTTCGGCGCGGTGAATGTCGAAGAAGCTGCGGACCTCGGCGAGGACACGGTCGAAGCGCCGCGTCTTGTAGCCAGACGCGGTCTTCAAGGTGTTGCAGTGCATCGGGTCGGAGGACCAGACGACGGTGCGCCCCTCGCGCTCGACCGCCCGCAGAAGCGACGGCAGGGCGGTGCCGATCCTGTCCGCGCCCATCCTAACGATCAGCGTCAGCCGACCGGCCTCGTTCTCAGGGCTGAGCGCATCGATCAGCTCCAGCAGCTCGTCGGGCGTCGTCGTCGGGCCGATCTTTACGCCGATCGGGTTCTTGATGCCGCGGCAGAACGCGACATGGGCACCGTCACGCTGGCGCGTGCGCTCGCCGATCCACGGAAGATGCGTCGAGCAGTCGTACCAGTCGCCGGTCAGGCTATCGACGCGGGTCAGGGCCGCTTCATAGGGCAGCAGCAGCGCCTCGTGGCTGGTGTAGAAGGCCGTCTGGCCGAGGCTCGCCACCGACTTGGAGGAGAGACCGCACGCCGCCATGAAGGCGAGTGCCTCGTCGATACGTTGCGCCAGGCGCTCGTAGCGGACTCCCTGCGGCGAAGCCGCGACGAAGGCGAGGTTCCACTGATGCATGCGCTCCAGGCCGGCGAAGCCGCCCTGGGCGAAGGCGCGGAGCAGGTTGAGCGTGGCCGCCGACTGGCTGTAGGCCTTCAGCATGCGCTTCGGATCGGGTATGCGCGCCGCCGCCTCGAAGGCATGGCCGTTGATGATGTCGCCGCGATAGCTCGGTAGCGCGCGGTCGCCGACGGTTTCCATCGCCTCGGAGCGAGGCTTGGCGAACTGTCCGGCGACGCGCCCGACCTTCACCACCGGACAGGCGCCGCCGAAGGTCAGCGCCACGGCCATCTGCAGCAGCACCTTGAAGCTGTCGCGGATCGCATCGGCCGAGAAGGCATCGAAGGACTCGGCGCAATCTCCTCCCTGGAGCAGGAAAGCCTCGCCGGTGGCGACCCGGGCGAGCGCTGCCTTGAGCTCGCGCACCTCGCCGGCGAAGACCAGGGGCGGCGATCGTCGCAGATCCTCTTCGGCGCGGCTCAGCGCCGCCGTGTCCGGATAGGCCGGGGCCTGCCGGATCGGCATCGACCTCCAGCTTTCCGGCGTCCAATCGAGCGGTGTCATCCTGACCTCCTTGCGTGGAGGCCGCTCATCGTCCGCGGGAGTCGTGCTGGGAGTACCCCTGGAAACACAAAAGCCGCCTCGGATGGGCGGCTTCCGGTTTGCGCGGGAACGCGATCCTTAAGCCGCCGGTCCGTACCAGCGGGTAAAGTATCGCGCAAAATACAGAGCGCCGGCGGCCGGCTGCGTCTTCGACATGGCCGCGACGTTAGTCGGGCCAGCGTACAAAGGCAAGCGCCGGCTCAACTTGCCGCAAAGCGGATGGCAAGCCGGCCGATCGGACCGAAGTCGCAAACAACCTCGTCGCCGGGCTCGATCGGCAGCGGGACCACGCAGGTGCCGGTGGTCACGACCTGTCCTTGCTTCAGCGGGATGCCGAGGCCGGACAGCTCGTTCGCGATCCAGGTCAGCGCTACCCGCGGATCGCCCAGCACGTTCGCGCCCTTACCGTCGCGCTCGAGCTTACCGGTGACGGTGGCTTTCACCGAATGCTCGATGAGATCCATCGAACGCCAGGGCGCCGCGGTTGCCGGACCGAGGACGAAGTCATGAGCGCAGGCATTGTCGGCGATCAGCTGCGCCGCGCCGACGGCGACGAAGTCGTCGAAGCGTGAGTCCGGCACCTCGATCGCCGGATGCAGGCTCTCGACCGCGTCCAGTACCTCGGGGACCGTGTAGGGCTTTGACTTTGGCGGGAGGTCGCGTGCGAAGCGGAAGGCGAATTCGGCCTCGGCCACGCGCATGGCGTTGGCGCCGAAGGGAAGCGGCGCCGTCGCATCCCGTACCCGCTCGGCGAGGATGCGCCCGGCGAGCGGGCCGTCGACGTTGATGTGCTTCTGGCCGGCAACGCTGGTCGCCGCAATCTTCCAGCCGAACAGCGGCGACGTGCTGCGCTTCTCCAGCTCGGCCTGGATCGCATATCCCTCGGCGCGCGTCGCCGGCCGAATCTGCTCCGGCAGCGCCGCCAGACGCTTTCCTTCCTGCCAGTGCATCCACAACAGCGTGGAGGCGGCTTCGGTCTGTCTTCGCGTCAGCATGGCTGTTCCTCGGACGATCGGCGCAACTGGACAGGGAATAGTCGGTTCGCTACCGGTTTCACATCGGAAATCGACAGGAGCGTCCCATGCGAACATCGCTCGGCGTACTCGTCGCGGCGGCCGTGATGGCCGTCGTCCCAACGGCTTCGGCTCAGACCGTGCTCAAGGTGGTGCCGCAATCCGACCTCCGCGTGCTCGATCCGATCTTCGGCGGCGGCACGATCATCCGCAATCACGGCGCGATGATCTACGACCAGCCCTTCGCCCTCGACCTCAACTTGGCGCCGCAGCCGCAGATGGTCGAGAGCTGGAACCAGTCGGCCGACAAGCTGACATACACCTTCAAGCTCCGCCCCGGTGTCGCCTTCAGCGACAGCGAGCCGGTCAAGGCCGAGGACGTGATCCAGTCGCTAGAGCGCTGGTCGAAGCGCGACATCATGGGCGTCGCGCTCTATGCCAAGGTTGCCAAGGTCGAGAAGGTCGACGACCGCACGGTCAGGATGACGCTCAAGGAACCTTACGGCCAGGTGCTGGAGTCGCTGGCGCGCATGAACAGCAACATGCCCTTCATCATGAAGGAGCGGATCGCCAAGACCGACGCCTTCCAGCAGATCCAGGAACACATCGGCTCCGGCCCGTTCGTCTTCGAGGAGAAGCAGTGGGTGCCGGGTTCCAAGGTCGTCTACACCAAGAATACGAAAGGGGCTGTCCCAGATAACTACCTGAGATGACGCTTAACCCATTGTTTGATCTGGGTTAGTTGCTTGGATGGGTCACTGGTGTTGAAGCGCCACTCGCACTCTTTCAAGAATAGCCCGAAATGGGCCTTCGGGACACCGTTGAACTTGCGCATGTGGCGCTTGGCCTGGTTCCAGAAGTTCTCGATGCCGTTGATGTGATTCTGCCGATCAGCGAAGAGCTCGGAGTGATTGATCCGGAAGTGCTTGAAGTCGGATACGTCGAGCACGTTGTAGCCCTTCCAGCAATCGGAATAGAC
>VGEN01000123.1 GCA_016869285.1 Alphaproteobacteria bacterium
CTCATATTCGAAAGGAAGGACGAGCGCGAATGGCCTGTGGCAGCGGCGTCGCGGCGTGCACGCTCGAGCTCGCGCGCATGCTCCATCCGCTCGCTCACGTCGCGGACAATGGCCAGGATCTCATAGGGGCGTCCTGTCACCTCGTCGCAACGAAGTCGTGAAACGAATTCGACACCGACATATCCGCCGGCCTTGCGCCGGAACTTGAGGGTCACGGCCGAGGCGCCTCCCGTCAGGAGCTCGTCATGCTTCCGGCGCGTGGTGGCGAGATTGTCGGGGTGAAGGAAGTCGTAGCAAGAGCGCCCGACCATCTCCTGCTGCTCGTAACCGAGTAGACGGGTGACGGACGGAGAGACCGCGAGGAAGGTCGCATCCGGCGCGAGACGGAAGAAGACGTCTGTGGAGAGATCGGAGATCAGCCGATGACGCTCGAGAGTATCGCGGAGCTCGGAAACGCGATCGACGATGTCGTCGATCGCGCGCGCAAGCTCTCCCCCTTCGCCCACATCGTAAGGACCGCCCAGGCGCAAGCGACGCTCGCCGGTCGCAAGCGCGCGAAGCACGGCTGTAAGGCGTGCCCTATCCACACCGACGGCATGACGGATGCCGAGGGTGCCGATCCAGGCCCCGGCACCGGCCGTAGCCAGAGAGACAAGCAGCAGCAGGAGCGGCTCGGATGAATTGCCGCGGCTCTCGACGACCTGCACGACGGCGATACCGATGAGCGCGAGCGCGGCCGGAGCAGCGGCAGCGAGGCCGAGAATGGCGCCACGCAGTCCGCCGCCCGCCGCATTTCTGCCCGCGCTGCGTTCTGCGAGCGTCGCTGCCATGGTCATTCCAGAGTGATCCCCAGCCCGAACCTTCTTGCTCGTGAGACTAGGTGCGACGCGGTTAACAATGCCTTACGGCATGCAGTGGCATCGGCTCGAATTTAGCTGAAATTGAAAGCATCGCAGAAGGTCGGAGGTGATGCCGAGCATCTTCAAGAAGTCCTGATCGAGCGCCTGCGAGTGGTTAGACATACCGACATTGTCGTGGCGACCGATCGGCGTGGTTTTGAAGCCGAGGCGCCGGTAGACCGCACCGGCGCGCCCGATCGGCGACCGGGTGGCGGCTGGTCGGCGCGTCCGATGCCGGCGGACAAAGCCAGGCGTCAGACGAACTCGACGACGACCCCGTTTGCTTGCGTCGAGGCGATACGAAGCCCGGAGGCCAAGTCCTTGAACGGCACGCCACGGGACTCGAGCGCTCTCCTGGCCGCCTGCCGGTCCGAGACGGCAAGGCCGAGCGCGATCGGCGCCGGATGGCGATAAGAGAGGACCGGATCGCCCGCGAAGTCCTCGGCCGCTTTGGCGGTAGCGAGGATTCGGATCTGTGCCCGACCGGCGGGAACGGTGAAGCCGCCAGGGGTCGGAATCGGCTTGGTGCCGAAGACCCTCCCATAGGCATCCGCGGCGGGCCCGGGATCTTTGAGAGAAAGCGTCACATGCGAGAGCGACTTCGCGGCATTGGCCTGTCCGAGATAGTCGGGCCGCCAGACGACGTCGCGGGTGTAGTGCTGGCAGAGGAAGAGGCGGAGCCCCGGCACCGCTTCCGCTTCGAGGTAGAGCACGGTGAATCGTGCCTCCGTCGTCCGTCCGGGCAGCTCGACCGGGCGAGCGAAGTCGACGGGATCGGACGGCGAGAAGCCGGCGGCCCTGAGCCGGCCATGCGCGGCACGGGCGTCGTCGGTTTGCAGCGCCAGCGCCCACAGCCCCTCGCGCTCCTTGAGCATCTCCTGCTGGTCGATGTTGTAGGGGCCCGGCCGCTCGACCCCGAGGACCTCGAAGTAGTCCCGGTCGAGCATGATGCAATGATTGTAGGTGTCGAGCTTGGTGTGGTGGCCGCGCGGCGTCGGCCGAAAGCCGAGGCGCTGATAGTTCCTCGCGGCCTCGGCAAGGTCGCGGATGACGATGACGGCGTGGTCGATGCCGGTGATGCCTGTCGATGAAGTCACGGGCGGCCTTTCATGGAAGCGATTGCGGCGGGAGCGACGGGCCGGCTACCGTATCGGCTCCCGCCCCAACCGTCGAATCCCGCCATGACTGCTTCCGCCCGCCGCCAAGACGCGCCCTTCGTGCATCCGGAGATGGCCAAGATCATCGCCTGGTATGCGAGCCTCGGCCTTCCCGACACCACCAAGATCCCGCTCGCCGAGGCGCGGCCCATCACCAACCGGGTCTCGACCCATTGGAACTGGCCGAAGCCGGATATGGAGACGGTCGATCTCTACATCCCGGGCCCTACCCAGGCCTTGAAGGCGCGGCTGTTCAAGCCGAGGCCGGGCAAGCTTCCGGTGCTGCTCTACCTCCATGGCGGCGGCTGGGTGTTCTGCGATCTCGACACGCATGACCGGCTGATGCGCATGCTCGCGCTCGAAAGCGGATGCGCCGTGCTCGGCCTCGATTATCGCCTCGCGCCGGAGAATCCGTTCCCGGCAGGCCATGATGATGCGATGGCTGCCGTCGCCTGGATCCGCTCCGACGGCGCGGCGCGCGGCCTCGACCCGTCGCGCATCGCCGTTGCCGGCGACTCTGCCGGCGCCAACCTCTCGCTCGGAGTTCTTGTCGGCCTGCACGAGAAGGGCCTGCCGCAGATCCAGGGCGGTGCGCTCTTCTACGGGTGCCTCGCGCCGGATCACGAGACCGAGAGCCACAAGGCTTTCGGCGGCGGCGCCTACAACCTGACGACCGAGCGCATGCGCTGGTTCTGGAAGGCCTGGCTCGGCGGCACGCCGGCGGCACCGGACATCCGTGCTGCACCGCTCCTGGCCGACATGAAGGGCCTTCCCAAGCTCTACCTGAACGCCGCCTCGCTCGACCCGCTGCTCGACGATACGCTCCGGCTTGCCGAGAAGCTCAAGGCGGCGAAGGTCCCGCATAAGATGGACATCTACGACGGCGTCATCCACGGCTTCATGAACATGAGCCGAGAGCTCGTGCTCGGCCGCAAGGCCGTCGCCGATGCGGGCCGCGCCATCGGGGATATGTTGAAGGCGTGAGGCTCTTCGACCTCAAGGGCAAGGTTGCCGTCGTTACCGGCGGCAGCAAAGGCATTGGCCGCGCTATCTGCCTCGCCATGGCCGAGCACGGCGCCTCGGTCGTCGTCTCCTCGCGCAAGCTCGAGCCCTGCGAGGGGGTGGTTAGGGAGATCGAGGCCAAGGGCGGAAAGGCCAAGGCGATCGCCTGCAACATCGGCTACCGCGAGCAGGTCGAGGCGCTGGTCGAAGGATCGCGTGCGGCCTTCGGCAAGATCGACATCATGGTCTGCAACGCGGCGATCAACCCGCATGCCGGCCCGATGTCGGAGGTTACCGACTCCCTCTTCGACAAGGTGATGGGCAGCAACGTCCGCTCCAATCTCTGGCTCGCCAATTTGACGGTCCCGGAGATGGCCGAGCGCAAGGACGGCGTCGTCATCATCATCTCCTCGATTGCGGGCCTGCGCGGCGCCGGCTCGATCGGCCTCTACGGCGTCTCCAAGGCGGCCGACTTCCAGCTCGCGCGCCAGCTCGCGACCGAATGGGGGCCGAGCAATGTCCGCGTCAACTCGATCGCGCCGGGCCTCGTGCGTACCGACTTCGCTCGATACCTCTGGGAGAACCCCGAACTCTACGAGAAGGCGATCGCGGGATATCCGCTCCGCCGCATCGGCGAGCCCGATGACATCGCTGGGATCGCGGTGATGCTGGCTAGCCCCGCCGGCAACTTTATCACGGGCCAGGTCATCGTCGCCGACGGTGGCGCGACCATCACCTCTTGGCGTTGATTGCCTTTCGTCAACGTCCCTCACGCTTCGACAGGCTCAGCATGAGGGACTACTGTGAGCCATCAGTAGCCTCATCCTGAGCCTGTCGAAGGGTGAGGCGGTCCAAGAGTGCCTCCACACATATCAGGGACTTCGATGCTGGAACGACACCCGCTCTTTCCTGAGGTCGAGCCGCGCGAGACCGGCAAGCTCCCCGTCGACAACCGCCACACCCTCTACTGGGAGCGCGTCAGCAACCCCAAAGGCGTGCCGGCGCTGTTCCTGCATGGAGGCCCCGGCGGCGGCATCCGCCCGGCCAACCGGCGCAACTACGACCCGGACTTCTTCGACGTCACGCTGTTCGATCAACGCGGCTGCGGCCGCTCGACGCCGCTCAACGAACTCGAAGGCAACGACACCCGGAACCTGATCGAGGACATCGAAAAGCTGAGGAAGCATCTCGGGATCGAGAAGTGGCTGGTGGCCGGCGGCTCCTGGGGCAGCTTCCTCTCGCTCGCCTATGCGCAGGCCTATCCCGAGCGCTGCCTCGGCCTCATCGTCCGCGGCATCTTCACCGGCGGCGATGACGAGATCCATTGGTGGTACTACGGCATCCGCAACCTCTTCCCCGAAGCCTGGGAGGCCTTCGCCAATTTCCTGCCCCCGGAGGAGCGCCGCGACCTGCTCGGTGCCTACCACCGGCGCGTCATCTCCGACGATCCGAAGGTCAACTTTCCGGCGGCAGAGGCGCTTCGCACCTATTCCGGCTGGACTCAGTCCTTCCGCGCTACCGAGGAGACGGTGAAGGCGTTGCTGGCACCGGAGATGTGCGTGCCGCTGGCGCGCTTCTTCACGCATTTCTGCGTCAACCGCTTCTTCATGCCGCCGGGCGCGATCGTCGCCGGCATGCCGAAGATCCGGCATCTGCCGGGCATCATCGTGCAGGGCCGCTAAGACGTCGTGACCCGCGCCGAGATCGCCTACAAGCTCGCCAAGGCTTGGCCCGAGGCGGAGCTGCAGATCGTCATCGAGGCGGGCCACAACTCGACCGAAACAGTGCCGGCGGAGTCGCTGACGGCCGCGTGCGAGCGCATGAAGGCACGGCTGATCGCGACGGGACTGAAGCCGGGAAACTGAGACGAAGAAAGCAACCCTCTCGTACCGGTAGAGGGTGCGAGGTGATGCCGAGTGGGTGAGGGGCAACGGCAGACCTACTATCTGCGTCGACCGCATCCCCTCATCCGGCTCGCTTACGCTCGCGACCTTCTCCCCCAAGGAGAAGATTTGCTTCTACGCCGCCGCTTTCATCTCGCCGGCAAGGGCTGCCTCGCAGGCGATCGTGGCGGCAACCGCATTCACAGTGGCGGCGATGCGAACGGCCGCCTGGATCTGCTCGGCGGTGACGCCGTGGCTGCGCAGGGTCTTCTCGTGGGAGTCCATGCACATGCCGCAGCCATTCACCGCCGAGACCGCGATCGACCACAGCTCGAAATCGACCTTGTCGACCCCTGGCTTCGCCAGCGCGTTCATCCGGAGCTTGGCCGGCAACGTCTTGTAGTCCGGCGCCGACACCAGATGGGTGAAGCGGTAGTAGACATTGGTCATCGCCATGATGGCCGCCGATGTCTTCGCCGCTTCGAGCGCCTCCGCCGAGAGCTTCGGTGCGAACTCGGCGGTGATCGCCTGGATCACCTCCGGATTGCGGGCGGCGATCGCCGAGGCGATGAACGCCCCGGCGCTCTGCTGCTCGGTGAGCGCCGCTTCCGTCGCCAGGGACGAGAGGTTGAGCCTCAGATCCTTGGCATAGTCGGGAAGCCTCGACTTGAGAGTGTCGATGCTCATGTCAGGCTGCCTTCAGGACGTCGTCGCCCTTCTGCCAGTTGCAGGGGCAGAGCTCGTCGGTCTGCAGCGCATCGATGACGCGGACGACCTCCTGCGGGTTCCGGCCGACGTTCAGGTCGTTGACCGAGACGAAGCGAATGATGCCCTCGGGGTCGACAATGAAGGTCGCGCGCATCGCCACGCCCTCGTTCTTGTCGAGGATGCCAAGCGCCTGGCTCAGCTCGCGCTTTAGATCGGCGAGCATCGGGATCTGAAGATCCTTGAGGTCCGCATGGTTGTTGCGCCAGGCCAGGTGCACGAACTCGGAGTCGGTCGAGACGCCGTAGACGACCGCGTCGCGGTCCTTGAACTCGCCCGCGAGCTTGCCGAAGGCGGCGATCTCGGTCGGGCAGACGAAGGTGAAGTCCTTCGGCCAGAAGAACACGACCTTCCACTTGCCCTTGTCGCTTGTCTCGGCGAAGTCGGCAAAGGCGGTCTTGGGGTCGCGGGAAACCACGCCCTTGAGCTTGAAGGCCGGGAAGGTGTCGCCGATGGTCAGCATGTCGGTCTCCTTGGAGCGGTTTGATGAGAATTGGAATGAGTTGAAAATAAGTCTGATTCTTTGATCGATCTAATGAATTATCCCATATATTATGATCGAAATTTCCGATGATCCGGCAACCGACCCTCCGCCAGCTGCACTATCTCGACGCGCTCGCACGCGCCGGACACTTCGGCCGCGCCGCCGCGGCGGCGAACATTACCCAGTCCACGCTGAGCGCCGCGATCAAGGACCTCGAGGAGACGCTCGGAGTCGCCCTGGTCGATCGCGGCAAGCGGCGCGTCGTGTTCACCCCGGCCGGGCAGGAGGTGCTGAAGCGCGGCCGCCGCCTGCTTGAGGATGCCGACGAGCTCGTCGCCGCCGCTGCGGCGGCGCGGGCGCCGCTCTCGGGCCTGCTCAGGCTCGGCGTGATTCCGACCATCGGTCCTTTCCTCCTGCCCAAGGTGTTGCCTCGCCTCCGCCGCGCCTTTCCCAAGCTCAAGCTGGTGCTGGTCGAGGACCAGACGGCACGCATCGTCGATCAGCTCGGCACCGGCGCACTCGATGTGCTGCTGCTGGCGCTGCCCTGCGACTGCGGCACAGCCGAGACCATGGAGCTGTTCGAGGACGAGTTCCTGGCGACGATGCCGAAGGCGCATGCGCTAGCGAGCGAAGCCGAGGTGCCGCCCGCGTACCTCGCCGAGGAGCCTCTGTTGCTGTTGCAGGAGGGGCATTGTCTCCGTTCGCATGCGCTCTCGGTTTGCAACTTTGCAGATCCGGCCCTAGGCCCGGTGGTCGAGGCGACGAGCCTGCATACGCTGGTCCAGATGGCCGATGGCGGGCTTGGCGTTACTTTGCTGCCGCGCTTGGCGGTCGATGCCGGCATCCTCCGAGGCACGAACCTGGCGGCGCGGCCGCTCGATGCCGATCCCAGATCGCGGACGATCGGTCTCGCCTGGCGCCGCGGCACAGGTCGGCGCAACGACTTCGAGCTGCTCGGCCGGACGGTCGCTGAGCTTCAGCGCGAGAAGAGCGGTTCCGCGATCCGGAAGAGCCAGCGCAGCAGCCAGTAGCCGAGAAGTCCGCCGAGCGCCAGCGCGGCCATGCCGAGGCCGTAGCGCGCCCACGGCATCGACTCGGCCCAGGGCTGGTGCCGCGCCCAGCCATCGACGACGCGCGAGCAGGCGTAACCGAGGGTCGGCGAGAGCAGGAAAGAGATGAACAGAGCGACGCGCCGATAGCGGCCGCCGCCAGACTCGCTAATGGCGGGTCTTCATCCGCGCGACGCGGCGCTCGACCTCGGCCAGGATCTCGGCCCGCTGGCGGCTGTTGCCGGCCATTGCCTGCTGGAAAAGACGGACGGCCTCGCTCGGCTTCGAGGGCAGACCCAAATGGGCGCGGGCGATGCGCTCGGCCGAATCCAGCACGTCCGGGTCCATCTTCCGACGGAGCTCGGCGATCTGCTTCATGATTTGCTGGCGCGGCGACAAGACCATGGCGGCGCGAGGAGAGCACAGCGACCCCCGCGACGCAAGGCGAGCGGCGGTGCTAAGCTCGCGCTTGCCATGAAATGCTGCGTCTGCGATGCGCCCGCCGTCGCCAGTTTCGGCGTCGAGCCAGGCGCGGCATCCCGCTACCCGGAAGCGAAGCGCACCTACTACGCCTACGGCGATCGGGACACTCTCCTCACTTTCTGCAGCAGCCACTTCGAATCGGCAGCCCTGAGCTGGCCGGGTCTGATCGGCAATCCGGTGCTGCCGGTTCATCGCGAGGCTCAGGCCGGCTGGGCTGCGATCGAACGCGTGCGCAAATTGCTCAGGGACCCGGCGGTACGTCTCAAGGTCATGCTGCTCTGGCGCCAGGCTTCGCGCCGGTGGGGCCTTTCCGCGCCCGAGGCCCGCAAGCGCGCCCGGCGCTATCCCGTGACCCGCCGGCGGATCGAGCTGATCCGCCATTTGACGGCCGTCCAAAAAGCGGCTCCCTAGGCTCTCCGCCCAGCCCCGAGTTTCATTGCAGGCGCCCCCGCCTTGGGGCAAGCTTGCCTCGGCTCCGGCCCCGTTCGGGCCGTCCCAAATGCGGGTCCAAGAACGCTTCGCTTTGTGCTTTCAGGCGCGCCCAAGAGAGGGGGAGGACGCATGCCGACCAAGGCTGCCACCAAACGACGGACATCTCCGGCACAGGGGCGCACGCCGGCGAAGAAGCCGGGGAGCGCGGATCGGCTGCGCGCGCTTGCGCGTCGATGCCGGGTTGTCGCCGAGGACACGGCGATGCCGGAAATCAGCCAGGAGTTGACCCACATCGCAGAGGCCTTGGAGGACGAGGCGGACACCGTCGCCGGAAGATAGCGTCCGGCTCATCTGCCGGACCCGCTCCGGCGATGCGACGGACCCGCTGGAGCAAGTAAGTGCAAGCCACCGACATCAAGCACCCGGACTACTTCCATAAGGTCGTCGACTGCCAATGGGCGTGCCCGGCACATACGCCGGTGCCGGAGTACATCCGGCTGATCTCAGCCGGCCGCTACGCCGACGCCTACATGGTCAATTGGAAGTCGAACGTCTTCCCGGGCATCCTCGGGCGCACATGCGACCGGCCGTGCGAGCCGGCGTGCCGGCGCGGCCGCGTCGAGGCCGAGCCGGTGGCGATCTGCCGCCTGAAGCGCGTCGCTGCCGACTACAAGGGCGACATCAGCGGCCTCATGCCGAAGCCGAATGCAGCCAAGAACGGCAGGAAAGTCGCGCTAGTCGGTGCCGGCCCGGCCTCGCTGACCGTGGTCCGCGATCTGGTGCCGCTCGGCTACCGATGCGTCGTCTACGACTCTGATCCCAAGGCCGGCGGCATGATCCGCAGCCAGATTCCGCGCTTTCGCCTTCCCGAGCAGATCATCGACGAGGAGGTCGGCTACATCACCGATCTCGGCAATGTCGAGCTCAGGCTCGGCCAGCGCGTGGACAGCCTGAAGTCGCTCCTGGCCGAGGACTATGACGCGATCTTCGTCGGCTCCGGTGCGCCGCGCGGCCGCGATCTCGACATCCCCGGCCGCCAGGAGGCGGCGAAGAACATCCATATTGGCATCGATTGGCTCTCCAACGTCTCCTTCGGGCACATCGACAAGATCGGCAAGCGCGTCATCGTGCTCGGCGGCGGCAACACGGCGATGGATTGCTGCCGCTCCTCCAAGCGCCTCGGCGGCGAGGAGGTCACTGTCGTCGTCCGCTCCGGCTTCGAGGAGATGAAGGCTTCGCCCTGGGAGAAGGAGGACGCCCAGCACGAGGGCATCCCGATCAAGAACTTCCTCGTGCCCAAGGCCTTCCTCCACGACAACGGCAAGCTCAAGGGCATGTCCTTCGAGAAGGTCGCGGCGAAGAAGGACGAGAAGGGCCGACGCGAGCTGGTGCCGACCGGCGAGCCCGAGGTCGTTATCGAATGCGACGACGTGCTGGTGGCGATCGGCCAGGAGAATGCCTTCCCCTGGATCGAGCGCGACATCGGCATGGAGTTCGACCGCTGGGGCATGCCCAAGGTCGATCCCAAGACCATGCAGTCGACGATCCCGAAGGTGTTCTTCGGCGGCGACGCCGCCTTCGGGCCGAAGAACATCATCTGGGCGGTCGCCCATGGCCACGACGCAGCGATCTCGATCGACAAGATGCTGAACGGCGAGGATGTCGCCGTCCGCCCGCCGCCGGGCGTCAACGTTGCCTCCCAGAAGATGGGCATCCACGAGTGGAGCTACGACAACGACATCTCGGCGGCGCTCCGTAACAAGGTGCCCTGGCGCGACCTCGGCACCACGCTCAAGGACATCAAGGTCGAGGTCGAGCTGGGATTCGATCCCAAGCTCGGCTATGCCGAGGCGCAGCGCTGCCTCAACTGCGACGTCCAGACCGTCTTCTCGCGCAGCCTCTGCATCGAGTGCGATGCCTGTGTCGACATCTGCCCGGTCGACTGCATCACCTTCACCGAGAACGGCGATGAGGACGAGCTGCGCAACCGGCTGACCCAGCCGGCAAAGAACAAGACGCAGGATCTCTACATTTCCGACGCGCTCAAGACCGGCCGCATCATGGCCAAGGACGAGGATATGTGCCTTCACTGCGGGCTCTGCGCCGAGCGTTGCCCGACCGGCGCCTGGGACATGCAGAAATTCCTGATCGAGATGACCCACGCGGGGACCGCATGCCGAAGCCGCTAGAACGCGTCAACGACTTCGTCGTCAAGTTCGCCAACGTCAACGGCTCGGGCTCGGCGAGCGCGAACACGCTGTTCGGGAAGATCATCCTACGCATGGGCATCCCGGCGACGCCGCGCAACATCTTTCCCTCCAACATCCAGGGCCTGCCGACCTGGTACGAGGTGCGCATCTCCGAAGCCGGCTGGCTCGGCAGCCGCGGCGGCGTCGACCTCATGGTGCCGATGAACCCGCAGACCTGGGACCAGGACATGGCCTCGGTCGAGCCGGGCGGCTACGTGCTCTACGACTCGACCAAGCCGCTGCCGCCGTCGAAGTTCCGCGACGATGTGACCGTGCTCGGCGTACCGCTGACCGAGATGTGCAATGCCGCCTACACCGATCCGCGCCAGCGCCAGCTCTTCAAGAACGTCATGTATGTCGGCGCGCTCGCGGCTCTCCTCGACATGGAGGTCGAGGTCGTCGAGAAGCTGATCGCCGAGCAGTTCTGGGGCAAGGAGAAGCTGATCAAGCCCAATATCGCGGCCATGCATATGGGCCGCGACTGGGCCTTAAAGAATCTCCCATGTCCGATCGGGCTTCGCCTGAAGCGCGTCGACAAGGTCGGCGATCGCATCATGGTCGAAGGCAATTCGGCCGCCGCGCTCGGCGCCGTTTATGGCGGTGCGACGGTCTGCGCCTGGTATCCGATCACGCCGTCTTCCTCGCTGGCCGAAGCCTTCACCAGCCATTGCAAGCGCTTCCGCGTCGACCAGACCTCGTCAAAGCGCAAGTACGCGATCGTCCAGGCCGAGGACGAGCTCGCCTCGATCGGCATGGTGATCGGCGCCGGCTGGAACGGCGCGCGCGCCTTCACCTCCACCTCCGGTCCGGGTATCTCGCTGATGCAGGAGTTCATCGGCCTTGCCTATTTCGCCGAGATCCCGGCGGTGATCTTCGACGTGCAGCGCGGCGGCCCCTCGACCGGCATGCCGACCCGCACCCAGCAATGCGACCTTCTGTCTGCGGCCTATGCCAGCCATGGCGATACCAAGCATGTGCTGCTTCTGCCCGAGGATCCGAAGGAGTGTTTCGACTTCGGCGCCCAGGCCTTCGACCTCGCCGACCGGCTGCAGACGCCTATCTTCGTCATGCTCGACCTCGACATCGGCATGAACGAGCGGCTTTGCGCCCCGTTCAAGTGGGACGACGCGCGCCGCATGGATCGCGGCAAGGTCATGACCGCCAAGGACCTCGACTCCGGCAAACCCTTCGGTCGTTATCTCGATGTCGACGGCGATGGCATTCCCTACCGCACCTATCCCGGCACGCATCCGACCCGCGGCGCCTTCTTCACCCGCGGCACGACCAAGGACCAGTATGCGCGCTACACCGAGGAAGGTCCCGCTTATATCGAGAACATGACGCGGCTGCTGCGCAAGTTCGACACGGCGAAGACTCTGGTGCCGCAACCGATCCGCCGCGATGCGGCGCAGCCTACCCGGCTCGGCGCTATCTACTACGGCTCGACCTCGCCCGCGATGGACGAGGCTCTGCACCGCCTCGCCGGCGAGGGCGTGCACCTGAACACGCTCCGGCTTCGTGCCTTCCCGTTCCATCAGGACGTGACGGCGTTCTGTGCCGCGCATGACCGCGTCTTCGTCGTCGAGCAGAATCGCGACGGGCAGATGCGCACGCTCCTGATGAGCGAGTGCGGAATCGATCCGGCAAAGCTCGCTCCGGTGCTGCATTACGACGGCACGCCGATCACCGCCAAGTTCATCGCCGAGACGATCGCCGAGAAGGCGAACGTCGTTCCCTTCCGGAAGGCCGTGTCATGAGCTATTTGCCGAAGCCGAAATTCCGCCATCCCGGCCTGCAAAAGAACAAGCTTGGCTATACGCGCCGCGACTACGAAGGCTCGGTTTCGACGCTCTGCGCCGGCTGCGGGCACGACTCGATCTCGGCGGCGATCATCCAGGCCTGCTACGAGCTCGACCTCGAGCCGCATCGGCTCGCGAAGCTGTCCGGCATCGGGTGCTCCTCCAAGACGCCGACCTATTTCCTCGGCCAGAGCCACGGCTTCAACTCGGTGCATGGCCGCATGCCGTCGGTACTGACCGGCGCCAACCTTGCCAACCGCGACCTCATCTATCTCGGCGTTTCCGGCGACGGCGACTCCGCCTCGATCGGTCTCGGCCAGTTCGCCCATGCCATTCGCCGCGGCGTCGACATGCTCTATGTCGTCGAGAACAACGGCGTGTACGGCTTGACCAAGGGCCAGTTCTCGGCGACCGCCGATGCCGGCTCCAAGAGCAAGTGGGGCGCCGACAACAACGACTCCCCGATCGACATGGTGGCCTTGGCGCTCCAGCTCGGCGCCACCTACGTCGCGCGATCCTTCTCCGGCGACAAGCAGCAGCTCGTGCCGCTGATCAAAGGCGCGCTCGGCCATCGCGGCGCCGCCTTCATCGACTGCATCTCCCCCTGCGTCGCCTTCAACAACCATGCCGGATCGACCAAGAGCTTCGACTATGTCCGCGAGCACAACGAGGCGGTGAACGCGCTCGATTACATGCCCGTCCGCTCTGAGATCAAGGCGGACTACGCCGAGGGCGCGCTCGAGCAGGTAACCCAGCACGATGGCTCGGTACTCAACCTCTACAAGCTTGCGCGCGACTACGACGTGCACGACCGTATCGCGGCGATGACCTATTTGCAGAAGAAGAACGCGAAGGGCGAGATCGCCACCGGCCTCCTCTATGTCGACTCGTCGCCGAAGGACCTGCACGCCCATCTGCAGACGGTCGAGGGGCCGCTGAACCTTCTCGGCGACGCCGACCTAATCCCCGGCGCTGCGGCGCTCGAGAAGTTCAACGCCGCCAGGCGGTAGATCTCGAAGCGGGTCGTATGGCGCGGCCGCCGATCAAACTCTGCATCTTTGTCACCTTCCACTACGTCGAAGCGCGCCTACCGTATCTGCGGTCGGTTGTCTCACGATTCGGCGAGCTTGCCGAGGCCGTCGACGCGACGGTCATCACCAATGCCGGTACGGCCGATGCCCTGAAGACCATCACCGATCTCGATCCGGGAGGCCTCGAGCGCTTCGCGACCTTCACGCCGTTCGGGCTCGGTCATCCCTACCTGCTGCCGTGGTCGCATTTTGTCGTAGCGAGGGAGAAGATCCTCGACGCCTCGTTCACGCACTTCCTCTACCTCGAGGACGACCTCCTCGTGACCCAGCAGACGATCCGATATCTACTTGCGGCGACGGACGCACTGAGACGGTTCGGCCTTCTGCCGGCGGTTTTCCGCGTCGAGATGAACGACCGGGACGGTGAGTGGTACTCGACCGATCTGGTGGAACGCGTGCGGATCGAGGCGTGCACGCGCATCCTCCCGGTCAACTCCGACATCGGCTTCATCAATCTGCCTAATCCCTACCAGGGCATGTACTTCCTTGAGCGCGACCTGATGACCGCGCACTTGAGCAACATCACTAGC
>VGEN01000124.1 GCA_016869285.1 Alphaproteobacteria bacterium
GAGATCTTCTTCGCAACGCCGTACCATGCGTGGGAGCGCGGCGTAAATGAAAATACCAACGGCCTCATTCGCGACTTCTTCCCAAAGGGTACAGACTTCTCTACGATCTCCAATGCCGAGGTGGCCATGGTCGAACGTTTGCTCAACACAAGACCTCGGAAATCTCTCGGCTTCCGTTCACCGCAAGAGGTTTTCGACTCCCTCGCTGGCTCCTAAATCTCTATGCACTGGCGAGTTGAATCCGCGTCTTGAAGACCGGCTGCGCACTTGCCGCCGAGGCGACGGCCATCGCCGCGCCGACCGCCAATCCAACGCCGAACCAGGACTTCATAGCCCGCCTCCCATTGCCAAACCTGAGCGAACACTAATTGACGCCGTCCGCGACTGTCCATCCATCGCGGGCCGTGGGGTAGCGGCGAGACCGTCCAATGCAGCGGACCACGCCGCGAGAGCACGGTGCAGTCGCTATCGTGAGACCCGCCGGCGCTTTGCCGGCGCGAAGCGTCACCCGCCGCGAAGGGAGCGACCGGCAACCTGCGTGGCCCGCGCGCGTACGATGGCGCTAACCGGCACCAGCCGATAGCCCTTGGACTCGACCTCGCCGAGCCAAGTCGCGAGCTCGGCCAGGGTTGCGGCGCGCGGATGGCCGATGGCGATGGCATAGCCCTGCTTGCGTGCGACCCGCTCGGTCTCGGCCAGGCGCTTCCGCACCTCGGCCTGGCCTTCGTAGTGGTCGAGGAAGACGTCACGCCCGGCATTGGGCAGCCCGTGTGCCTGCGCCGAGTCCTGCGCAAGGGAGCGGGCCGAGGTGCGAGAGTCGACAAAGAGAAGGCCGCGCCGCGCCAGCTCCTCCATCACCGGCGCCAGCGCATGCGGATCGGCGGTGAAGAGGCTGCCCATATGATTGTTAATCCCGACGATGCCCGGCAGCAGGTCGAGATGGCGCGAGAGGCGCCGCTGGATCTCGCCGGCTCCCTGGCGCGCGCGCAGCAGGTAAGGCTCCGGCTCGGCGAAGGGCCCGTTCGGCTCCATCGGCACATGCAGCATGACTTCGTGGCGGTTGGCGCGCGCGGCGCGCGCCTGGCTCGCGAGATCGCTCGCATAAGGCAGGAACGAGATGGTCAGCGGCCCTTTGAGCCGGATCGCGACGCCCGTGTGCGCGCGGTCGACGCCGGCATCATCGATGATGATGGCGATCTCCGGCCGTCCGTCCGGCGGCGCCGTCGGCACCGCATTGGTGATCCAGGCGGGCTCGCCGGCCATCTCGCCTGACGGCGGCGCCAGGCGAAGCGGCGGTAGTACGCGGGCCGGGGGTGCGATCCGCGGCGGCGGCAGCGCCGGCAGGGAAGCACGGATCGGCGAGGCGGGAGGTGCCGACGGCAGCTCGGCGATGGGTTGACCTGGCGTCGGCACACGCAAAGGAGGCGGTGCCGCTCCGGGCCAATTGAACGGCCCCATGCTGCTCGGCCGATAAGGAGCGGGCTCGCCGGTGCCGACCGGAATGCCGAAAGCCTGGGCGATGACAGACGGCTCTTCCGTGGTCTCGACATAGAGGCCGGGACGCGGCGGGCCGACGCTGAGAGTGATGGCGACGCTGGCGCCGATGACGATCACCGAGACCGCAGCGACGAGGTTTGGCAGGCGGTCGCTCGCACTCTTCAGCGCCGCTCGCCAGTCCACGCCGGGAGCGGCGGCACCCGCCCCGGAAAGGGCCTGTTCGCGACGGAAGCGGCGGCGGCGAGACTTGCGAGAGGACAAGGCGGAAGCAGTAGTTGTTGAAGTGTTGTGCCATGTTAGAGATGAAGAGCTGATTCTGCGAGTCCGCCGGCTTTTCCTTCATGCGCGAAAGCCTGCTAGAACGTCGCCAGCTTCCGAGAGGGCCCGCCTGACGTCATGACCGGGGACATGCCCGACCTCAAGATCCTGATCGGCCGTGTCGCTGCCGGCCATCGGCTGACCATGGCAGAGGCTGAAACCGCCTTCGACATCATGATGTCCGGCAACGCCACACCCTCGCAGATGGGCGCCTTCCTGATGGGGCTCCGGGTGCGCGGCGAGACCGTCGACGAGATCGCCGGCGCGGCGCGCGTCATGCGTGTTAAGTCGCTCAAGGTCGAGGCGCCGCCCGGCGCCATCGACACCTGCGGCACGGGCGGCGATGCCTCCGGCACCTACAACATCTCGACCGCCGCCTCTCTTGTGGTCGCGGCGGCCGGCGTGCCGGTTGCCAAGCACGGAAACCGGGCTCTTTCCTCCAAATCCGGCGCCGCCGATGTGCTGACCGCGCTCGGCGTCAATATCGACGCCGACATGAAGCTGGTGAAGCGCGCTTTGTTCGAGGCCGGCATCGGCTTCCTGATGGCGCCCCGCCACCACTCGGCAACGCGTCACGTGATGCCGACCCGGGTCGAACTCGGCACGCGCACGATCTTCAATCTTCTAGGGCCCCTCTCCAACCCGGCCGGCACCAAGCGCCAGCTCGTCGGCGTCTTCGGCAAGGACTGGGTCGAGCCGATGGCGAAGGTGATGGGGCTGCTCGGTATCGAGAGGGCCTGGGTCGTCCACGGTTCCGACGGCATCGACGAGATCACAACAGCCGGATCGACCTTCGTCGCGGAACTCAAGGACGGCAGGGTTACAACCTTCGAGGTGACACCGGAGGATGCCGGCCTGCCGCGCGCGACGCCGGACCAGCTCAAGGGCGGCGATCCGAAGTTCAACGCCCAGGCGCTCCGTGGCGTACTTGCCGGCGAGAGGAGCCCCTATCGCGACATCGTGCTGCTGAACGCCGCAGCGGCGTTGATCGTCGCCGGCAAGGCCGGCAACCTCAAGGACGGCGTGTCGATCGCGGCGCGCGCGATCGACACCGGCGCGGCAGTCTCGACGCTGGCGAGACTCGTCGCCATCAGCAACGAGAAGGCCGAATGAGCGACGTGCTCGCCCGCATCTGCGACGACAAGCGTGCGCATGTCGCCCGCCGGAAAGCGGCGCGCGCGCTCGCCGAGGTCGAGGCCGATGCGCGTCGGCAGTCGCCCCCGCGCGGCTTCTCCCGCCGCCTGGAGGCCGCCGCGTCCGGCGCCGGCTACGGTCTTATCTGCGAGATCAAGAAGGCGAGCCCGTCGAAGGGCCTGATCCGCGCCGACTTCGATCCCCCCGAGCTCGCCCGTGCCTATCTTCTGGGCGGCGCCACCTGCCTCTCGGTGCTGACCGACACGCCCTATTTCCAGGGCGAGGATGCGCATCTGGCCGCGGCGCGCAGCGCCGTCGACCTGCCGGCGATCCGCAAGGACTTCATGGTCGACACTTACCAGGTGGCGGAGGCGCGCGCGCTGGGTGCGGATTGCATCCTGGTGATCATGGCCGCCGTCGACGATGCCTTGGCCGCCGACCTTGTCGCCGCCGCGACCGCCTGGGGGATGGATGCGCTGATCGAGGTCCATGATCGTGCCGAGCTTGATCGTGCCCTCCGCTTGCCGGCGAAGATGATTGGGATAAATAATCGCAATCTGAAGACTTTGAAGGTTGATCTTGCTGTAACAGAGAAACTTGGACCGCGCGTGCCGCGCGACCGCCTTCTGGTCGGCGAGAGCGGCATCGGCAGCCGAGCTGATATCGACCGCCTGGTCCGGGCCGGCGCCCGCGCCTTCCTGATCGGGGAATCCCTGATGCGCCAGGCAGATGTCGCGGCCGCGACGCGGGCGCTTGCGCCTGAACCCGCCCGTGCCAGAGCGACCGGCTGATGAGCCGCCTCACCCATTTCGATGCCAAAGGCGATGCGGTCATGGTGGACGTCGCTGCCAAGCCCGTGACCGAGCGCGTCGCCGTCGCCGGCGGCTCGATCGTCATGAAGGCCGAGACGCTCGCCCGCATCCGCGAGGGACAGATCGCCAAGGGCGACGTGCTCGCGGTCGCCCGGCTCGCCGGCATCATGGCGGCGAAGAAGACCGGCGACCTGATCCCGCTCTGCCATCCGATCGGGCTCGACGCGGTCTCGATCGACTTCGCTCTCGACGAGGCCCGCTCGGCCGTCGACATCACGGCGACCTGCAAGGTCCAGGGCCGCACCGGCGTCGAGATGGAGGCGATGTGCGCGGTCAGCGTCGCCGCGCTCACGATCTACGACATGTGCAAGGCGATCGATCGCGGCATGCGCATCGGCGATGTCCGCCTTCTCAAGAAGAGCGGCGGCAAGTCGGGGACGTTCGAGCAAGCATGATCCCGGTCGAAGAGGCACGCGCGCGCATCCTGGCGGAGCTCAAGACTGCCGGCATCGAGGAGGTGCCGCTGCTCGAGGCGCAGGGTCGCGTGCTGGCCGAGGATGTCCGCGCTCGCCTGACCCAGCCGCCCTGGCCGGTCTCGGCCATGGACGGGTACGCCGTCCGCGCCGCCGATGCGGCCAGGGTGCCGGTAACGCTGAAGATCGCCGGCGCGGTTCCGGCGGGCTCGTCTTATCCGCATGATGTCGGCCCTGGCGAAGCCGTCCGCATCTTCACCGGCGCTCCGGTGCCGAGCGGCGCCGATGCCGTCGTGATCCAGGAAGATACGGAAGCGCGAGACGGCCAGGTGATCGTCAAGGAGGCGGCTCGGATCGGCCGCCACATCCGCGTCGCCGGTCTCGACTTCAAGTTGGGAGAGGTCGGAGTCAAGGCAGGCCATCGCCTGACCGCACGCGACGTCGGGCTCTCGGCGGCGATGAATGTGCCCTGGCTCCGCGTACATCGGCGCCCGCGCGTGGCCCTGCTCGCCACCGGCGACGAGATCGCCCGACCCGGCGATCCGATCGGGTCGAACCAGATCGTCAGCTCCAACACCTACGCGCTCGCCGCCGCGATTCGCGCGCTCGGCGGCGAGGCGATCGTGCTCGGGATCGCCAAGGATACGGTCGAGGATACGGTCGCCAAGGTCGAAGGCGCGCGCGGCACCGACCTCCTGGTCACCACCGGCGGCGCCTCCGTCGGCGACCACGACCTGGTGCAGAAAGCGCTGGCGACGCGGGGGCTCTCCGTCGACTTCTGGAAGATTGCGATGCGCCCCGGAAAGCCGTTGATGTGGGGGCGGCTCGGCGATCTGCCGGTGCTTGGGCTTCCCGGCAATCCGGTCTCGGCGCTGGTCTGCGCGCTCGTCTTTCTGAAGCCCGCCATCGAAAAGCTGTCGGGTCTCGATCCGGAAGCGCTGTCGCTGATCGATGCGCGGCTCGGCAGCGATGTCGGTCCCAACGACACGCGCCAGGACTATGTCCGCTCGACGCTGGCGAAGGGCGCCGATGGCGTGCCGGTCGTCACACCCTTTTCCAAGCAGGACTCCTCGATGATGTCGCTGCTGGCGCAATCGGACGGGCTTCTTGTTCGGCCGATCCGCGACCCGGCCCGGCGGGCCGGCGACCTAGTCAAGGTTCTCCCCTTCGGGATGATGATTCCCGCGATTTAGCGCTCCCCTGTGCTTGACATGCCCCGTGAACCAAACTAGAACATACGCGCACGTTGCGCTTTTGTTCTAGATATTGTGGTTAGGCGGTGGGGGACACCAGATGCTGACGAAGAAGCAGTTCGAGCTGTTGACCTTCATCAACCGGAGGCTCTCCGAAAGCGGGGTATCGCCCTCCTTTGAGGAGATGAAGGAAGCGCTCGGCCTCAAGTCCAAATCCGGCATCCACCGGCTGATCACCGGGCTTGAGGAACGCGGCTTCATTAAGCGCCTTGCGCACCGCGCCCGTGCGCTTGAAGTGACGCGCCTGCCCGAGCAGGCCTCCCTTCCCGAGCAGCGCCCGGCCGCTCCGCAACGCGGCTTCGCTCCCAACGTCATTCCTGGCAATTTCGGCGCCGCCTTGGCCGGCACCGAGAGCCCGCCCGAAGTTGCCAATGTGTCGTTGCCTCTTTACGGCAAGATCGCGGCCGGCACGCCGATCGAGGCGTTGCGCGATTCCGCGAGCTATGTCGACGTGCCGGCAACTCTTCTCGGTGGCGGCGAGCACTATGCGCTGACCGTTGCCGGCGACTCGATGGCGGATGCGGGCATCCAGGACGGCGACACCGTCGTCATCCACCGCTGCGAGACCGCCGATAACGGCTCGATCGTGGTGGCGCTCGTCGACGACAACGAGGTGACGCTGAAGCGTCTGCGCCGCAAGGGCGCCTCGATCGCGCTCGAGCCCGCCAACAAGGCGTACGAGACGCGGATCTTCGGACCCGACCGGGTCAAGGTCCAAGGCCGCCTGATCGCCTTGATGCGCCGCTACTAGCGGCTCCTTCCGTCCGGATCGCCGAAGTGCCCGGGCGGGATTGCCCCCGGGGAAGTTCCTATGTCGACCGCGATCGTCGTCATCGACGTCCAGCAAGGCATGTTCGCCGAGTCGCTGAAACCCTATCGGCCGAAGGATGTTATTGCTGCGATCCGCATCCTCCAGGACCGTGCGCGCGCCGGGGGATTTCCGGTGCTGCACATCCAGCACGATGGCGGCGAGGGACATCCATTGGCCCGCGGCACGTCAGGCTTTGCGATTCATCCAAGCGTCGCGCCGAGGCCGGGCGAGGAGATCGTTGTCAAGGAGCAGTGCGACGCGTTCCTTCGCACCGGGCTCGACGCACGGCTTCGCGCGCTCGGAATCGGCCGCCTCGTGATCGCCGGTATGCAGACCGAGTTCTGCATCGACACCACGACGCGGGCCGCCTTCGCCCACGGCTATAAGGTCACGCTCGCATCCGATGCGCATACGACCTTCGATTCCAAGGTGCTGAAAGCCGGGGACATCGTAGCCCACCACAATGCCGTGCTGCGCGACTTCGCTACCGTGGCGCCGTCGAACGAGGTCCGCTTCTAGTCCTTATGGCCCGGACCGGTTGCCGCGTCCCGGCGCGGCCGCGACCCACGGCCTCACGCCCCGCGTGCCGCGCACCGTCTGCACCTCGACTCGGTCGCCCTCGAAGCGCAGCGCGTGTGTGCCGTCGGCCCTGAGGTCGATCACGTCGATGACCAGCCGAGGGGCCGAGCAATAGCGGGCCGGGATGGTCGCGACCACCACGATCCCCTCGCGCGAGCAGGCGATGCGGCGCTCGGCAGGCGTACGCACCAGTGCGACCTCGATCGCCCCATAGGCGCGGCTGCAGCCCGATGCGCCGCAGCGCCAGAGCTGCGCCCAATCGGCGCCGCTCTCCTGCCCTTGCCGTCGAAGCCAGGTGTCCGGGACAAACCCGGCCCGCCGACGCGACAGCGCGAGATCGCCATCCTCGCCGCGCGCGCCGATCAGCTTGCCATCGGACGAAATGAGGAAGTCCGGCGGCCGAGAGGCGCTGGCGACGACGAGTCCGAGCGCGACGCCGGCAATCCCAAGCCAGCGGATACGCCCTTGCCAGATGCAGAGCCAAAGCCCGCCGAGGACCATCGCGATCAACGCCGCGAGCGACATCTCCGGCAGCATGATCACCGCGCCGGGTAGCGCTGCGGTCCACCGGGCAATGGCGAGGATGGCCTCGATGCCCCAACCCATCGGCGCCAGCGCCCAACCGTCGAGTCCCAGCGGCATCAGCAGCAGGGCCAGCATGCCCCAGGGCATGACCCATAGCTCTGCAACGGGGATCGCCGTCAGATTGGCGAGCAGTCCGTAGAGCGGCAGCCGGTTGAAGTGGAACACGGTGAAGGGCGCCGTCGCCAACGTCGCTACGACCGAAGCGAGCGAGAGTCCGGCGATGTGCAGCAGCGCTCGCCGGATGACCCCGGAGTCGGCACGCATGGCCGCAAGCTTGTCGCCGGTCGCCTCGAAGACCGCGATCAGCGCGACGACGGCGGCGAACGACATCTGGAAGCTGGCGCCGACCAGGCTCTCCGGCGCGATGACGAGCACCGCGGCTGCGGCCCAGGCTATCGTCCGCATCGAGATCGCCTGACGGTCGATCAGGACCGCAAGAAGAACGATCGCCGCCATGAGAAAGGCGCGCTGAGTCGGCGGCGACGCGCCAGAGAGCTGCAGATAGACGAAGCCTACGATCAGCGCGACGACGGCCGCGATCTTCTTGGTCGGCCACCGCAGCGCCAGCGGCTCGATCAGCGCGAGCCCGCCGCGGACGATGAAGAAGACGAGCCCCACGACGAGGCTCATGTGGAGACCCGAGATCGAGAGCAGATGCGCAAGGCCGGAGTCGCGTACCGCCTGCATGTCGGCAGCGGGGATCGGCCCCTGCTCGCCGGTGATCAGCGAGGCCGCCACCGCGCCGGCCGCTCCGGGCAGCATCGCCATCAGACGCTGGGTAATCTTCTTCCTGACCTCGGCGATCCAGAGACGCGCAGCGTCGACGGGCCCCGCCGGCGGCTCGACCTGAAGCACGCGGATCTGGCCGGTGGCGAAGCCGGTCGCGCCCAGGCGCTCGAAGAAGGCTTGCCGCTGGAAGTCGAAGGCACCGGGAGCGGCCGGCTCCGGCGGCGGCCGCAGGATCGCATTGATGCGGATGCGAGCGCCGATCTGGATGTCGGGTTGCGCGCCGCGCAACGTCATGCGGGCACGCTCGGGCGTGCGTTGCGGCGCAAGCCTCGGGATGGTCAGCCGGTCGAGGGTGAGCCGGATCGCACCGTCGCGATGATCGATCTCCCGCACGCGCCCTTCGACCGCAACCGGGCCGATCGAGCGGTCGAGGATCGGCGTCGCCACGGCGCGCGCGCGGATCTCGCCCAGTGCAAAGCCGAGTGACAGAGCGAGGAAGATTGCCGCCGCCAGCCCGACCGCACGACCTTGCAAGCCCGCGGTCGCGGCCAGCGCCGCGACGACCGCGCAGAGCCCGATCCAAAGCGGCGGTTCGACCGGGAGCAGAAAGTAGAGGCCGACGCCGGTGCCGAGCGCGACCGGAAGCCACAGCGCCCAACGCTCGCGCTCGGTCAGCAGCGCTTCGGCGAAGCCCGACGCCAGCGCGCCCGGCCGCAGCGCCAGGACCGCGCTCGCTGCCTTCACTGGCCGCCCCGAGGCGATGTGCTACAACCCGCCATTCACTCTATCAGATACGAGACCATGACCGTCGTCACGCGCTTCGCCCCCTCGCCCACCGGCTACTTGCATATCGGCGGAGCGCGCACCGCCCTGTTCAACTGGCTTTACACCCGCCATCTCGGCGGCACTTTCCGGCTGCGCATCGAGGATACCGACCGTGCGCGCTCGACCGACGAGGCGATCAAGCTGATCATCGAGGGCCTGAAGTGGCTTGAGATCGACTGGGACGGCGAGGTCGTCATGCAGTTTGCGCGGGCGCGGCGACATGCCGAGGTCGCTCGCCAGCTTCTTGCCGAGGGCAAGGCCTACCACTGCTACTGCACGCCGCAGGAGCTTGAGGAGATGCGTGCCAAGGCGCGCGCCGAAGGCAAGCCCATGCGCTATGACGGCCGCTGGCGCGACCGCGATCCCAAGAACGGCATCCCCGACGTGCCGCCGGTGATCCGGCTGAAGGCGCCGCAGACCGGCGAGACCGTCATCGACGACTTGGTCCAAGGCCGCGTCACCGTCGCCAACGACGTGCTCGACGACATGGTGCTGCTGCGCGCCGACGGCACGCCCACCTACATGCACTCCGTCGTCGTCGACGACCACGACATGGAGATCACCCATGTGATCCGCGGCGACGACCATCTGAACAACGCCTTCCGCCAGTACCAGCTCTACCAGGCGGCCGGCTGGAAGGTGCCCGAGTTCGCGCATGTGCCGCTGATCCACGGCCAGGACGGCGCCAAGCTCTCGAAGCGCCATGGCGCGCTCGGCGTCGAGGCCTATCGCGACATGGGCTACCTGCCCGAGACCATGCGCAACTATCTGCTGCGCCTGGGATGGGGCCATGGCGACGACGAGATCATCTCGACCAGCCAAGCGATCGAATGGTTCGACATTAAGGATGTCGGCCGTAACGCCGCCCGCCTCGACATCCCCAAGCTCGACAATCTCAACGGCCACTACATCCGCGAGGCGGACAATGCGCGGCTGACACGGCTGGTCGCCGGGCGGCTCAAGGATGCGACCCCGGCCGCCCTCTCCCGCATCGAACGAGGCATGACGGGCCTCAAGCAGCGGGCGAAGACCTTGGTCGAGCTTGCCGACAATGCGCGGTTCTATGCGGCTGAGCGACCGATCCCGATCTCGGAGAAGGCGAAGGCGCTGCTGACCTCGGAGGCGAAGGCGCTGCTCGCCAGGCTGTCGCCGGCCCTGGCCGAAACCGACTTCTCGGAGGCGGCGCTGGAATCGGCGGTTCGCGCCTTTGTCGAGCGCGAGAGGGTCAAACTGGGGCAAGTCGCGCAGCCGCTTCGCGCCGCGCTTGCCGGCGAGACCACCTCGCCCGGAATATTCGAGGTGGCGACGGTGCTTGGCCGCGAAGAAGCGCTCGGGCGGATTTCCGACGCGATCAATTAGGGTTAACCGTTTCTTGCAGCGCAGCAATCCGCTTGGCAGCACGTCAAGCCTATGTTTTTCTGTTGTCTAATCCACGCTCGGGGGAAGACCCATGACCGCCAAAGCCAGCAATAAAATCGCGACGCTGACCGATCCGACCGGCAAGACGATCCAGTTGCCGATCATCGACGGGTCGATCGGCCCGAGCGTCATCGACGTCCGCAAGCTCTACAACGACACGGGCCACTTCACCTACGACCCGGGCTACACCTCGACCGGTAGCTGCGAGTCGAAGATCACCTACATCGACGGCGACAAGGGGATCCTGCTGCATCGCGGCTACGCGATCGAAGAGCTCGCCGATAAAGGTGACTTCCTCGAGGTCGCGTATCTGATCCTGAACGGCGAGCTGCCGAACAAGAGCCAGAAGGCCGACTTCCACAAGAACGTGACCTATCACACGATGGTTCACGAGCAGATGACGCAGTTCTGGCGCGGCTTCCGGCGCGACGCGCATCCGATGGCAGTGATGTGCGGCGTGGTCGGAGCGATGGCCGCTTTCTATCACGACTCCACCGACATCTCGGATGCGAAGCAGCGCGAGGTCGCCTCCTACCGGCTGATCGCCAAGATGCCGACGATCGCTGCGATGGCCTACAAGTATTCGGTCGGCCAGCCCTTCATGTACCCGCAGAACCGGCTCAGCTACGCTGAGAATTTTCTCTACATGATGTTCGGCGTGCCCTGCGAGGAATACAAGATGAGCCCCGTCCTGGCGAAGGCCATGGATCGCATCTTCATCCTGCATGCCGACCACGAGCAGAACGCCTCGACCTCGACCGTGCGGCTCGCCGGCTCCTCAGGCGCAAACCCTTTCGCCTGCATCGCCGCCGGCATCGCCTCGCTCTGGGGTCCGGCGCATGGCGGCGCCAACGAGGCGGTGCTGACCATGCTCGGGGAGATCGGCTCCAAGGACAAGGTCGGCGAGGCGGTCAAGCGCGCCAAGAGCAAGGATGACAGCTTCCGGCTCATGGGCTTCGGCCATCGCGTCTATAAGAACTTCGATCCGCGCGCCAAGATCATGCAGAAGACCTGCAATGAGGTTCTGGGCGAGCTCGGCATCAAGGATCCGCTGCTCGACGTCGCCATGGAGCTGGAGAAGGTAGCGCTCCAGGACGACTACTTCGTTCAGCGCAAGCTCTACCCGAACGTCGACTTCTACTCGGGCATCATCCTCAAGGCGATGGGCATCCCGACCTCGATGTTCACCGCGATCTTCGCGCTTGCGCGCACCGTCGGCTGGGTCGCGCAGTGGCGCGAGATGATCGAGGACCCGCAGCAGAAGATCGGCCGCCCGCGCCAGCTCTACACCGGCCAGACGCAGCGCCCCTACGTGCCGATCGAGAAGCGTTCTTGATCGCATCGCAGCGACGCCAGGCGGGTCGGCGCGATCCGCATCGTATTCTTCCCGTCCGCCGCCGTCAGGCCTATGCCGGCGGCGGCCAGGCTTTCGCCGCCGCCAACGACAACCCGATGCCGGCACCTTCTGGACGGGTGCGCGGCTGGTTCCTGCCGCTCGCTCTCCTCGGCGTCATCGCCATAGCCCTCGCCTTCGTATGAGCCGTGTCGTCGTCCGCGCCATGCGCCGGAAGGACGTGCCAGCAGTCGTCGCCATGATGAAGGGGCTGATCGAGGAGATCCGCCACCATGGCGAGGAAGCGCCGGGCGGCGTCAGCAATGCCACGGTGCTCAAGAACGGCTTCGGCCGCGACCGCTGGTTCGGCGTGCTGCTGGCGACGGTGGACGGCAGGCCTGCCGGCTATGCACTGCACCACCGCGGATACGAGGTCGATAACGCGTCGCGCGTTCTCTACCTCTCCGATCTCTATGTACGCGAGGAGGCACGGCGCCTCGGCGTCGGCCGCGCGCTGATGGCGGGAATGGCGGCCGAGTGCCGCCGTTCCGGCGCCGTCGAGGTGCTGTGGCGCGTGCACGCGAAGAACCGCGCCGCCCGCTCCTTCTATCTCGGCCTCGGCGCCACCGACTGGCGGCTCGGCACCACCATGTGGGTCGCCGAGAAGGTGCTGGCGAAGCGCGCTACTTCCCGGACTCGCGCCTGAGGTAAGCAATGAGGTCAGCGCGGTCCACGGCCTCGCTCACGCGAAAGCCCATGCGAGCGCCCGCGATGAAGGCTTGCGGATTGGTAAGCCAGCGATCGAGCGTCGTCTCGTCCCAGATCACAGGCGAATTGCGCACCGCGTTCGAGTAGCCGAAGTCCGGCACCGACCCGACCTTACGGCCGAAGACGCCGCGATGCTTCGGCCCGACACGATTGGCGTCGAGCGAATGGCAGCCTTCGCAACGCGCCTCGTAGAGCTCGGCACCGCGATTGGCATCGGCCGCAAACGCGGTCGGACCGGCGGCGATGAACGCCGCCAGGATCAGCAGAAGTCGCATGGGAGAGTCCTCGAGCGACTAAAATGTGGGCGGCAGCGACCACCGGTACGCCGCCGCCCACTATCGCCGCCGTCAGGGGGCGTCAGGCGGCGAAGCTGAGCGCCTTGGCCGGCAGGTTTTCCTTGAGCGCACCTGCGAGCGCAGTCCAGTGCATGGTCTCGTCGGCGGCGAGACGGCCCGCCACCTTGGCGAGTTCCGCATCCTTGAAGGATGGGATCACGCCAAGGTAGGCGTTGGCCGCTCCTCGTTCGAGCCGCGCCGCTAGCTTCAGGATGTCGCCCTGGCTCTTGATCGCGCTGGCGTTCAGAGCCGTCGCATAGTCGTTCATCGTCTTGGGCTCGACCGGCCTGCCGCCGAGCTTCCGCACCGTCGCCGCGAGGGCGTCGCGATGCTCCTTATGGTGCGTCTGGAACAGCACGGCGACGTCGAGCACCGGCTTCTCCAGGAGCTTCGACTCCGCGCCGAGCTGATAGGCGGCGATCGCCTCGTGCTCAAGTCCGAGCGCGACATTGAGGATCGCGACGTCGTTCTGCGCGCTGGACGAGCTCATCGGCGTCGCCGCGTTGCCGGCGCAGCCCGCCAGCAGCGCCACCGCACCTGCCGAGAGAAACACCTGTCCCGAGCTGTCGAAGAAACCGCGCCGGCTTACGCCCCGGCCGATCGGCTGGGGCGAATAGATTCGCGGATTCAAGTAGCCAGTGCATAATTTTATGGAAGGGCGAAGGGGTAACCTCTTGCACTCACGAGAGGTTACTGATGAGCCGATACCGGCGAGTTACCTATGAGGAGCGCTGCCAGATTTATGC
>VGEN01000125.1 GCA_016869285.1 Alphaproteobacteria bacterium
GTCTATTCCGATTGCTGGAAGGGCTACAACGTGCTCGACGTATCCGACTTCAAGCACTTCCGGATCAATCACTCCGAGCTCTTCGCTGATCGGCAGAATCACATCAACGGCATCGAGAACTTCTGGAACCAGGCCAAGCGCCACATGCGCAAGTTCAACGGTGTCCCGAAGGCCCATTTCGGGCTATTTTTGAAAGAGTGCGAGTGGCGCTTCAACACCAGTGACCCATCCAAGCAACTAACCCAGATCAAACAATGGGTTAAGCGTCATCTCAGGTAGTTATCTGGGACAGCCCCTAATTTTGTATGTTGTGCGCGTGGTAGTATGTCCTATGGATCGCAAAAAAAGAGCATACACTTCTTAAAGTTGCTTACCCTCTGCTTGGTAAATTTCAAGTCGCCCGCCCTCCCAACGTCTCGCTTCGATACGACACCGGGTGCTGACCCGACTCCCTGAGGCTGTTCCAAGGCTGGGCAGCGTCCACCTGCCACTGGGGACTGACGAGGCCTTCAGCCGCCGTAGCTGACGCGCCAGATCGTCTTGCCGGTGTCGTCGGCGACCAGCAGGCTGCCATCGGGCATCTCGGCGATGCCGGCGGGCCGCCCCCAGACCTCGGCACGATCCGTGCCGCCGATTCGGAAACCGTCGAGGAAGATCTCGTAGCTTTCCTCCGGCTTGCCGTCGCGGAGCTTCACGCGCGCCACCTGGTAGCCGACCGGCTTGCCGGAGTTCCACGAGCCTCTGAGCGTGACGAAGGCGTTGCCGCGATACTCAGGCGGAAACTGGCGCCCCTGATAGAAGATCAGCCCGATCGGCGCCGAGTGCGAGAGGAACAGGAGGTCGGGCACCGCCGCCTGGCGGACAAGATCGGGCCGGCGCTCGGCAAATCCGGGCTGCGGGTTCTGGCCGATATAGGAATAGGGCCAGCCGTAGAAAGCGCCGGGCTTCACTTCGGTAAAGTAGTCTGGCACGAGCCCGTCGCCGAGCCCGTCGCGTTCGTTGATCACCGCGAAGAGACGGCTGCTGCCGGGCAGGAAGGCGATGCCGACGGCGTTGCGCAGGCCCGAAGCGTAGGTCGCCTGCGCGCGTGCCGCGCCGGAGGGCCCGTCGATACGGAAGGACTGGATCGTCGCGCGCGGCGACGGTTCCTCGCCGATATTGCCGGCCGAGCCGATCGAGACGAAGAGCTGGCTGCCATCGGGCGAGATCGCGACGTTGCGCGTCCAGTGCCCGCCGCCGGGGCCGATGGCGCCGTCGGCCGTCACCTTCTCGATCGGGCCGCGCGGCTTGAGGTCGCCCGGTTGATAGGGCACGCGCCAGACGCGCACGGTGTCGGCGAAGTAAAGATAGCCGCCATGAATGGCGAGCCCGTGCGGGCGGCTCAAGTCGTCGATGAAAGGCTGCACCAGATCGGCGCGTCCGTCGCCATCGGTATCGCGCAGCAGCGTGATCTGCCCTTCTCCGGGCTCGGCCAGCAGCACATCGCCGTTGCTCGCGGCAATCAGGTGCCGCGGGTGATCGAGGCCGGCGCGGAACAGCGTCACCTTGAATCCCGGCGGCGCCTTCGGCATGGCCTCGGGCGGGCGCGCAACGACGCGCGGCGCGTTGCTGACCGAGCGCGTCGCGTAGGGCGGCGGCATATCGGCCGGCGTCAGCCGGATCTTGTCGCCGACCTCGGCGGAAACCGAGCCGGCGAAGCCCACGACGAGAGCCAAGGCGGCAACGACTGGCCTCATGGCGAGGCTCGCATGAATGGACGGAGAAGCAAGCGGATCATTCCCGTGTCCTCTAGATGATCGACTCCGACCGCGAAATCCGCAGTCCGCCGGCCTGGCGCACGCGAGCGGAACAGGTGATCCCACAGGCTGAGGATCGTCGCGTAGTTGGCGTCGCGATCCGCCCGGCTCGCGGCGTCGTGGTGGACCCAGTGAATCGAGGGCGTGACGAAGACCCGCGCGATCATCGCCTCGACTCGCGCGCCGATGCGCAGGTTGGAGTGATGGAAGGTCGTCGCCGCCAGCAGAAGGGTCTCGCAGACGAGCACCGACGAAAGCGGCATCGCCGCGGCGATGACGATTGCCGCACGCACGATCGCGGAGAGCACGACCTCGCCGGCGTGGAAGCGCACCGCCGTGGTCACGTCAAGGAAACGATCGAGGTGGTGCACGGCATGGAAGCGCCAGAGCCACGGCACTTTATGGTTGGCGCGATGCCACCAGTAGATCAGGAGATCGAGCAGCAGCAGGTCGAGGACGAGGCCCGTCCATCCCGAGAGCCAGGCCGGGCGTAGCCCATGGTCGATGCCTGCGGCAGCGGCCGAGATCGGAATGACGAAGGCGACCGAGACGCCGGCATTGACGACCCAGAGCCCGAGGTTGCGCGCCACCCTGCTCTCGTCCGGCAGGCGTCGTGCCGCCGGCCGCAGCCGTTCGGCCGCCGCCAGAACCGCGAAGACCGTAACCGCCACCAGCGACTTGAACGACAGCAGATCCGCGATGTCCATCCGGCTCCAGGCGCCGATGGGCGCGCCAGCTCAACCCTGCATCAGCGCGGCGACGCCCGGCAAGGTCTTGCCTTCGAGCCATTCGAGGAAGGCGCCGCCGGCGGTCGAGACATAGCTGAAGCGGTCCTCGACGCCGGCTGCCGCCAGCGCCGCCGCCGTGTCGCCGCCGCCGCCGACCGAATTGAGCCTGCCGGCCTGGGTCAGGTCGGCTGCGGCGCGCGCCACCCTCGCCGTCGCCGCATCGAAGGGCTTGGTCTCGAAGGCGCCGAGCGGGCCGTTCCACACCAGCGTCCTGCATTCGGCCAGCAGCTTCGCGAGCGCCTCCGCGCTCTTCGGCCCGACATCGAGGATCATCCGGTCGGCCGGCACCGCCTCGATCGCGACGGTCATCGTCGCAACGCCGTCCTTGAGCTCGGCGGCGACCACCGCATCGACCGGCAGCACGATTCGGCAGTTCCGTGCCTCGGCCTTCTTCATGATCTCGCGCGCGGTCTCGGCCATGTCGCGCTCAGCCAGCGACCTGCCGATGGCGACACCTTTGGCGGCGAGGAAGGTGTTGGCCATGCCGCCGCCGATCGCCAGCACATCGACCTTGCCGACGAGGTTGCCGAGCAGGTCGAGCTTGGTCGAGACCTTGGCGCCGCCGACGATGGCGGCAAGCGGGCGCTGCGGATTCTCAAGGCCCTTCGACAGCGCTTCCAGCTCCGCCTGCATCAGCCGCCCCGCCGCCGCCGGACGGCGCTTCGCCAGCGCGTCGATCGAGGCATGGGCGCGGTGCGCGGCGGAGAAGGCATCGTCGACATAGAGATCGCCGAGCTTTGCCAACGCATCGGCAAAGTCGGCATCGTTCGCCTCCTCGCCCTTGTGGAAGCGAAGGTTCTCGAGGAGCGCGATGTCGCCGTCCTTCAAGCCGGCGACGATCTTCTCCGCGTCGGGCCCGATGCAGTCGGAGGCGAAGGCCACCTGCCTGCCGAGCGCCTTGGACAGGGGCGCGACCAGATGCTTCAGCGAGTTCGCCTCGTCCGGCCCGCCTTTCGGTCGGCCGAAATGGGAGAGCACGACGACGCGCGCACCCTTGCCCGCGAGCTCGGTCAGGGTCGGCGCCAGGCGATCGATCCGCGTCGTGTCGGTGACCCTGCCGTCCTTCATCGGCACGTTGAGATCGGCGCGTACCAGCACGCGCTTTCCCGTCATCTGGAGATCGTCGAGCGTCTTGAAGCGGGGCATGGGCGGGTCCGGATGGATCGAGGGCACTGGAGGTCCGCTCCCTAGCCCTCCCCCTGCTCCGCAGGGAGAGGGAACACGATTTCGAGTCCCCTCTCCCGCCGGAGGCGGGGGAGGGCTAGGGAGGGGACCTCTTCTTCATAGCCGGCTCGCCCGGACTCGTGCCAGCCGATACCTGACATGAGGGTGGCAGGTCCGCCCGCCTATGCTCGGGCGCGATGGCCAATCCCTACGGCGTGCTGCTCCGGAATCCGCCCTTCCGCCGCTTCGGGCTGGGATTTCTCGTCTCGGTGATCGGCGACGAGTTGACGCGCGTCGCTTTCGTCTGGTTCGTCTATGAGAAGACCGGCTCGGCGGAGGCGCTGGGCCTTCTCATGCTCTGCTTCACCGGGCCGATCGTGGTCGGCGGCTTCCTCGCCGGCTGGCTGCTCGACCGTTTCGACCGCCGTCTGGTGATGACCCTCGACAATCTGACACGCGGGCTCGCGATCGCGCTGGTGCCGGTGTTGCATCTGCTGGGGTCGCTCGAGGTCTGGCACGTCTATCTCGCCGCCGCGGTGCACGGCCTGCTCATGATGATCTCGCTTGCCGGTACGCCGACGATGATTCTGTCGCTGGTGCCGAAGGAGCATCTGGCGACGGCGAATGCGCTGGAGACGCTGGGCTACTCGATCGGCGGCGTCCTCGGCCCGGCGCTGGCCGGTCTGCTCGTCGCCGCCATCGGCGCACCTGCGACGGTGACGCTGGATGTCGCCGGATATCTTCTCTTCGCCCTCGTGCTGTTCCGGCTCAAGGTGGCGCTGCCGGTGCCGACGAAGCGGGCGGCGGCACCGATCGGCGATGCGGTCCGGCTCCTCTTCGGCAGCCCGGTGCTGGTCGCGACCACCTTCATGTTCCTCGTCTACAACATCGGCACCGGCAGCGTGCCGGTATGGCTGCCGATCCTGGTCGAGCAGAAGCTCGGCGGCGGGCCCGAGCTCTACGGCCTCCTGCTCAGCATCAGCTTCATCGGCTCGGTCGGGGCGACTCTCGTCGTCGGCCAGCTCGGCGGCCGCGTGCGGCTCGGCCTCGGCATCGCGCTCGCGCAGACCGTCTCGGGCGCGCTGCTGCTCGTCTTCATCCTGGCGCCGGAGCCGGTCACGGCCGGCATTCTCTTCTTCCTCTGGGGCGCGGCCGCCGCGCCGCTCACACCCTGGGCGCAGACGCTCCGGATGGCGATCATCCCCGAGGCGATGCGCGGCCGTGCCTTCGCGCTGCTGCGTATGCTGATGCAGTCCGGCCGCCCGATCGGAGGCGCGCTCGCCGGCTTTGCGCTGCCGGCCCTCGGCGTCGCCGGAACCATCGGCCTCGTCGCCTCGATGACGGTCGCCGGCGGCATCGCCGGCCTGCTGACGAAGCCGCTCAGGGAGGCGGGACGGCCTTAGCTACTTGTACGGGTCTGCCGCGTCTCTGAGACCGTCGCCGAGGAAGTTGAAGGCGAGGACCGTGACGATGACCGGGATCACCGGGATCATCAGCCAGGGGTAGAGCGCCACCACGTTGATGTTCTGCGCCTCGTTCAAGAGCACGCCCCAGCTCGTGATCGGCGGGCGCAATCCCAAGCCCAGGAACGACAGCGCCGTCTCGCCCAGGATCATGCCGGGGATCGAGAGGGTCGCGGAGGCGATCAGGTGGCTGGTGAAGCTCGGCATCAGGTGGCGGAAGATCACGCGGCTCGGCTTGGCGCCCATCAGCACGGCGGCGGTGCAGAAATCCTCCTCGCGGAGCGCCAGCAGCTTCGAGCGCACCGAACGCGCGAGGCCGGTCCAGTCGAGCAGGCCCAAGATGATGGTGATGCCGAAATAGATCAGCACCGGGCTCCAGTCGACCGGGAGCGCTGCGGAGAGCGCCATCCACAGCGGCAGCTCCGGAAAGGAACGGATGCATTCGATCACGCGCTGGACGATCGCGTCGGTCCAGCCGCAGTAGTAGCCGGCAAGCCCGCCAAGGACGATACCGAGCACGAAGGAGATGGTGATGCCGATCAGCCCGACGGTCAGCGATATGCGTGTGCCGTAGAGGATGCGCGAGAGCATGTCGCGGCCGAGCCGGTCGGTGCCGAGCCAGAAGAACTCGCCGCCTTCCGCCGGGCAGACGACATGGAACGACATCGGGATCAGGCCCCAGAAATTGTACTCGTCGCCCAAGCAGAAGAAGCGGAGCTTCTGCACCTTGCTGCGGTCGTCGACATACTCGCGCTTGAGGTTCTCCATGTTGAGGCGGTAGCTGTAGCCGTAGACGAAAGGCCCGACGAGCTTGCCCTCATGGAAGAAGCGGACCTCCTGCGGCGGCGCGAAGAGGTGATCGGTGTGGCGCGTCGCCAGCGCGTAAGGCGCCAGCATCTCGGTGATGAGGATCGAGGCGTAAGCAGCGATCAGGATGATGCCGGAGACGACGGCGAGATGGTGCCGGCGGAGCTTTCGCCACACCATCTGCCACTGGGACGCCATGTAGTAGCGCTCTTGCGCCGGCGTCAGCGCCTCGTCGGTCGCCGGGTTGAACGGGGCCCGGCTGACGAAATGCTCGAGCGGCTGCTGTGTCGTCATCGCGTCGTCCCGCCCTGGAGCCGGATGCGCGGATCGAGCGCCGCCAAGGCCAGATCGGAAAGGAAGACGCCGATCACGGTCAGCACCGCAAGGAACATCAGGAAGGAGCCGGCGAGATAGGTGTCCTGCGCCTGGAGCGCGCGCAGCAGCATCGGCCCCGTCGTCGGCAGGTTCATGACGATCGAGACGACCGCCGCGCCCGAGATGATCGAGGGCAGGATGCCGCCGATGTCGCTGATGAAGGGGTTCAGCGACATGCGCAGCGGATACTTCACCAGCGCGCGGAAGGGCGGCATGCCTTTGGCTCGTGCGGTCACGAAGTACTGCTTCTGCAGCTCGTCGAGCAGGTTGGCGCGCAGCCGCCGGATCATGCCGGCGGTGCCCGAGGCGCCGATCACCAGCGTCGGCACCCAGAGATGCGCCAGGATCGACATGAACTTGTCCCAGCTCCACGGCGCATCGAGGAAGCGGTCGTCCATCAGGCCGCCGATCGAGGTGCCGAAGACGACGTTGGCGAAGTAGAGCAGCACCAGCGCCAGCAGGAAGTTCGGCGTCGCCAGGCCGAGGAAGCCCAGAAGCGTGAGCCCGTGATCGGTCCAGGAATACTGGTGCGTCGCCGAGTAGATGGCGATCGGGAAGCTGACGACCCAGGTGAAGACGATGGTGGCCACCGAGACGATGATGGTGAGCCAGAGCTTGTCGCCGACCACCTTGGTCACCGGCAGCTGGAACTCGAAGGAATAGCCGAAATCGCCCTGCAGCATGCCGAAGAGCCAGCGGAAGTACTGCTCCACCGGCGTGCGGTCGAGCCCGTATTGCTCGCGCAGGAACTCGATCTTCGCCATGTCGACGGACTCGCCCTGGCTCTGCAGCTCGGCGATGTGCGTCGACAGGAAGTCGCCCGGCGGCAGCTGCATGATCAGGAAGGTGATGGCGCTGATCGCGATCAGCGTCGGGATCATCACCAGGATGCGATGGATGACATAGCCGAACATCGGCCTAATTCGCCTCCGCCACGTTCGAATCGCCGATGTAGAAGGTGTCCGGACGGTACATGCCGAAATGCGCGCCCGGCTCCCAGTTGAAGGTGCCGTCGGTCGGCACGTTCTTGAACGACTTGGCGATCACCACGGGCTGCAACGCTCCGGCGACGATGCCGATGGTGAATTGCTGGTCGGCATGTATCTCGAGGATGCGCTTCCAGATGCGCGTGCGCTCGGCCCTGTCGTCGGTCGAAGCCCAGGCTTGCTCGAGCGCCTGCAGCTCCTTCGCTTCCGCCATGTTGACCGGCTCGCCCGACTTGCCCTTGGTCTCGCGATGCTGGCCCCATTTCGGCCACTGCAGCTGCTGCTGATCGGAGACGGCGAATTCCTTCGGATTGGTGTTGGCGTCGATGAGCCCGAACTCCGAGCCGAACCAGATGCACATGACGGTCTCGCCGGCAAAGATGCGGTTGCGCAGGACGTCGCGCTGCAGGCCCTTCGGGAAGATCTTGATGCCGAGCTCGAGCCAGGAATCGTGGATCAGCTCGAGGATGTCGGTCTGCTCGGTCGACTCTCCTGCGGTCTCGACCACGATCTTCATCGAGCGGCCGTCGGGAAGCAGGCGCAGGCCGCGATGGTCGCGCTTGGTCAGGCCGATCTCGTCGAGCAGCGCGTTGGCGGCCTTGAGGTCGAACCTCGTCCAGCGCCTGCGGAGATCGGCATCGTAGAGCGGCGCGCCCGGCAGAGCCGTGTTGTTCCCCTCGATACCGAGCCCGTAATAGATGACCTGGTTGATCTCGCGCCGGTTGATGCCGAGCGACAGCGCGCGGCGGAAGCGCACGTCGCGCAGCAGCGCTTTCCATACCGGGTCGTTGACGTTGAGGTTGGGCAAGATCGCCTGGTCGGCGCCGCGCACCGTCCGCCACAGCCTGACCTTGTAGCCGTTCCGCTGCTCGCCTTCCTTGAGGAAGGTGTAGTTGTCGAAGCGGAGATAGCGGGCCTGCAGATCGGCTTCGCCGGCGCCGGTCTTGAGCGGCACGATCTTCGAATCGGCGACCGACATGACCAGCTCGTCGAGATAGGGAAGCTGGCGGCCCTCCGTGTCGACGCGGTGATAGTAGGGATTGCGCCTGAAGACGAAGCGGTCGGAGGGCGGCGCCGTCGCCAGCATCCAGGGCTGGAGGGTCGGCATGTCGGGGTTGTCGAGCCGGTACTGGTTGTCGCGGCGGTTGTGCAGCACCGCCCAGTTGCGCAGGCGCTCGTCGCGAACCTTCTTCTCGAGCTCGGCCGGCGGCGCATACTTCTCGTGGAACTGCCTGAGATAATGCGCCGGCGCGAAGATCTCGAGCGGCCTGGGACCGGCAAGCGCGGGGAGGAAGGCAGGATTCGGCTTCGACCAAGTGTAGCGCACGACCGTCGGCGAGAGGATGTCGAAGATCGGCCGCTCGCCATCGACCAGAAGCTCGATCGGCAGGCCCGACGGCCGGAGCCGCGCATTGCCGAAGACGTCCTCCCAGTTGTAGCGGAAATCCTCGGTCGTGAAGGGATGTCCGTTCGACCAGCGGTGGCCCGGCCGAAGATGGATGGTGAAGCGGCGCTCGCCTTCGACCTCGACCTTCTCGGCGATGTCGGGAACCAGCCTGAAGCTCGCGTCATGGCCGATCAGCCGCGCATAGCCGTAGACCACGGCGAAGCGCGTGTCCGAGGCACCGCCGACGATCATGCGCCAGGAGCCGCCCTGCTTGCCGAGACTCTGGAACGGATAGAGCGCGGCTACATCCGGACGCTGCGGCAGCCGCTCCGCGACCGGCGGCAGCCGACCCTGGGAAACGGCATCGAGAAAGATCGGCGTCTCGCGATAGGGCTGGGCCGAGGCGGCGAAGGCGGCGAGCGCAAGGAGCGCGGCAAAGACGAGGCGCATCACGCCACCTCCTTGAGATCGGGAACGGCGCTGGCACGGACATAATGCCCGCCGCCGATATCGATCAGACGCGGGCGCGACTCGCCGGCGATCCGGAACGGCTCCGGCCAGGCCGCGGGCACCGAGGCCTTGGAGTCGATGACATGGGCGAAGTCGAGCTTGCGCTCGAGGTCGGGCTCCGGGACGGCCGAGAGCAGCGCCCTGGTGTAGGGATGGATCGGGTTCTTGAACAGCATCTCGCGCGGCGCGATCTCGACCAGCCGGCCCGCGCACATCACGGCAATGCGGTGCGCGACATAGTCGACGACGGCGAGGTTGTGGCTGATGAAGAGGTAGGTGAGGCCGAGCTGCTGCTGAAGGTCCTTGAGCAGGTTCAGGATCTGCGCCTGGATCGAGACGTCGAGGGCCGAGACCGGCTCGTCGCAGATCAACAGGTCGGGCCGAAGCGCGAGCGCGCGCGCGATACAGATGCGCTGGCGCTGGCCGCCGGAGAAGCTGTGCGGGTAGCGCTTGAGGAAGCGGACGTCGAGGCCGACCAGCCGCATCAGCTCCTTGACCCGTTCGGCACGCTCGCCCTCGTCGGTCATGCCGTGGATCAGGAGCGGCTCGGCGATGATGTCATAGACCGTCATGCGCGGGTTCAGGGACCCGAACGGGTCCTGGAACACGTACTGCATCTTCTTGCGGAACGTCACGAGCGCGTCGCCCCGAAGCGCCAGCATGTCGACCGGCGTGCCGCGATCGTTGAAGACGACCTCGCCGGTGTCAGGCGTCAGGGCGCGCAGCAGGATCTTGGAGAGTGTGGTCTTGCCGCAGCCCGACTCGCCGACGAGGCCGAGACACTCGCCGCGCTTGACCTCGAAGGAGACATCGTCGACGGCAAGCACCTCGCCCGCCCCTTTGGCGCCGAACCAGGCGGACTTCCGGATGCGGAAGCGCTTGCCGACGCCCCGGACGGCGAGCAGCGGCCCTGCCGCGTCGGCGCCCTCGGGCCACTCGGCCTTGGCATCCATCAGCCGCATGCGGTCGCTCTTGATCTCGCGCAAGGGCACGAGCCGCTCGCCCGGCTCCATGCCGAAGCGCGGCACCGCGCGCATCAGCGCCCGCAGATAGGGATGCTCGGGCGCGCGGAATATGTCCTCGACCGTGCCCGACTCCATGACGCGCCCGCGATACATCACCACGACTTCCTGGGCGATGTTGGCGACGACGCCGAGATCGTGCGTGATCACCAGAACCGCCATGCCGAGCTCCTTCTGGAGGTCGGCGATCAGCTTCAGGATCTGCGCCTGGATGGTGACGTCGAGCGCGGTCGTCGGCTCGTCGGCGATCAGGAGCGCCGGGCGGCAGATCAGCGCCATCGCGATCATCGCGCGCTGGCGGAGCCCGCCGGAAAGCTCGAAGGGATAGGTGTTGATCGCCTTCTTGGGGTCAGGGAAGCCGACGAGGCGCAAGGTCTCGCGCGTCGCCTCCAGCGCTTCGGCGCGGCTCACCGGCTTGTGCAGCTCCATCGTCTCGGCGATCTGGTCGCCGATCGTGTGCAGCGCCGAGAGCGAGGTCATCGGCTCCTGGAAGATGATCGAGATGCGCCCGCCGCGGATCGCGCGCATGCCTCGGCTGTCTGCCGGCATGTGAGCGATGTCGTTGACCGCGCCGCTCTTCTCGGGGTCGGCGAAGAGGATCTGCCCCGAGGCGACGCGCGCCGCCTTGGGCAGGATGTTCATGATCGCCTGGGAGACGACGGTCTTGCCGGAACCGGACTCGCCCACCAGCGCCGTGGTCTGGCCGTAGCGCACGCGGAAGCTCACGCCGTCGACGGCGGCGAGCTGGCCTTCCGGCAGATCGAAGACGATCTTGAGGTCGTTGACGCGGAGGAGCGGTGTCATCGTCGCGGCGCGATCAAACCTGCGTCTTCGGCGGCTCGAAGCCGAGCGCCGCGAAATTCGAGATCGACGCCTCCGAAAGCTCGAGCCCCTTGGCGCGCGCGGTCGTGTAGGCGCGGCGCGCGACCTCGGGGAAGCCATCGAGCGTCGAGTCGAAGCGGAGCTTGCCTGAGGGTCCGCGCAGCACGAGCTGCATCCAGCCCTGGCTGCGGTCGCGCTTGGTCGAGTAGTAGTTGAGCTTCACCTCTTCGAGCGCCGACCAGGCGAGCTCGCCTCTCCACAAACCCAGAACGACGACCCTCTGCTCGTCGGTCTCGACCAGCGTGCGATGGCGAAGCCAGGTGCGCGCGCCGAAGATGGCGAAGAGCAGCGCGAAAGGCCCTAGCACGTAAAGGACGGCCGAGCCCGGCGGCGCCATCAGGATCGGAAGCCCGGTCAGCGCTAGGCCGAAGGCGGCTCGCGCATAGTCGCCGGCCATGGCTTTGGTCGGGTAGCGATGCTCGGTCATGCAGGAGCGAGTCCGAAGGCTTGGGCCGGTGTCAGCCAGCGGATGGCGGGATGCGCGCGCGTGACGGTGAAGAGCCTGTCGAGGAAGCTCCAGGCCGGCGCGTCATGGACGAGGTGATGGGTGAGCACGCCGGTCGGCTCCGCTGCATCGGCGCCGCCCTCCCGCCGATCGGCGAGATGTCCGATGAGGGCGCCGAGCGCGACCTCGTCGCCGACAAAGCGGCGCTCGCGCCAGTCGATGATATCGGCATGGGTGTTGACCTGGAGGAGGCCGGGCGCCGCTTCCGCTCGCTCGCGCGGCCTGTAGGTCGAGAGGCCGCGGAAGCCGAGACCCGGCAGCAGCGCGACCACCTCGGGCGCGATCCGGTTCCAGGGCGGCGCCAGCACCGGCAGCACGCGTCCGGCGAAGAGATCGAGGAGACGCCGCCGCCCGCTGGCGAGCTCGCCGGCGACGGTCGCCGCCGGACGATCGGCGCCGAGCTCGGCCTTCTTCTTCACGCCGTGATTGGTATGGGCATAGCCGTGCTGCAGCAGCGCCTCGCCGGGCAAGGCCGGCTCGGCGGTCCTCGGCACCACCGCCAGCGCCGGGATCACCCGATGGGCGCGGCCGAGCGTGTTCAGACGGTCGAGGGCGGCGCTCGGCGCCACCGCGTCGTCGTCCCGCCACCACAGCGTCGCCAGCCGCCCCGCCTTGCCCCAGGCATCCAGCTCCCACCCAAAGTCCTCCCAGACGCCCATCGGCCTCTCGCCCGCCCTTTGGCCCGAGACTATATCCGTGCATCCGCCGGTTTCCAGCCGGAAAACCCGAGCCTTCCGGGTGCAAATCCTTGACCCGGAAGGCTCTCCGCACCTAAACAGGGGCCGTGAACGGGCGTCCTTCAGGACCGGCATGACGCGTCGACAAGCCGTCCTCCTAACCCTGCTTCTGCTCGGTTTCCCCGCCCTCGATCTGCGCCCGGCCGTCGCCAAGGAGAGCGGCCTGCCGGTGCCGCGCTTCGTCTCGCTGCGCTCGGGCGAGGTGAACCTGCGCACCGGCCCCGGCACCCGCTATCCGATCGAGTGGGTGCTGACCAAGCGCTCGCTCCCGGTCGAGGTGATCCAGGAATTCGACACCTGGCGGAAGATCCGCGATCACCAGGGCTCGGTCGGCTGGGTGCAGTCGAGTTTCCTCACCGGCCGGCGCACGCTCCTGATCACCGGCGAGACGCGCAAGCTCCGCGCCGATCGCAAGGATGACGCCTCGACCGTGGCGATGGCCGAGCCCGGCATCGTCGGCCGCCTGCTCGAATGCCGCGAGACCTGGTGCCGCGCCGAGATCGGCGGCTACAAGGGCTGGCTCAAGCGCAGCGAGTTCTGGGGCACCTATCCGGACGAAGCGGTGAAGTAGGTCGGACGCCTCCTCGGCGCCGTGCTACCGGAGGAAATGAGGGCGGCGACGGGATGACCTTTCCAGAGCAGTTTGCATAAGGTAATGCAGCTGGCCGCCAACCTCACCCGGCCTATTCACGGGCGAGCATGATTTGAATTGCGGCGATGGAAGGCGATCAGATGGCATGCTTTGTCGTTGCGCCTTTTTCATCGCGGGTTGGTTTGTCGGGTGTCGGGTTATTGGTTTGGGATTGAGGGAACGGGTGTTTTCGGGGCATCGGCCCCGTCGGTCATGGAGCGGCGGGTCGAAGCGCGCCGGCGAGCAAGCGGATGAGAGCGGCATCCGGGCAAACGGCGGC
>VGEN01000126.1 GCA_016869285.1 Alphaproteobacteria bacterium
GCCGACAGACAGAAGCGTTCGAACGATCCGTTCATGTCTTGCCAAGCCGCTTCAAGGCCTGGCGCCAGCGAGATCGGTGAGCGTGTGGTAGTGTTCATCATGGCGTTGCTCTCCTTCGTGGATTCAGCACCCCGAGCCTAAAGGCTCAAGGCGGGCAACGCCTGTCCTCCTATTTCAACATCAACAGGGACATCCCCGCCGATCACGCCGATTCAAGTACCGAGCACGATCGGCGCATTTGCACCGATCTTCTACAAGACGCACCTGCTCGGCCGCGACATTGACGCCTGCGCCGTGAACCATCACGTCGCCCATGCCTGCAGCGCCTATTTCACCTCGCCTTTCGACAATGCGACGATCCTGATCGTCGACGCGCGCGGCGACGACGTGAACTTCTCGATCTTCTTCGCCCAGGGCATGCAGCTTCAGAAGGTCGTCAGCCTGTCCCGGCCGCTGAACACGCCGATGTTCTGGGAGGGCGTCTGCGTCAACAACTTCAAGATGATCCGAAAAGAGGGCTCGGAGATCGCGCCCTGGTCGCACATGTATCCGAGCACCGGTCCCGGCAAGATCATGGCGCTCGCCGCCTATGGCCGCGAGGATCCCGACATCCGCCGCCAGATCTATGCCGACATCTCGCTGCCGGTCGTGCTCGACAACATGACGGAGCAGTACCGCTTCGGCGGCACGTATAACTGGGGACAGGATCTCAGCGACACCCGCTCGGCGGAGTCCCAGGCGGTGGCCGCGGCGCTCCAGCATTGGACCAACGAGGACCTGATCTCCGCGATGCGGCTTGCCGCCAAGTTCGCGCCGCTGGAGAACCTCTGCTATGCGGGCGGGCGCGCGCTCAACTGCATCGCGACGAGCCATGCCTTCACGCGGAGCCCGTTCAAGCGCCTGTATGTGCCGCCCTTCGCCAACGACGCCGGCATCGCCGCCGGCGTGGCTCTGGCCGCCTACTATGCCTCCTCGCCCGCCGCCCGCCGCCCGCCGACGCCCTTCTCTCCCTATACCGGCCCGCGCTACCGCCGCGACGAGATCGACGCGGCGGTCGCCTCTGCGCCCGGCCTCTCGACCGCGCCCGTCGACGCCGCACGCGTCGCCGAGCTGATCGCGGCCGGCAAGATCGTCGCGATGTTCCGCCAGGGCAGCGAGGCCGGTCCCCGCGCGCTCGGCCATCGCAGCCTCCTTGCCCGCGCCGATCTTCCCGGCGGGCGCGACCGGCTCAACGCGATCAAGCGGCGCGAGTGGTATCGGCCCTTTGCGCCGATTATCCTGCGCGAGCGTGCGGAGGAGATCTTAGAGCAGGTCATCGACGAGTCCGCCTACATGAACACCAGCGCCACCATCCGGCCGGAATGGCGCGAGCGCATGTCGGCGGTCGCGCATGTCGACTTCACGACGCGCCCGCAGCTGATCCGCCGACACCAGGAGCCGTATGTCTACGAGATCGTCGAGCGCGTGGGAGCGGCAACGGGCGTGCCGGCGATCCTCAACACAAGCTTCAACCTCCAGGGCCCGATCGTCGAGACGCCGAAGGACGCGGTCGACTGCTTCATGTGCATGGCAGTCGACCACCTGGTGCTCGACGACGTGCTTGTGACAAGGGCCTGACCGGACAACGATGGCGCGTTTCCTCGTCGTCGCCAGCGTCAACGCCGATCGCATCTGGACCCTGGCGGAGAAGCTGCGCCCCGGCGCGCGGCATATGCGCACCGGGCTCGCCACGCAGATCGGCGGCGCCGGCTGGTACGCGGCCAATGCGCTGCGCGCCGCCGGACACGAGGTCACGCTTGCCTGTGCGCTGGGCGAGGATGAGGTCGGAAACATCCTCTTCGGCCGGTTTCGCGGCCTCGGTGTCGACATGAGCGCCTGCACACGCATGCCGCGAACGCACTCCTATGACATCCTGGTCGACCCCGACGGCGAGCGCACGCTGGTCTTCGGCAACGCCGCCCGGCCTTTGCCGTCCCTGCCCGACCGCCGCGACTTCGACGGCGCCTATGTCAATTGCTGGGTGCCGATTTCGGCCACGGCATCCGTCCGCGATGGTGCCCCGATCCTCGTGCAGCTACCGCTTCGCGACCGTACCGGCCGCTATCCCGGTACGCATGTCGTCGTCTCGCGCTCCGACACCGACGAGGCGCCGCGCGAACTCTGGACGCGCGCGCTGGCGACCACGGGAGGACAGGCGGAAGGACTGATCGTCACCGACGGACCTTCGCCGATCACGGTCGTAACCTCGGGCGGCGAAGTCTCCGTACCCTCGGGGCCGCGCGCACCGGATGGGCAGATCACGGTCGGTGCCGGCGATACTTTCGCTGCGCATCTCCTGGCAGGTCTGAGCCGCGGCGCCGCTACGGCGGCGGCCGAGGCGGCTCAGGCGGCGTCTCGCTGGCTCGCCGCGCGTCCCGCTCCCGAGATCATCGAGGTCTGACTACTTCACCCCGCCCCAATGCGGCGGGCGGCGCTGCGACCAGGGGCGCGCGACCTCGAGCATCGCCGCGATGCGCAGCAGGTCGCGGTCGGCCCACCAACGGCCGATCACCTGGAAGCCGATCGGTAGGCCCGCGGCGTTCCAGCCATTCGGGATGCTGATCGCCGGATGGCCGGTCAGGTTGAAAGCGTAGAGGTAGGAACTGAAGCCGGTACGTGTAAAACCCTGCGGCTTGCCGTTGACGATCACCTGGTCGCGCGAGGCGTGGTGGCTTGCTTTCAGCGCCGGCACCACGAGGCTCGGCGAAGCCAGCAGGTCGTAACGGCCGAACAGGCGCTGGACGGCCTGATAGAGCCGCGTGCGCGCGCTCTCCGCCTCACGCAGCCGCTCCATCGAGACCTTGCGGCCATCCTCGAGGAAATCGCGATAGGAGGAGTCGAGCTGGTTGCCCCAGCGTTCGAGGTCGTGCCGGCTCTTGGTCCACATGCCGGTGCGCATGAGAATCCGGCCATCCTCCTCGATCCAGTCGATCTTGTCGGTAACCTCCTCGACCTCGGCGCCGAGATCGGCGAGCGTCTCTAGCGCCGCCTCGGTCGCAGCCTTCACTTCGTTGTCGACATCAGGATTGGCCATCCGGGGGATGTAGCCGATCTTCACGCCGGCAATCCGGTTGCCCATGAGCCCGGCCGAGACCGGCGCAAGCAGGCCGCCGAGGCTCCACGGATCATCCGGCTCGGGGCCGGCGAGCACATCGAACATCAGCGCCGCATCGGCGACCGTCCGCGTCATCGGGCCCGAATAGGAGATGCTGGAGATCACATCCGGCGCATAGCCATGCGCGACCGCGCCGCGCGTCGGCTTCAAGCCGACGATGCCGGAGGCGGAGGCCGGGAGCCGGATCGAGCCGGCGCCGTCGGTGCCCAGCGCCAGCGGCCCCAAGCCGGCGGCGACATGCGCGGCCGCGCCGCCTGATGACCCGCCCGGCGAGTATTCAAGGTTCCACGGGTTGCGCGTGACGCCGAAGGAGGGTCCGTCAGTCAGGCCCTTGTGGCCATATTCCGGCGTTGTCGTCTTGCCGATGAGGATGCCGCCGGCCTCCTTGAGGCGCTGAACCGTGGTCGCGTCCTTGGTCGGCACATGGCCCTTGTGTACGGCCGAGCCGTAGAAGGTCTCGATCCCCGCAGTGTCGACCAGGTCCTTGATGCTGACCGGGATGCCGTGCAGCGGACCCAGCGCGGTACGCGCCATCACCGCGCCTTCCGCAATGCGTGCCTGTTCGAGCGCGGCCTCTGCCGTCACCACGGTGAAGGCGTTGAGCACCGACTGAGACCGCTGGACCGCCTCGACGATGGTCTTCACATACTCGACCGGCGACAGCTTCTTCTGGCGGATCAGGCGCGCGGCGTCGGTCGCGGACAGCGCCAGCAGATCGGACATGGCAAACCTCGGGCAATGACGAAGGCAGGTATTCAGCCTAGCATGACCGCGGGAGGACCTGCCGATGACCGAGCCGAAGCCGATCGACTCGCCGGAAACGCTGCCGGGCTGGCACATGCCATGGCCGAGCTTCGTGGTCGACTGGCAGAAGTCGGCCCTGATCGTGATCGACATGCAGAACTACGGCTGCAACCCCGATGCCGGCGTGGCGCAGATGCTGTCGCTGCGCTACCCGGAGATCGCCGGCTACTACGTGCCGCGGCTGATGGACACAGTGATCCCGAATGCCAAACGCCTGCTCGCCGCATTCCGCCGCGCCGGCCGCAAGGTGCTCTACACGCGCCACGGGCCCCTGCTCCCCGACGGCAGCGACATGATTGCCCGGCGCCGCCGGCGCGACTCCGACTCGGTGGTCGCCACCAACACGCCGACGCTTTGGAGCAAGGGCAGCTTCGAGCATGAGGTGATCGAGGCGCTGAGCCCCCAGCCGGGCGAGCTTGTCATCGACAAGAACACCTCGAGCGCCTTCAACTCGACCGGCATCGAATGGATGCTGCGCAACATGGGCGTCGAGACCTTGGTCGTCACCGGCATGGCGACCGACATGTGCGTCGAGACCACCTCTCGGGACGCTGCCGACCGCGGCTTCAACGTCATCATTGCCGAGGACGCCTCGGCGACCTTCTTCGAGCATCACCACTGCGCCGCGCTCTCCGGCTTCGCCCGCGTCTTCGGCCAGGTATGGCAGACCGGGGACGTGGTCGCAGCCCTGGGGCGCTGACGTTTCAAGTTCCGGCGCCCGGCCTTGATTTTCTTCAAGCCGGCCGTTTTCCTTTCGGAACGCGACCACTCTGCTGGGGGACACCGTGTATCCGTTGCTCGGCTACTTCGATCGCTGGAGCGTCAAGCCCGGCGACACACTTACCTTGCGGGTCGGCAGCAAGAACGACGCGGCGTTCGAGACGCGGATCGCACGCGTCTTCTGCGGAGACCCGAACCCGAAGGGGCCGGGCTATCGCGAAGTGAAGATGCCGCATCCGACCGACGGATCGCATCCCGGCAAGGAGCAGACGACCCATCTCGGATCCTGGGGCGCGATCCCCTCGCTCGATCTTAGCGCTGCCGGGAACAGCCTTACCCTCGCCGTCACCATCTGGCCGACGACGCCGAAGACGGGGCACCAAGGCGTCTTCTCCTGGACCGGCGCCGATGGCACGCAGATCCAGCTCGCGATCGACCGCGACGGCGCCGTCGCTACCGTGATCGCCGCCGGCCGCACCGTCAGCATCTCAACCGGCAAGACCCTGGTCGAGCGCGCCTGGTACGACCTCTGGCTGGTCGTCGATGGCGGCGCCAAGAAGTTGACCATCGGCCAGAAGCCCCGCGAAGGCCATCCGGGCTTTGACGACGACGGCGAGATGTCGATCGCGCTTTCCGCAGCGCCGAGGCTCGGCTCCGGCTCGGCCGTCATCGCGGCCCTTCCAACCAAGGCGAAGCCGACCTCTCACTACAACGGCAAGATCGAGCGGCCGACGATCTGGACCGGCACGGATGCGAAAGCGGCGGTGGCGGCTCAGAAGGGCGCGGTGCCCAAGAACAAGCCGCAACGGCTTCTCGCTTGCTGGGACTTCTCGATCGGCATCCCGACCTTCGATCTCGAGGATGTCGGCCCGCACCGCTTCAACGGCGTCATCGAGAACCTGCCCGATCGCGCCATGACCGGTGCCAACTGGTCGGGGCGCGAGCACCGTTGGGTGCATCTGCCCGAGGAATACGGCGCCATCCATTTCCATGACGACGATCTCGGCGACGTCGGCTGGGAGAAATCGCTCGACATCAAAATCCCGCGCGACTGGCCGTCCGGCATGTACTGCGTGCATCTGAAGAATGCGAACGGCTTCGACAACGTGCCGTTCTTCTTGCGTCCGGCCGACGGCGCGAAGAAGGCGAAGATCGCAATCCTGCTGCCGACGATAACCTATCACGTCTACAGCAATTTCGTGCGGCCCGGCTTCGGCAAGCAGAACCGCGAACGCGCCGAGAAGTGGGGCGCGCTGACCCAGCAGCCTGACGAGAATCCGGAGCTCGGCCTCTCGCCCTACAACTACCACTCCGACGGCAGCGGCGTGACCCATGCGGTCAGCGCGCGGCCGATGATCGACAAGCGCTTCAACCATTTCATCATGCTGGATAAGAGCAGCGAGATCGGCTCCGGCACCTACTGGCTCAATGTCGACAGCTACATCGTCGACTGGCTCGACCGGAAGGGCTTCGAGCACGACATCATCACCGATCACGACCTCCACGCCGAAGGCGCGGACCTGCTCAAGCCCTACTCGCTCATCATCACCTGCCAGCATCCCGAATATCACACCGATGAGACCCTGGACGGGCTCAAGAACTACCTCGACCAGGGCGGCCGGCTGTTCTACCTGGGCGGCAACGGCTTCTACTGGAAGGCGGTCTTCCACAAGCAGGCGCCCTGGGCGATGGAAGTCCGTCGCGCCGAGAGCGGCGTGCGAGTATGGGCGACCGAAGTCGGCGAGAGCTATCACGCCTTCGACGGCAGCTACGGTGGCCTCTGGCGGCGTATCGGGCGCAGCTCGCACACGCTCGTCGGCGTCAGCTTCACCGCGCAGGGCACCTATAACGGCCACCCCTACAAGACGACCGATGCGATCATGGACCCGCGCGTCGCCTTCCTGCGCAAAGGCATCGAGAACCAGCTTACCGGCGGCATCCAGATCGGCGAGCGCGGCCATATGGGCGGCGGTGCCGTCGGCCACGAACTCGACCGCATCGACTATCACCTCGGCACGCCGCGCAACGCGCTGGTGATCGCCGAAGGCCATGTGCTGGGCCATCCCGAATATGGGCCGGTAAATGAGGACCGGCTCGGCCAGTTCTGGCCGGGCACGGAGGAGCAGCTGATGCGCTCCGACCTCACCTTCTTCGAGACGCCCTCGGGTGGCGCCGTGCTGTCGGTCGGCTCGATGTGCTTCGTCGGCGCGCTGCCGGTCGACAACTACGACAATCTGCTGACCAAGATGATGACCAACGCGGTCACGCGTTTCATCGACCCGACGCCGTTCAAGCTGGCGCCGTTCAAGGTCGACAAGACCGAGCGCAAGCCGACCGGGCCGGACGGCAAGCCTCTGGACGGATCGGGCGCCAAGCCGTTGCCGGTGACGGGGAACCGATAAGTCGCCCCCTCTCCCGCCGAGGGCGGGGGAGAGGGGGTACGAGCGCCGCTACTTCCCGCCCTTGAGCGTGGGCGGCATCCCGTCGCTCCACCATTTGCCGTGGAGCACGACGCCGCGGGGCACCAGGCGCTGGTCGGCCTTCATCTCGCCGCCGATCGCATCGACATAGACGACCGGGCCCTTCCTGATCTTGAGCAGGGCGGCGTCGCCGGCCGATCCGACTTTAAGCGAGCCGATGTCGCTCCGCTTCATCGCCGCCGCCGGCGCCGCCGTGGCGGCGCGGATCACCTCGACCAGCGGTAGACCTAAGCAGAGGAACTTCGACATGGTGACGAGCACGTCATAGGCGGGGCCATCTGCCGAGTAGAGATGCACATCGGAGGAGATCACGTCCGGTGCGAATCCCAGCTCCAGCATGGTACGGCAGACATCGAAGCCGAAGGAGCCGGCGCCGTGGCCGACATCCATGATCACGCCGCGCTCGCGTCCCGCCACCATGCAGTCGCGGAGCTGGCCCTTGGTGGTCAGCGGCTTGTTCATCTTCGGCGTGTAGCAATGGGTGACGATGTCGCCCCTGCGCAGCGGGTCAAGGATATCTTCGAGTCTCGGCGGCATGTCGGCGCCGATATGGACCATGACCGGCGCATTGCCGGCCTGCTCGGAGGCGTTGATCGCGAGGTGCAACGGCATGGCGCCGAGCGCGCCGGTGGTCGAGCGGCCGACGCGGATCTTGATGCCGACCGCCTTCTCAGGCCAGGTCTTCAGCGTCTTGACCACATGCGGCACGTTGAGATGCCGTATCTCCTCGGCCTCTCCGACATTGACGGCGCGGAGATCGGTATAGATGCCGGGATACGACAGGTTCACGAAGGCGAGCAGGCGAACCTGCGTGCGCGACTGCTGCAGATCGACGAGGCCGCGGAAATTGCCGGCGCCGGCGCTTCCGGCATCGACGGCCGTGGTCATGCCCGAGGCGTGGCCGAGCTTGTCGGGATCGACGCCGTAGATCGTGCCGCCCCAATAGACATGGGTGTGGAGGTCGATCAGGCCGGGCACGACGTAGAATCCCTCGGCCGAACGAGTCTCCTTCGCCGGCTCCGATATCTTGTCGGCGACGGCGGCAACCTTGCCGGCCTTGAACGCGACATCGGCGGGGCCGTCGCGGCCCGAAGCCGGATCGATCACATGGCCGCCCTTCAGCAGCAGGTCGTAGGTCATGGGGCTCTCCGGATGTCGGGCGGTGCTTCACCAGGCCGCACCAGGTGACAGGCGACGCTCCGCCCCTCGCCTAGATCCTGGGTCGGCGGATCCTCGATGCGGCAGCGGTCGACGGCAAGCGGACAGCGGGTGTGGAAGCGGCAGCCCGACGGCGGCGCCATCGGGCTTGGCACGTCGCCGCTCAGCAGCACGCGGGAGCGCCGGACTTCGGCCTTCGGGCGCGGAATCGCCGAGAGCAGCGCCTGGGTATAGGGATGGTGCGGCCGAGCGAAGAGCTCGGCGGTCGGCGCCAGCTCGACGATACGCCCGAGATACATGACGGCGACGCGGTTCGAGATGTGGCGGACGACCGCAAGGTCATGAGCGACGAAGAGATAGGTCAAGCCGACATCGCGCTGAAGGCGCTTCAGAAGGTTCACCACCTGTGCCTGGATCGAGACGTCGAGGGCCGAGACGGCCTCGTCGCAGACGACCAGCTTGGGATTGAGGGCGAGGGCGCGGGCGATGCCGATGCGCTGGCGCTGGCCGCCCGAGAATTCGTGAGGATGCCGACGGAGGTGCTCGGCGCTCAGGCCGACGCGCTCGATCAGGGCGAGCACGCGGTCCCGCCGCTCGGCACGACCGCCGACGCCGTGGATGACCAGCGGCTCGCCGACAATCTGCTCCACGGTCTGGCGCGGATCGAGAGAGCCGTAGGGATCCTGGAAGATCAGCTGGACATCGGCTCGCCGCCGACGCAGCGCCTCTCCCTCAAGCGCCAGCAGATCCTCGCCGTCGAAACGGATCGCGCCCGAGGTCGGCTCGATCAACCTGAGGATAATGCGCGCGACGGTCGACTTGCCGCAGCCGCTCTCGCCGACTAGGCCCAGGGTTTCTCCCGGTCGAACCTGGAAGGTGACGCCGTCGACCGCCCTGACCCAGCCGCGCTGCGCCCCGAAGGCACTTCGCCGCACCAGGAAGTGCTTCTTAAGGTCGACAATGTCGAGAAGCGGCGCGGTCATGACCGGGTCAGGTCGAGATCGAGACGGCAGGCGGTGCGACGCCCGCCCACGGGACGCAGCGGCGGTTCGGAGGCGTTGCACGGCCCTTCGACGAACCGGCAGCGCGGCGCGAAGCGGCAGCCCGGCGGCAACGCGAACGGGCTCGGCACCACGCCCTCGATCGCCGGCAGCTCCTCGACCGTATGCTCGAGGTCGGGGATCGAGTCCAGAAGGCCTCCGGTGTAGGGGTGAAGCGGTCTCGCGAACAGCGATGCCGTCGGCGACTCCTCGACGACGCGGCCGGCGTACATGACGATTACTCTGTCGGCCTGCTCGGCGACGACGCCGAGATCGTGGGTGATCAGCAGGACGGTCAGGCCGAGCTCGGATCTGAGCTGGCGCAAAAGATCGAGGATCTGCGCCTGGATCGTCACGTCGAGCGCCGTCGTCGGCTCATCCGCGATCAGCATCTGGGGACTGCAGACCAACGCCATGGCGATCATCACCCGCTGGCGCATGCCGCCGGAGAGCTGATGCGGATAGGCGGTGGCGCGCTCGGCCGCGCCGGGAATACCGACCTTCGCCAGCATCTCGACCGCCCGATCCCAGCCGGCCCGCCGCGACAGCCGGTCGTGGCGTCGCGCCGCCTCGGCGATCTGCTCACCGACCGGAAAAACCGGGTTCAGGCTCGTCATCGGCTCCTGAAAGATCATAGCCATACGCTTGCCGCGGAGCCGCTCCAGCTCCGCATCCGGCCGCCCCACCAGCTCTTCGCCGGCGAAGCGGATGCTGCCCGAGGATATCCGTCCGGGCGGCTGGATCAGGCCCATGACGGCGCGCGCGGTCACGCTCTTGCCGCTGCCGCTCTCGCCGACGATTCCGAGGAATTCCCCCCGCGCCGCTTCGAAGCTCAAGCCGTCGATGGCTGCCATCTCGCCCAGCTCGGTGCGGAAGCGGACGGTCAGGTCGCGGACTTCGAGAAGCGGCGGGCTCAACTCGACGTCACTTTCATGCGCGGGTCGAGCACGTCGCGAAGCCCGTCGCCGAGGAGGTTGAGGCCGAGGACCGTGATGGAGATGGCGATCCCCGGCATCAGCGTGATCCAGGGCGCTTCGCGGATGAAGTTGCGGCCATCAGCGATCATGTTGCCCCAGGTCGGCGTCGGCGGTGCCGGCCCGACGCCGAGGAAGCTCAGCACCGCCTCGGCCAGCACGGAATAGGCGAAGATGAAGGTGAGCTGCACGATCAGCGGCGCCAAGCTGTTCGGCAGGACATGACCCAGGAGGATGCGCGTATCGCCCGCGCCGGCGACGCGCGCTGCCTGCACGAACTCGGCCTCGCGCACGACCAGCACCGAAGCACGCACGATGCGCGCCGTGCGCGGCGTGTACACGGCGGCGAGAGCAATAACGACGTTCAGCTCCGAGGGACCGAGCGCTGCCGCGATGGCGATCGCCAGCATGATCGCGGGGAACGCCATGAATGCGTCCATCACGCGCATGATCGGGTTGTCGAGCCGGCGGAAGTAGCCGGAAAGCGCACCAAAAAGGGTTCCGAAGACGCCGGTGAACACCACCACCATGACGCCGATGCGAAGGCTCACCTGGGCGCCATGGGCGAGCCTCGCCAGGATGTCGCGTCCGAACGCATCGGTCCCGAGGAGGAAGCGTGGGTCGCCGGGCGCGGTGAACCTGAGCCGCATGTTCATGCGCGTCGGGTTGTGGCTGGCGATCCACTCGGCGGCGATCGCCGCGACCACCACCAGGAGGAACAGGCTAAGGCCGGTGACGAACAGCCGGTGGCGCAGCAACCGCCTAATCGGCATAGCGGACCCGCGGATCGAGCCATGCGTAGAGCAGATCGACGGCGAGATTGACCATCACCAGGGCCGATGCCGTCAGCAGCAGCCCACCCTGGATCACGGGGTAGTCGCGCCGTTGGATCGCATTGACGATCAGGCGCCCCATGCCCGGCAGTGAAAACACCGTCTCGATGACCACCGTGCCGCTCAGGCTGAGGCTGAGGATGATGCCAAAGACCGTGACCAGCGGGATCATCACGTTCTTGAGCGCGTGCTTGCCGACGACGCTCCAACGCGGGAGGCCCTTCGCCCGTGCCGTCTGCACATAGTCCTGCCGCAGCACTTCGAGCATCGACGATCGAGCCATGCGCGCGAGCAGGCCGATCTGGGTCAGCGCCAGCGCGATCGCCGGGAGCGTCAAGGCCACCAGTGCGCGAAACGCATCCTGCTCGAACGGTACATAACCGCCCGTCGGAAACCAGCCGAGATAAACCGAGAAGAACATGACGAAGAGAATCGCGAGCCAAACGTTCGGCAGCGACACGCCGAGGAGCGCCACCGTCATGCAGAGCTGGTCGACCCAGGAATTCTGGCGCACCGCCGCGAGGACACCTAGCGATACTCCGAGCGCCAGCGTCAGGGTCATTGCATAGATGGAGAGCGCGATCGTCACCGGCAATCGCTCGGCAACCGCTTCTGCGACAGAGCGCTGAAGCAAGATCGAACGGCCGAGATCACCTTGGAAGAGGCCGAGAACCCAGTCGACCAGCCGGACGTGATATGGCAGGTGCAGCCCTAGCTGCACGCGGATCGCCTCAATCTCGTCCGGCGTCGCATTGGCGCCGGCGACGACCGAAGCCGGATCGCCGGGCACCAGCGACATCACCGAAAACGAGATGATCGTGACCAAGAAGACGACGAGCACCGCGCTCGCCAGGCGGTGAATGATGTATCGAGTCACTCGCGAATCCGCGCGGCCGGGGTCAGCGGTTCAGCGGATAGAGGGTCTTCGGCGCCTTCTTGAAGGGGAAGCTCGAGAAGTCGAAGGCGGCCGGACCTGGTGTGTCGACATCGATCATCTCCCTGAAGATCGTTCCGAACGAGGCACGGAACTGATTCTTCGCCTTGACTGCGAGCACCTGCAGCTTGGCAAGGTCGATGCCGGCTGCTTGGTAGAAGTTGGCGTCGGTCGCGTCGTGGCAGACGCCGGTGATCATCACCGAGATCGGCAGTCCAACGAAGTCGAGGCGGGCGACACCCTGCAGATCGACACCGATGCCGCCATGCACCGGGCCCCTGTTGACGTATCTGCCCTCCGATAGATGGCCGACGGTGACTTCGGCCTCGACCGGCGGACCGAACAGCGGCGTGAGCCGCCCGCCCATCCTTACCTTGAGCCTGCCGCCGATGCCGGCCTTCCGCGCCTTGGCGACGAGATCAGGGTCGTGAAAGAAGCAGAAGGCGGTCGGCTTCGTCGGCTTGGAAGCGACCAGGGCGGCAAGCAGGCCAGGCGTATCGCCGATACCGCCGGCGCCGGGATGGTCGGCGGAATCGATGACGGCGGTCGGCGCCTCCTTCGCCGCGAGCTCGCGGGCGATGCCTTCCGCGGCGGTCGGCAGCGTCTTGAACAGGAGCGGTCGCCGCTTGTTCATCTCGGCAACCAGCTCGCTCGCGGCCTTGAGCGCCAGCGCGCGGTCGCCGTCGGCCGTTGCCCAGGCCGAGGCGCCGGCCGCCTCGCTGTCGGCATAGGCGTAGCCCTGGTAGGGGGTGAGGTCGAGCAGGCCGTACTTCTTCTCGATGTCGGCGGCGATCTGCTTGATCTCGGCCATCGGCCCGTCGGTGGTGCGAGCGAAGAGGCTCGGAATGATTGCATCGGCGCGGACGATGACTGCGACCGGCTTCACCTCGCCCTTGATCTTCCGGAGCATGATGTCGAGCGCCTTGGTTGCCGTCTCCTCCATGTCGACGTGCGGGTGGCACTTGTATCCCACCAGGATGTCCGGGATGTCGGCCTCGGGCTGGCTGACATTGGCGTGCAGGTCGAAGCTGACGGCGAGCGGCGTGTCCTTGCCGATGATGGCGCGTACCCGCTTCAGCAGCTCGTAGTCGGCATGGGCGTATTCGGCGGCATTCAGCGACCCGTGCAGCGACAGGAACACCGCGTCCCATTTCCGTCTTGAGAGTCCGCTCGTGATATCGGCGAGGATGGTG
>VGEN01000127.1 GCA_016869285.1 Alphaproteobacteria bacterium
AACGCAGGCTGTCGAGATCGTTGGCATCCTCGTAGCCGCAGGCGATCGCCAGGATGCGGGCGCGCAAGATGCTGGCGAGCGGGTGTATCACGCGCGTGCCGTCGCGCCGATCGGCGATCAGGGCCGCAAGCCTGTCCGCCAGACCGAGACGGCGCTCGGCCTGGGCCAGTACCATCACCCCGCCGTCGGAGCTGATGCGCCCGCCGTCGAACGACGCGCTCATCTTCTTGCGCCCGACGCTTGGCAAATCGAAGGAGAGTTCTCTATCGTCGGCCATGGCGGGCGTGGCGCCTCCCTGCTCTCGTGAAGGACCGGCTTAGACAACCAAATCCTAAACGAAATCAGTGAGTTATGCTACACCCGCAGCATCGAGACAGCCCGCGTCACGAATAATTCGGGCTAACTACCTCGCCGATGACTTCCAGGACGAGATCGAATTCCTCGGGATCGAAAGTTCGCCCGCCTTCGTGCGCCAGCCAGAGGGCAACGGCGTGGCGGAGAGGATCATCAAGACGCTGAAGGAGCAACTGCTATGGGTCCGGTACTTCCCGACCGTTGAGGCACTTCGCAAGGGGCTCGCCGAGTTCGCCGATCTCTATAACGCCTCGTGGCTGCGGGAGCGCCATGGGCACAAGACGCCCAATCAGATCAGGGCCGAACATAAGGCTCTTGCATCCGAAGCCGCCACGGAGTTCAAATTGGCAGCGTAACCGGCGCAGCGAACTGTCTCATAACCGTGCCCCGGTACAGCCTTCAGAAGAAGTCGAACCAGGGGAGTGACGACATGAGACTTCGTACGCTGATTTCCGCCGGTGTCGCGTTCGTCTTCGGGCTCGGCCTGGCCGCCGCCCCGGCGTCGGCGCAGCAGTCCTGGAAGGTGCAGACCTCCATGGTCGCCGGCGACGCCTACTACAAGATGATCCAGGACCACTGGCTCGACCGCCTCGCGGCGATGACCGGCGGGCAGGTCAAGATCGAGCTGACGCCGATCGGCTCGGTGGTGCCGCACACCGAGACCATGAACGCGATCGGACAGGGGATCCTGCAAGGCGACCTCACCTCCACCACCTATTTCGCCGGACGCGACAAGGTCTTCGCCCTGATGGGCGACCTCATCGCCGGCTACGACACGCCGCTGCAGCTCACCATGTTCTGCTATCACGGCGGCGGCCGCGAGATCCTCCAGGAGGCCTTCGACCGCTATTCGGGCGGCACCGTCCAGGTGATCGGCTGCGGCGCCATCGCCAAGGAGGCGCTGGTCTCCAAGGCACGGATCGCGACGCTGGCCGACCTCAAGGGCAAGAAGATCCGTTCGCCCGAGGGGCTCGCCGCCGAGGTCTTCCGCCGCGCCGGTGCGGCGCCGGTCGCGATGCCGCCGTCGGAGACCTACACCGCCCTCGACAAGGGCGTGGTCGACGCTGCCGACAACTCCAGCTACACGATGGACAAGTCGGTCGGCATGCACAAGGTCGCCAAGTTCCCGATCTATCCGGGCATCCACTCGATGCCGATCATCCAGTTCACCGTCAACAAGGCGATGTGGAACCGGCTGAGCCCGCAGACTCGCCAGGCCGTCGATTCCTGGTATCTCGCCATGATCTACGACCTGACCATGCGCAACGAGCTGCAGGATCGGGTCTTCGTCGCCCAGGACAAAGCCGATAAGTCCTCCGGCATCGAGATCATCGACTGGAGCCAGCCGGATCGCGACGCCTTCCGCGCCATCGCCGCCGGCGCCTGGAAGGACTTCGCCGAGGGCAGCCCGCTGGCGAAGAAGGCCTACGACGCCAACATCGCCTTCATGCAGAAGATGGGCCTGCTGGCGAAGTGAGCCGGCGCGCCGTCGTCCGTCACTGACCAGGAGGGGGGAGCCTCGCGCTCCCCCCTTCTTCTGCGAGGCGAGTCGTCAATGGATCTGATCGACCGTTTCAACCGCCTCGTCGGCGAGGCCGTCTCCTACCTCTACCTCGCCGCGGTCGCGATGACCGGATACGAGGTGGTGATGCGCTACCTCTTCAACGCCCCGACCACCTGGGCCTTCGAGGCGACCATCATGGTCTGCGCCGTCGCCTACCTCCTTTCCGGCGGCTACGTCACCCAGAAGAAGGCGCACATCGCCATCACCTCGGTCTCAGAACGGCTGCCGAAGGCGGTCGTCTGGTGGCTCGAGCTGTTCGGCCTCGTCGTCGGAATCTTCGCGATCGGGCTCCTCGCCTATGCCGGCTTCAGGCCGGCGCTGCTGGCGATCGAGCTGGTCGAGCGGACAGGTAGCGCCTGGAACTCGCCGATGCCGGCGATCGTCAAGCCGCTGATCGTGGTCGGCGCGACGCTGATCGTCCTCCAGCTCGTCGTCCACCTCGTCCGCCATCTCCGCGGCCGCTGACCCTCAACGACCCTCCTTCGCCGGGACCGCCGCCATGGGCATCGAAACCATCTCGATCCTGATCGTCGTCGCCATGATCCTGCTCATGCTGACCGGCATGCCGCTCGCGTGGGTGACGATGACGCTGGCGGTCGGATGCACGCTCCTCTGGCTCGGGCCGACCGGATTGCCGCTGGTCTCGAGCCGGGTCCTGGGATTCGTCACCGAGTACGTCTTCGTCGCGGTGCCGCTGTTCGTGCTGATGGCGAGCATCATGGAGCGCTCCGGCGTCGCCAAGGACCTCTACGACGCCATGTACATCTTCGCCGGCGGGCTTCCCGGCGGCGTCGCCGTGCAGACGACGCTGGTGGCGGTGGTGATGGCGGCGATGACCGGGATCATCGGCGGCGAGATCGTGCTGCTCGGCCTCCTGGCGCTGCCGCAGATGCTACGGCTTGGCTACGACCGCCGGCTCGCCATCGGCACGATCTGCGCGGGCGGCTCGCTCGGGACCATGATTCCGCCCTCGGTCGTGCTGATCCTCTACGGGCTCACCGCCAACGTCTCGATCGGCGACCTGTTCCAGGCGGCGTTCGTCCCCGGCCTCCTCCTGGCGAGCCTGTACATCTGCTACATCATGGTGCGCTGCACGCTGAACCCGTCGCTCGGTCCGCCGGCACCGGCCGAGGAGCGCAGCATCCCGCTCGCGCAGCGGCTCAAGCTGCTGAAGGGGCTGATCCTGCCGATCCTGGTCATCGTCTGGGTGCTGGGCAGCATCTACGGCGGCATCGCCTCGGTCACCGAATCCGCCGGCGTCGGCGTGATCGGCGCCATGGCCTCCGCCGCCATCCGCAAGGAGCTCAACTGGACCATGATCCGCCAGTCCCTGGTCCAGACGATGAACACGACCGGGGTGCTGCTGTGGCTGACCTTCGGCGCCAACGCGTTGATCGGCATCTACAACATCATGGGCGGCACCACCTACATGCGCGGCCTCGTCGCCGGCCTGCCGTTCGAGCCGATCGTCGTCATCCTGATCATGATGGTGGCGTTGTGGATCCTCGGATGCTTCATGGACTGGATCGGGATCCTGCTGCTGACGATGCCGATCTTCGTGCCCGTCATCAAGGACCTGGGATTCGATCCGGTGTGGTTCGGCATCCTCTTCTGCATGAACATGCAGAGCTCCTATCTCTCGCCGCCCTTCGGTCCCGCCGCCTTCTACCTGAAGAGCGTGGCGCCACCCGAGATCACGCTCGACGTGATCTTCTCCAGCGTCTGGCCGTTCATGATCCTGCAGGCGATCGGGTTGCTCCTGGTGCTGTTCTTCCCGCAGATCGCGCTCTGGCTGCCGAGCGTGCTGTAGACTCGGGCCCCGGGAGGGCCGGGCCATGGCGCGCTATCTCAAGTTCGATCTCGGCGGGGCGGTGACGCGCGCACGCCTTGACGACGCGATGGCACCGACCACCTGCCGGACGCTGTGGGACCGGATGCTGCCCTATGACGGGCCTGCCTTTCCGGCACGGCATTCCGGTACGGAAGCCGGCTTCCATTTCGATCCGAGGATCGTCATTCCGCTGGAGAACGCGACGGCGCAGCTGATCAAAGGCGATGTCGTCTTCATCCACTACCCGCACCGCATGCGCCACGGCCATCCCGAGCCGATCAGCGAGGTGATCTGGTGCTATGGCCGCTACAACATGGCGATCGCGCCGGGGAAGCAGGAGCATGTCCTCGGTAATGTCTTCGCCACTCTGGAGCCAGGCTCCGAGGCATTCTTCGCGATGAGCGAGCGTCTGTTCACCGACGGGCCGAAGACGCTCAAAGTCACCGGCGAGGCGGCTTGAGATGGCGCGCTATCTCGTCTTCGCCATGGAGGGAGCGGCGGCTCGGGCGCGGCTGCTCGAAGACATGGCGCCGGCAACCTGCCGGCTTGTCTGGGAGCGGCTGCCGCTCGCAGGGCCCTGCGGGCATGTCATGCTGGGCGGCACCTCGTGCTCGCTCGATATCGATCCGAACGCGGTCGCACCTGAGGAGAACGCCGCCGGCCTGATCCATCCCGGCGATGTCATGTTCATCCACTACAACGCGCGCGAACGGCACGGGCATCCCGAAGCCGAGAGCAAGATCTACTGGGCCTATGACCGCTACTGCGCGCCTAGAACCCCAGGAAAGATGACGCCGGAATACCCGAACGTCTTCGCGGAGTTCACTGGCGACTCGCGCGCCTTCTTCGAGGCCTGCCGCAAGACCTTCCTCGAAGGTCGCCGGTCGTTAACCATCACCGGCGCGGTGGAGTAGCCTCCCCCATTGACAGGGGAGGGTGGCATCGCCAGATCAATGGGCCGCCGGGAAGCGGCGGTTGCGGCTTCAAGGGCAACGACAAGCGGAGGTGCTTCGGCAACCTCCCCGAAGCCGCGATCCAAGATGAGGCTATCCGAAGGGAGATCAGCGCGATGACAGCACGCATATTGGCTTTGGCGGCGGGGCTTGCGCTCGCTGCCGCGCCGGCATTGGCGCAAAAGGTGGTCCGGATCGTTCCGCATGCCGACCTCAAGGTGGTCGACGGGCACCAGACCACCGCCACCATCACCGGCCAGCACATGGCCGCGGTCTACGATTCCTTGTTCAACTGGGACGAGAAGCTCGACGCCAAGCCGCAGATGGTCGAGACCTACACGCTCTCGCCCGACAAACTGACCTACACCTTCACGCTCAGACCCGGTCTCAAGTTCCATGACGGCTCACCGGTCACGACCAAGGACGTCGTCGCCTCGGTCAAGCGCATGCTGGCGCGCGAGCTGCTCGGGCGCAGCCTCAACGAGTTCGTCGCCAGCGTGCAGGCGGTCGACGACAAGACCTTCAGATTGACGATGAAGGAGCCCTTCGGACCGACGCTCTACACACTTGGTGGCAACAACAGCGTCTATGGCGGCATCTACCGCGAGAAGGAAGCGCTGATCGATCCGAACACGCCGATCACCGAGTCGATCGGCTCCGGCCCCTTCAAGTTCGTGAAGGAGGAATGGGTCCCCGGCGCCAAGATCGTCTATGCCAAGAACGCGGACTATGTGCCGCGCGCCGAGAGGCCGAGCGGCGTCGCCGGCGGCAAGGTCGTCAAGGTCGATCGTATCGAGTACAAGGTCATCCCGGATCCGGCGACCGCGTTCGCCGCGCTCAACTCCGGCGAGGTCGACATCCTCGACCAACCCTCGCTCGACCTGATCAACCTCGTCGAGAAGAACCCGGACGTGGCACTGGGCGAAGTCCAGCTCTTGCCGGCCTATGGCGGGCTTCGGCCGAACTTCCTTCATCCGCCCTTCAACAACGTGAAGGCACGTCAGGCGCTGGCACTGATGGTTGACCAGCGTACCTACGCGCAGGCCGCCTATGGCGAGGAACGGTGGTGGAAGGTCTGCTTCGGCATGTATATGTGCCGCGGGCCGTTTGCTACCGAGGTCGGCTCGGATGCCTATCGCAAGCAGGACATCGACAAGGCGAAGCAGCTCCTCAAGGAGGCTGGATACAACGGCGAGCCGATCGTATTGATCGGCGCCTCCGACCTGCCGGCGCTCAATGCGCTGACGCTGGTGACGGCGGAGAACCTCAAGAAGATCGGCATGAACGTCGATCTCAAGCTCAGCGACTGGGGCAGCGTCGTCACCCGGCGCTCGAAGAAGGAGGCGCCGGCCGATGGCGGCTGGCACATCTTCCACACGACCTTTGGCGGCGCAACGGGCGCCTCGCCGCTGACGAGCCTGCCGACGGTCACGACCTGCGACAAGAGCTGGTTCGGCTGGGCCTGCGATCAGCAGGCCGAGGACATCCGCCAAAAATTCCTGCGCGAGACCGACTCCGAGAAGCAAAAGGAGCTGGTCGACGCGCTGCACAAGCGCCTGTGGGAAGTGCTGCCCTTCATCCCGCTGGCCGAGTACGTGCAGCCCTGGCCTCACCGCAAGAGCATCACGGGACTCCTGAAGGCCCCGCTCTTCGTCTACTGGAGCCTCGAGAAGAGCTGATCCTGGGCGGCTCGAGAGGGGCGCGGTGCCGTTGACGGTGCCGCGCCCTTTCTCTTTGCGTCACTCCTCGAACGCCGGCACGCCGGCGCCGATGTCAATGAAGGTGCGGCGGGCTACGCCGACATTCCTGAGCTTGTCGGACTCCGCATCGCGATGCTCGGCGCGAGGGACTGAGTTCGACTGGTAGTAGACCAGCCGCGCAACGCCGTCATTGTCGCGCATCGGGAGCGCGAAGGTCTCGTTCTGGTAGGCCAGCCCGGCTTCGGTCGTCGCGACCAGACGTACAAGCATGCCGCAGGGATGCGTACAGACCAGGTGGATGGCGCGGGCAGCCTTCGGCCGGCGTTCGGGCTCGACGAAGTCAAGATAGTTGCGGCCGGTGACGTCGGAGCCGAACCCCTCGCGGTGCTTGGTTCCGACCAGGCGGAGCTTGATGAACTCCTGCGAGACCAGCTCTTGGATGATATAGGTGGCCAAAATCGGTCCCTGGGTGCAGGGATCGAAGGCGCACCGCGAGGGGATCAGGTCGCGCTTCGGCAGGGAATACCAGTAGTCGGCAAAGCTCGCGGCCTGCTCATGCTCGAACTCGATATGCCGAAAGGGCGGGCTCGACGACCGGAAGCTCATCGCCGTATTTGTCGCAAATTGGAGTTAACGGATGGTGACCAGCCGCGCCGATGTGGAAGAACGGCGACCCTACGTCTCGATCGTTTACAGGGCCGGGAGGGCCGGCTATGCGGTTGCGTTCCCGGACGTTCCCGGCTGCACGGCCTCGGGCCGGACGGTCGACCATGCCATGCCATGCGCAACGCGCGCGATGCGCTCGACCGCCACCTTGCCGACCTTAGGGAAACCGGTAGATCGATCCCATCGCCACGGGATTTCCACGCCGTCATCATGAGCAGCGACAGCAAGGGCGCGATCGCCTTCATCCTCGTCTAGCGAGGGCGCTTCCTCAGAAGCGCCCGGCCTGGAAGTCCTCGACCGCCTGCCTGAGCTCCTCGACGGTGTTCATGACGAAGGGCCCGTACTTCGCCACCGGCTCGCCAAGCGGCTCGCCCGCGAGGAGGATAAGGCGGCCGCCTTCCCTCGACTCGATCTCGATCCGATCGCCGCGGCTCAAGACGGCGATGCGCCCGCGCGCGATCTTCTGCTCGCCGATCTCGACGGAGCCCTCGAACACGTAGAGAAAGGCATTGTGGGCCGTCGGCAGGTCGTGCGCGAAACGACCGCTCGCCGGCAGTGCGACATCGAGATAGGTCGGGTCCGTGGCGACGCCGGAGATCGGCCCCGCAGTCCCGGCAAAACGCCCGGCGATCACGCGCACCCTGCCGCCGCCCGCCGCATCGACCTCCGGGATCTCCTCAGGCGCAATCTCCTGGTAGCGCGGCTCGCACAGCTTGTCCCTGGCCGGGAGGTTGACCCAGAGCTGAAAACCCCACATCAGGCCGTCTTCCTGTTCCGGCAGCTCCGAATGGACGATGCCTCGGCCGGCCGTCATCCACTGAACACTGCCCGGACGAAGAAGGCCGCGATTGCCCTTGTTGTCGCCATGGCGCATGCGCCCGGCGAGCATATAGGTGACGGTCTCGAAGCCGCGATGCGGATGATCGGGGAATCCGGCGATGTAGTCCTTCGCATCGTCGGAGCGAAACTCGTCGAGCATCAGGAAGGGATCGAGATCGGGCAGGCGCTGCTGGCCGATGACGCGGGTCAGCTTGACGCCGGCGCCGTCGCTGGTCGGCTGTCCGGCAAGGACGGCGACGGGACGGCGGACATCGGGCGTTGCAATCCTCGCGGCGCTCATCTCGCTTCCTTTCGCTCACGCGAAAGATGGCTGCGCTCGCCGTCAATTGCCAGAGGCGGTCTCGGGTCTGGCGGCATTGGCGAAGGGGCAGACCGGCGCGAGAGTAAGGAATTCGTGAGCCTACCCCGGACAGGAACAAGAACCGTTCCGCGTGTCACAGAACAATAGGGTAGGATTGTTAAATGAAGCGTTGGCTAACGGGTCTTGCTGTCCTGATCGTGCTTGGCGGCGGCGCTGCGGCCTATTTCGCCAGCCCGGGCCAGGGCTCCCTGCCGACTTTCCGCACGCAAAAGGCGGAAGAAGGCGAGGTGACTGCCGCGATTTCGGCCTCGGGAACGCTGGCGGCCGTGATCACGGTCCAGGTCAGCTCTCAATTATCAGGCCAAATCAAAGAATTATACGCTGATTTTAATACAGAAGTTCAGAAAGACGAACCGCTCGCGCTGATCGATCCCCAAACCTTCGAGGCGCGCGTCCAGCAGGCCAAGGCCGAACTCGACGTGGCCCGCGCGTCGCTGATCAAGGCGCGTGCGGACCTCGCCAATGTCCGGGCCGCGCTGTCGGTCGCAGAGGCCAATTCGCATCGCGCCCTCGTCCAGGCCCAGGACGCCGCCCGCGACAAGGAGCGCAAGACCTCGCTGTCGGGACGGGGCGTCTACTCTCAGCGCGATGTCGACAAGGCAATCACGGACGCTGAGGCCTCGGATGCCGCGCTGAAGGCGTCCAAGGCACAGGAGGCGGCACAGAGGGCCGCGGTGGGGGCCTCGGAGGCAAGCATCGCCACCGCCGAAGCCACAGTCCGCATGCGCGAGGCCACGTTGGCACAGGCGCAGATCGACCTCGATCGCACCGTCATCCGTGCGCCGGTGAACGGCGTCGTGATCCAACGCAACATCGATCGCGGCCAGACCGTCGCGGTCAGCCTCTCGGCGCCGGTCATGTTCCAGATGGCCCAGGACCTTAGGGACATGGAGGTCTATGCCAATGTCGACGAAGCGGATGTCGGGCGCATCAGCCAGGGCCAGCGCGCGACCTTCACCGTGGATGCTTTCTCCGGTCGGACCTTCGAAGGCCAGGTGAAGATGGTCCGCAAGGGACCGCAGGTCATCTCAAACGTCGTCACCTATGTCGCGGTGATTTCGGCGGCCAATCCCGACCTCCGGCTCCTGCCCGGAATGACCGCGACGGTGCGCATCGTCACCGCCGAGCGGCCCCGCGCGCTCAAGGTCGCCAATGCAGCGCTCCGCTACAAGCCGCCGGGCGCACCGACCGAGAGCGGGGATGCACCGGCCGGCGAGGCGCAGGGAGGGGGCATTCCTTCGCCTGAGGTACTGACCCAACGCCTCGTCCAGCAGCTCAAGCTGAACGACGACCAGGCCAGACAGGTTCGTCAGATCTTCGAGGAGGCACGTCAGCGTGCCCAGGCGGCCCAGGCCGCTCGCCGTCAGCAGCAAGCGGGAGGAGGGCCGCCGGGCGGCCCCGGCGGCGCGCTCGGAGTAGGCGCCGGCGGCAACGATGCGGGCGGGCGCATGCGCCAACAGGCGATCGCCGAGACCAGGCAACGCGTTTCGGCAGTCCTGACGGCTGAGCAGCGCACCGCCTACGAAGCCCTGGTCGCACGGCAGGCGCAGGCGAATGAGAGCCGGCCGGGCCGCGTCTGGGTCCTAGGCAGCGATGGCCGGCCGCAGTCGGTCGCGGTTCGCACCGGCATCAGCGACGGCAGCTTCACCGAGATCGTCAGCGGCGAGATCAAGGTCGGCCAGGATGTGATCGTCGGTCACTCGAGCAAGACCAACAGCACCGCCTCCGGCCCGCGCTGGGGTCTCTGAGGCCGTGCCCGACACGCTCAGCACATCCGCCGTCATCGAGGCTGAGGACCTCGGTCGCCACTATGAGCTGGGCGGCCATCTTGTGCGCGCGCTCGACGGCGTCAGCTTCGCCATCCGCGAGGGCGAGTTCGTCGCCATCATGGGGCCTTCGGGGTCCGGCAAGTCGACGCTGATGAACCTTATCGGATGCCTCGACAGCCCGACCATGGGCAGCTACCGGCTCGCCGGCACCGATGTCGCCGGACTCGATCGCGATCAGCTTGCCGCCATCCGCAATCGCCGCATCGGCTTCGTCTTCCAGCAATTCAACCTGCTGCCGCGCACCTCGGCGCAGGAGAATGTCGAGCTGCCGCTGATCTACAGCGACGTCCGGCGCACCGAACGCCACCGCCGCGCCGCCGAAGCGTTGTCGCAGGTCGGCCTCGCCGATCGCGCGCACCACCACCCGGCCCAGCTCTCTGGCGGCCAACAGCAACGCGTCGCGATCGCGCGCGCGCTGGTCAACCGGCCGATCCTGCTGCTGGCCGACGAGCCGACCGGTGCGCTCGACAGCCGCACCTCGCAGGAGATCCTGGCGCTGTTCCAGGCGCTCAACCGTCAGGGACTGACGATCGTCGTCGTCACCCATGAAGAGGATGTCGCCGCGCATGCCGGGCGCGTGCTCCAGTTCCGCGACGGCAAGCTCGTCGCCGACCGCTCCAATCTCAGCCCCCGGCAGGCGGCATGACGGCAGCCCTGGCCGATTCCGGCACCGCGACCGCGCCGGCGCCCCGGCCGGCGCCGCGCGGAGCCTTGTCGCTCGACAGCCTCTCCGTTGCTTTGCGGGCGCTGCGCGTCAATGCGCTTCGCAGCGCTCTCACCATGCTCGGCATCATCATCGGGGTCGGCGCCGTCATCGTCATGGTGGCAATCGGTTCCGGCGCGCATCAAAGAGTCGCCGAGCAGATCCGCAGCCTGGGCTCCAATCTGATCATCCTGTTGCCCGGCGCAGTGACAACCGGCGGCGCCCGGCTCGGCACCGGCACCCGTCCCTCGCTGACCGAGGAAGATGCGGTCGCCATCACACGCGAGCTGCCGATCGTCGAGGTGGCGGCCCCCACCGTCCGCGGCCAGGTCCAGGTGGTGTTCGGAAACCAGAACTGGTCGAGCTGGGCGGTCGGCACCACGGCGGACTTCCTGGTTGCGCGCGAATGGAACGTAGCCGAGGGACGCCTGTTCACACCGGAAGAGATGTCCTCGGCCGCCAAGGTGACGCTGCTCGGCAAGACCGTCGCGGAGAAGATCTTCGGCGACGGCGATCCGGTCGGCCAGGTGATCCGCATCCGTCACGTGCCGTTCACGATCATCGGCGTCCTCGACAAGAAAGGGCAGTCGACGCAAGGGACCGATCAGGACGACTTCCTGATGACGCCGATCACCACCGCCAAGCGCCGGCTGCTTGGCTTCACCGGCACGCGGGCACGCGCGGTCGGCTCGATCCTGGTCAAGGTCACCGAAGGCGAGTCGATGAAGGACGCCGAGGACCAGATCCGCGATCTCCTCCGTCAGCGCCATAAGCTGCAGGCTCGCGACGACGATGACTTTAATCTCCGCAACCTCGCCGACATCATGGAAACACGCGAGGCTTCGTCGCGCATCCTCTCGCTGCTCCTGCTCGCCGTCGCCTCGGTATCCCTGATCGTCGGCGGCATCGGCATCATGAACATCATGCTGGTCAGCGTGACCGAGCGGACGCGCGAGATCGGGTTGCGGATGGCGGTCGGCGCGCGCGGGCGCGACATCCTCGTGCAGTTCCTGGTCGAAGCGGTGACGCTGTCCCTGATCGGAGGCACCGTCGGCATCGCTCTCGGCGTCGCCGGATCGGTGGCGATCGCGTCCTTCGCCGGCTGGCCGACCCTGATCGAGCCCTTGGCAATCCTGATCGCCTTCCTCTTCTCCGGTGCGGTCGGCGTCTTCTTCGGCTTCTATCCGGCGAAGAAGGCCTCCGAGCTCGACCCGATCGAAGCTCTCAGATTCGAATAGCGGCTACGCGCGCCAGCTTCGCCGAGCTACTGCGCGAGCTGCTCGCTTGGGGGAGGGGGCATTGTGAGCACCGAAGCGGATCGCAGCCCGCGGCGACGCGCTGCGCCGGGGTGCAGGCCCGGCCGAGCCTCAACGGGCGGGGCGTGCCTGCGCCTTCATATTGCGGCGCACGCGCTCGTCCAGGCGCGAGGTCAGCGCGGCCGAGACCTCGGCCGCCTCCTCGAGCAGGGCGTCCTTCAGGACCTCGATAGGTTTTCGCAGGGCCAGCGCCAGATGGTGTTCGGCCTTGACCGCGACATTGGCGGGATCCGAGCTGCTGACATGGGTCTGTGCCAGGACGATGTCGCGCTCGATCCGCCGGTTCCAATACCTTACCCGAAGGGGGTTGCAGGCGAGCCAGCGGGTCGTCGTCTCGTCGGTGAGGGGATGGATCTCGCTATCCCTGAGGAAGTGCCGCATGCGTTTACCCTCGGGATCGGGGCCCGCCTCGGCGATAACCTCAAGGGCGAGCCAGGCGAACCACCACCGCCAGGGGTCCGCGCGCAGGAATCCGTTGTCGTAGATCTCGGCGAAGATATGCAGTGAGGCCATTGGCGCTTCCGGCTTGAGCCGCACGATCTGCGTCGGGAGGGAATGCTTGGCAAAGGCCTGGCCGCGCCGGTCGTAAGTCTTGTCGACCTTTTCCTTGGACTTCGGAAGAATTCCGATCTCTCGCAGCAGGTCTGATGTGTCCGCGACATCAAGCCAGTGGATCAAGGTCTTAGCCATTGCCTGAACGTCTTCGGCGTTCGGTTCCGGATCCGATTCCATGCATTTAACCCGAATTATTCGTGACGCGGGCTGTCTCGATGCTGCGGGTGTAGCATAACTCACTGATTTCGTTTAGGATTTGGTTGTCTAAGCCGGTCCTTCACGAGAGCAGGGAGGCGCCACGCCCGCCATGGCCGACGATAGAGAACTCTCCTTCGATTTGCCAAGCGTCGGGCGCAAGAAGATGAGCGCGTC
>VGEN01000128.1 GCA_016869285.1 Alphaproteobacteria bacterium
TTAAGGCGCTCCGCGGCACCCCAGGGCTAGCCATGTCTCGTTGTGGACGATGATCGCCGTCTCGGTCTCGCGCGTCATCCTGTCGTCTTGATGCGTGAGGATCGGCCGGAAGCCCGCGCAGGGCTCATTTACGCCGGAAACGGTCAAGCATCCGTTGACGCTCAGCAATATCGGCAGCAGCGACCACAGTCTCAGTCTTGCCGCGGATGATCTCGGCATTCCGGCTCCTTTCGAGGTCGGCAATCTTCTGCTGGTCCCGCCCGGCCTGGCGATCCTGCGCCCGCTGCCAAGCCTGCATGATCTTATCGAGCAGGTTGGCAAAAGCAGTGAGGCCGCGAAGGACGGCGGAGATCACGCGTTGCGATCCGGCAGGAAGACCGCGACGACGCCGGCAAGGGCGGTGACGAGCGAGACGACGGCGGTCATTTTCTCCGGCGCTATGGACACGCCGAAGGCAGCGAGCAGGGCGGCGAGGCCGGCATAGGTTGACGGCTCGCGAAGACGGGCGATGATATACGACATGAAACGACTCCTTCTGGATGAGATACGACATAAAGTTGCCGCCAGCCGGGCGGCGCGGTCATAGCTTGTAAAAGACATGCCAGCCGATCTCGGCGGTCCGCTTGGACATCTCGGCCCAACCCGGCTGGACGTTCTTGGCGTGGTAGTGGTTGGCGCCCCCGGTGCGGTCCTCCAGTTCGCCGGCAATGGCCTTCTCGGCGATCGCGAGCGCCCGAACGAATGTCTTGTCGTCCTCATCCACCGCCAGCAGCTTTTCCCGGTTCGGGTCGTTCTTGTTCCAGCATGAGAACTGGAGCTTGGCGACGCAGGCCAAGGCCGGGGAGCCGTCGCCATAGAGCGGGTGGCGGGCTAGGCCGGGATGGCGGGCAAGCGTCGCCTTGGCCTCGCGGGCGCGGTTCATGATGACGCTGGCGACGGCCTCCATGCCGGCCGTTGCCTCGCCCCTGGCCTCGCCGTAGATCGTGCGAGCGAGGGTGTCCACGTCGGCGGGACGGGTGACGTCGTTCATCTCACTTCCCCCACGGCAGGAAGGGCAGGAGCTTGAGCAGCCCGGCGGTGACCACGGCGCCTGCGGAGCCTGCCAGGAGGAGGACGCGCCAGCCGCCCTTGGTCTCGGCCATGAAAGCCGCCATGGCGTCGAGCTTCTTGGTTTGCTCGGCGAGGGCACCCTTGATCGCGGCGATGTCGCGCTCGAGCCCGGTCAACCGGCCCTCTGCCCGGCCGAGGTCGCGCTGCATATCCGGGGCGCTCATGCCGGCTCTCCAAGGGAGACCTCGACGCACCGGGTATCCCGGATGGGGGCGATGCCCTGGGAGCCGAGATGCTGGCGCCCGAGCAAGCACAGTTCCTCGCTGACGAAGGTCATGACCAGGGCCGCGCCCTCGATCTTGCCGGCGCTCACGGCGAGGAAGACCAGGAGCCAGAGGGTCATCCACCGATCCCCTCGAAGACGCAGACCAGCGCGCCGCCCATGACGCAGCGGAACATGCGCCCCGCCGGGTCCTCGGTCGGATAAATCGCGATGCTGCTGTAGAAGAGCGTGGTGTTGGTGGGGGCGTGCAGCCAGCCGGTAGGGGTCGCAACGACCTCCCCGGCGGCGACCGGCCTACAATGCTGCTCGCTGCAGCAATGCCCGCCGCTCGCCATGATATAGCGGGGGTTGCGCACCCAGGAATGGTCCTCATGCCCCCACGCCGGCACGGCGAGGCCCGCAAGTCCCACGAACCCGAGCAACGCCAGGACACAGCCAACGACGATCAGTCGAGCCATGACGGGCCTCCCCCGATGTGATGTGGAAAGTCGAGACGACGATCGGCGGCGGCGATCTGACCGATCGCTTCTCATGTTTTCAGGCGCCGGCGCCTAGCGGGCGTCGACTTGGTTCGGTTGAACGGTGGTGGGCGGCGGCCTAGCCTTCCCTCAATGAAACGAGGGGGAGACCGGAGATGCTGGATTTATTGTCGTTCAGCCAGGCAAAGGCAGCGCCGGGCGGACAGGAACGGCGGCGAGCATCCCGTGATGTTCGATGCCACGATGGTTGGAAGGCTCGCGATCGTACTGCTCGGCTTGGCGCCGGAGGTGTCCCCGGTCCCTCAGGGAAAGAAGGGCAAGGGGCAGATTATGAACCTCTATCGTGCCCGGCCGTTCGTGCTCGACGACGGCCGCGCCGGCCTCGAGATGGGCCTCGATGGCGACGCGTTCCTTAACGTCGTGTTTCCTCCGGAGGGCATCCCGAAGCTGAAGCTGGCGCTGGAGGAGATTTATCGTCTGTCTCAGCGGCCCCAATCCGACCAAAAACAACACTGAAACCGACTAGCTCGATCGGCTCGTCGATATAGCGGATGACCGGCGCTTCCATGGACTGGCTCCTGGGTTGCGGGCGGGGGTGCGGCGTACTAGCGTCGAGCCATGATCTGGGCCGGATTCCAAGACCGCTAGACGGTCAGTCCCGCCAGCGGCCGGGGACGATAGAGGACGACGACGGATCGTCGCCGAGCAGCAGGTACAGGAAGCCTGATAAGCAGATGAAGCCGATCGGCCAGTAGATCGCCCCGCGCCAGCCGTAGATATGACGGCCGAGGGCCGCGGCGCCGGTGATGAAAAGAACGATCCAGAGCACTATGGCGATGCGATGCTCGCCGGCGAGCGCGGCGATGAAGTAGCCAGCGAAGACGACGATGGCGAACTTACCGAGCATGCACCCGTTCATTGTAGAGGCGATTGAACCGCGTCACGATGACCTTCTCGCGCTCCTTCAGCCGCTCGATCTCAGCGCCATACCCATCCCGATCGAGCGCCCCGGTGTCAAGCCGCAGCTGCAGCTTGGCCTTCTGCTGGTTTAGATTGGAGAGATCGTGCCGGGCGAGATTGGCCGCGGTCTTCAGCGATAGCAGCGGAGCGTTTTCCGCGCGGATCTCCGCAGCCTCCATCGCCAGTCCGCGGTCGCGATAGTCCTTGATGTAGGACTCGACCTGCTGGATCTGCTTGGCCCGCTCGTAGAATGCCGATTTGTCGTACCAGATCGGCTTCGAGCCGAGGACTTTGCGGAACACCGGATAGTCGTTGAGCGTGACGTCGCTCGTCGGATCCGCGAACTTGAACGGCAGGCTCGCCAACCGCATGAAGAACGCGCCCGAGGCGCCGGTTGCCACGCCGAACAGGTATTCCAGGGTTTCGGGGCTCACGTCGATCGCGCCGGGCCTGACCTTGTCGCCGCCGGTCAGGTCCGTCAGCGTGTCGGTGACCCAGCGCGCGATCGGCGAGACCGAGCCCCAATATCTCTGCGCATCCGGCTTCTGCGGCCCGAACTGCCGGTCGTCCGGCATGATCGGCTTGTCGGCGAAGTCGCGGTTGCGCACCAGGTCGACGACCGGATCGAAGATAGTCGGCGAGATGACGTTGAGCAGGCTGCCCGAGCCGCCGATGGGATTGAAGCTCTCCGCGAGCGAGACCAGGAACGCCGAGCCGACCTTTGTCCAGTCCTTGCCGCGCCACAGCTCGGAGGCCGAGCGGCCGAGGTTGAAGAACGTGTTGTAGCCATAGGGCAGCGGGATCTTGATGAAATGGCCGTCTTCCGAACCAGGCCACATGATGATCAGGTTGCGGCTCTTATCGAAGTCGGAAATCTTGTCGTAGAACTTCTCGCCGTCCTCGTCGTCGTCGCTCACCATCGAATTGAGGACGTCGAGCAGGATCCCGGTCACCACGGCCCCGCCGAGGATCGCCTGAACCTTGGGATGCTTGATCGAAGTCAGGAGCGTCGCCGTGCCCTGGACGCTCGCGTTGTAGAACAGGTAGAAGCTGTTCATCAGCGGGCCGTAGGTGCCACGCCTGTTGAAGTTGACCGTCAGGTTCTTCGCCAGCGAGGCGGCCTGAGCGGGAGACAGCCCGGCCTCTCTCGCATTCTTGAAGGCCGAGAGCCGGATCGCGTTCTCGACGCCGAGGTTGATCGCCTCGATCGCCTGGAAAATCGAGCGCAGCGCCTTCTTCACCGACAGGCCGGACTTAGCCGACTCCAGATCCTTGGCGACCTTCTTGCGCAGCGCGTCGATGTCCTCGACCCGATTGAAGTAGACCCGCCCGCCGTTCTCGCGGAACTCGGTCCACGCCTTGCCCCACTCTCCGTCCGTAGACTTGAACACGCCCTTCATCGAGGCTTTGAGAGCAGCGGGATAGTCCTTCAGCGTCTTCGAGACCAGGTCCGGCACGTCGAAGCGGTTGAGGTTGATGCCGGCTGTCTGGAGGTCCCTGAACGCATTGATGACCACGAACTCGGGATTGAGGGTCGTGTTCACCATCGACAGGAAGCGGTTGATCGAGCCGAACGTGCGGACCACGGCGTTGAGCTGGTCGCCGTCCAGGTTCTTCATCGCCGCCGCCAGCTTCTCGGCTGCGGGGTTCTTCTCGTTCATCCGCACCCGATGCTCGACGCCGTCGATCTTCAGCGAGACGGTGTAGTCGCGATCCTCGGCGGTCATCATGGTGGCGGGGCGGTATTCGACCTCGCCCTTGGCCTTGTTCCAGACCGGCCGCTCCTCGATCTTGTCGATCGACCAGAACTCCGGATCCGGCGCCGTCTTGGCCAGGTCATGGAAAGCCCGGGCGACGCGGTTGGTCTCGCCGCGCACGATCGCCTCCTCGGCCTGCAGGATCGTGTAGGCGAGGATGTCGTGGGCCTGGCTCCTACGGCCGAACGCCCGCCTGGATTCCTGGCCGGCCACGTTGACGCCCTTGCCGACCCTGGGGCGGTCCGGACGGCGGCTCTCCGGATCGAGCTCGGCCTCGCCTCGAAGGGGAACGTAATGCTGGTAGGTCTTGCGCCAGGCGGCGGCCTGGTCCTTCGACAGCAGTCCCGCGTCGACCCGCTCCTTGACCGCAAAGTCGAGGATCCCGTCGACACGCTTTGCCAGGGCTTCCAGGTGCTCGCGCTTGCCGGACCGATCGACCGCATCCATGACGGCCTGGGCCTCGGCATCGGTCATGCCGGAGCCCTCGCCTTCCTTGAACGTCGGATTGACCGAAGCGACCCGTGCGTTCCGCTCGGGCGCATGGCGGGCGTAGAGGAAGGTCTCGAGCTCGTCCAGCGAGACGCCGCGCTCCTGCATCTCGGCGAAGAGCGGGCGGACCATCTTGTCGGACAGATCTTCGAGCTTGGCGCCCTTGCGGCCGGAGGACAGCTCCTCGGCCAGATACGGGTTCTCGCTCTCGGCCAGCGGGCGGCCCAGCTCCTTCGCGACCGCGTCCTGCAAGCGCAAGAGCGGCAGATACTGGTCCTGGAAGGCGGTGCGCCACTTGTCGACCGCGGCGCCGATGCTGTCCCGGGACAGGCCCGAGCGGAGGGCGTCGGTCAGGTCGCGCGACGACTGTTGCAGATGCTCGACGACGCCCGCGTTCGGCTCGACGGCGTCACGGGCGAAGACGTCGGCGCCGTATTTCTCGCGCTCCTCCTCGACCACATACGCAGGAGCCTTGTCACCGCGATAGTAGTTTAAGATGCCGCCGGTCTGCGCCCAGATCGCCCGCTCATCGCCGGGGATCTCCGGGACGATGTCTGTCACGAGGCCGTCCCGCTTCAGCGCGACCATCTCATCGGTCGCTCTGCCGGGAGTGACGAGGAACACGGTCGCGGAGCCGGAATGCGCCTGGAACCGCTTGATCCGGATATAGGCCCAGGTCTTGGTGCCGGTGAAGGCGCTGGCGGGAAACTCCGCGATCGACCGGACGAGGCCGCGGGCGCTGATCCCGATCATCGTGACGAAGCCCTCGCGCCGCTCCAGCGTCTTCGCGACAGCGGCGAGGCTCTTCGAGTCAGTGATCGTGAGGCCGCGGGCGGGGTGATCGAGCGAGGGCTCGCCCTTGACGGGATCGTAGCCGCCGAACTCTGCCGTCTTGACCTCGATGTTGCGCCCCGAGCCCGAGAGCACGGCGTACTCGTTGAAGTCGATGACGACGTGACCTTTGAAGCCCGGGACCGCCGCGGCAAACTGCTCGGTCATGTCCACGTCGGACCGGCCCGGGTTGACGCTGCCCGATGGGTGGTTGTGCAGAAGCCAGTACCCGGAGGCCCCGGACTTCTGCATCGCTTCCTGGATCTGCGGCGCCCACGATGCGATTGTTTCGCCGGGCGGCGCGGCACGGGTGTAGCCCGGCATGCGCGACGTTACGCCGGTCTGATGCTTGACCGTGCCGGCATCGTCGACAAGGAAGACGCGGAACGTCTCGAAGCGAGGATCGCGGTAGACCTGAGCGAGGGCCGCTAGGTCGTTGGCGTCTCGGATTTCCTGGCCGAGTAGCGAGACGGCACCGCGAGCCGCGAAATCCCTTGGGAGTCCGTCGAATAGTACCGCGGCTCCTCGCGCCCGGTCTCGGGCGGCAAGGAGTCCTCGGAGCGCTCCGATGCCGAGCTCGGATTGCTCGGGTCGGGTTCCGGGACGAGTCTCAAGTGCGAAGAGGTCGAGTTGGCGACCATCGGCAGTTACCTTCCGGCCAGCATAGGCCCGCTCAGGATCGAACCTAGAAGTCGGCGCTTCGGCGCCGTCTGTCAAGCCGTCGAACCGCTCGGCCTGGTCGAATAGGGCGACGCCCTTGTCCGTTGCGCGGGTCTCGATCGCGTTGAAAAGATTGTCGTAGGCGACCCGGATGCCCTGGCTGCTCATCTCCTCCGTGGTCGGATAGGCGCCGCCGGACATATCGATGTTGGCGAGGTAGTCGTTGACCGCCCCCTTCTCGGCCAGACGGTCGACGATGTACCGCTCAAAGCCGCGGGCGGCCTTCTCGATCGTCATGTTCCAGTAGGGCTTGGACCGAGCCTCATCGAACTTCGCCGAGCGTTGGGCAAACCCGCCGGCGCTGATCGCCTTCTCGACGCCCTTCCAAGCCTGGTACACCGCATCGCGCACCGGGCCCTTGTCGCGCCGGCGCTCGCTGATGTAGCCGCCGGCTTCGTCCTGCTTGGCGAAGTAGTTGTCGACGGCATGCAGCCATTCGTGAGCGAGTGACCCCGGCCCGCTGCCCTTCGTCAGGTTGATGACGACCTGGCCGGATTCATAGTGCGCAGCGGCGGCGTTACGACCGCCATGACCACGGGCACCGAAGGCGAGGCCGAGCGACCCGTTGAGCGACAGCGCCTTGGGCGGAATGTCGAGAACGTCTGCCAAGTCCATCAGCGCGTCATAGGCGCGGTTCAGGTCTGCTTGCCGGCGATCACCCTCGACGTAATTGCCGAACTGCACGCCGCGGAAGCCGAAGGTCTCGGAGAACATCTCCGGCGAGATATCGCCCTCGCGCAGGGATTCGCCGGTGCGCGGCCGGTTCTCGGTCCCGCGCATGTTCGGGCCCTTGCGGAGCTCGTCGATCTGCGCCTGGACGGCGTCACGGTTCTCGGCGAGATACTCCCGCGCCGCCTTACCGTCGGCAAAGCCGGCCTTCAGGCGAATGACTGTGCTGCGCGCCTTGAAGCCGAGAAACACCTCTTTGTTGAGCCGGTCGCGGTAAACTCCGACGTCGGTGTATTTGGAGCGCTCGGTCTCCGGCTTCTTCTCGGCACGCTGGGCCAAGTCATGGGCGATAATGCGCTTCGCCAGGGCAACGGCGTCCTTGGGATTGTCGCGATGCGTGCCCGGCATGGACGGGTCGTTGCCGAACGGATTGACGGCGCCGAACGGATTGACGGCCGACCGGCTGTTTGCCGACTCCAGATACCAGAAGGTCTTCGCGGGAGAGAATCGCTGCCCGTGGAGCACCGAGAAAATCCCGGAGGAGACGCGGTACTGTGCGGCGAAAGGCAAATCCGCCGGAGGCACATCCTCGATCGCCTGCGCCGTCAGCGGGATTTCCCGAAGCTGAGTTCGAGACTGGCCCCGGACCGCTTCCTCGAACCGCTCGACCGTGATCTCGCCATCGAGGAGCTTCTGGGAGAACTTGCGGACGGTCCCGACCTGCTCGGCCCAGCGCGAGACCTTCCACGGCTGCCGCGGCCTGTTCGGGATGATGTCGCGCAGGATGGCGATGGTCGCGAGAACGCGGGGCGATACGCCCTCCTCGGCCAGCTTCTCGTAGTTCGGCTGCGGGAACGACTTCGACAGCGGCTCGGTCTTGAGGTCGACGTCGTCGGTCAGCGCCTTGCGGAAGCCGGCGAAGGTGTCCTTGCGAGCGCCCTCGATCTTCTCGCCGAAGTCCTCGATCCGAGACGGCGCAGCCTGCGGTGCCGGCGCTGCCAGGAGATCGCCCTGATCCTTCTTCCTTGCGTCCTCGAACAGCCCGCCTTCCTGATCGTTGACGGATTGCTGGTTGCCCTTGCGGAGCTTCGACTGTGCGCCTTCGATGCGCTTTTCTTCGGCCGCACGGGCAGCGGCAGCATCGCGCTTGGCGTCCCTAACTTCCTCTTTCGTCGCCTGCTCGGCGCCGGGGATGACGGCCTGCTCGCGCGGGCCGTCGGCGGTGTCTAGGACGTCAGTCCGTCGATCGCTTCCAGCGCCTCGCGGTTCGCTGTCAGGGCTTCCTTGATCGATGCCTGGTCCTCGTCCGACAGCCTCGCCTTGTGCTTCGACAGGATCTGCCGGAGCTTCTGGCCTTGTATCAGAAGCCGCTGCTTGAAGGTCATAGGTCGAATAGCGCGGATTGCCGGCCGCCGTCGCGCGCATGGCCTCGTAGAGATCGGAGATCGAGGCGCCTTCCGGCAGATGGCCGGACACGATAGCGGCCCGGCGAACTTCATCCGGATCGAAATTGCTGCGACCGCGCGCCATAGAGGGGTGCAGGGGGTCGCCGGTCTCCGGCGCATCCAACACCAGGCGCTTCATGCCCGGCCGGCGGTAGCGATGCAGATCCATCGCCCGCAACTCGCCGCCGGTATCCAGGATGCCGCCGCGGTCGGCGATGAACTGGAGAATGTCCCTGGGAGCGGCCGAGCCACGGGAAGGCGGACGGCGGGAGTCCATGGCCTGCGCCGGAACAGATTCCTGAATCTCCTTTAGAACGTCACGCAGCCGGCCCCGCAGCTTCTTGCGACGGTTGCCCGTGACGGACGGATCGGCGAGCGCGGCCTGGAGTTCAGCGACGCGGGCGGCCTGCGGCGTCTCGGGCGCGCGGGCAAGAGCGGCTTGCTTCGCTTCCTGCCGACGCACAAACTCGGTTGTTATTTCCTCGTCACGACGCGCGCGCTCTGCCCTTTCGGCATTCTCGCGCTCGATTTCGGCCGTTGCCGTCGGAGGGGCCGCCGCCCCGATGCGTTTGGCCAGCGCTGCAACGGCCTGTGCCCATCCCGTCGCCTCGCCATGCGGCCCAACTTCGATGTCGGCCGGTCGGGTCAAGCGCGCATAGCTTGGCGGCAGGGGATGATCGGCGACTCTGACCTTCAACGGCTCGTCGAGCGCCGGATGCGATAGGGTCAAATATTCGGAATTGCTCAGATTGGAGCCGCTTCGCTCGACCGAATAGCCGAGAGCAGCCGCCCCCGACTCCACGAGGCCGGATACTGCCGCCACATCCTCGGGCGGCTCGATCTGCCGAAGGCGAGGCGCCGGCGCCCGCCCCTCGCTCTCGGTGGGCTCGACCGCGGCCGAGGGGACAACCGCAGGAGCCACGGCGGGAGCGGGCGCCGACTGGATTTCGATGGGCTCGGCCCGCGCGGCGGGTTCCGCCGGGTTCCGCCGGGTTCCGCCGGGTTCCGACTTGACATCTTCCGCAGGGACGCTTTTCGGCGCTTCCTCAAGCGGATAGGTCCGTCCCGTGGCGCGGTCGACCCAGCCGACCTGGCGGGCGGCGTCCTCGTCGTCGTAGAGCGGGATGGCGGAGGCGGGACGTGCGGAGGCGACCTGCTGCGGCAGCGCTTCGGCGGGGGGCGCAGGAGGCGTCTCGACCGGCGGCGGGACGGGCTCGCCCGTGGCCGCGGCGATGGTGCGCTTGCCGGCGGCGATCAGGTCGTCAGGGATCGGGCTGGCGCGGTCCTCGGGCGTGAGGATGGGATCGGGGGTGGGGGGAGCCAGCGGCGCGGCGGCGGTAGCCGCGGAAACAGGCGTCGTCGGTTCGCGATTCCGCACGAACGGATGCGTGGCGACCGCCAGCCCGCCGCCGGTCACTGTGCCGATGATGCCGGCGCGCTTGATCTGGGACCAGGCTTCGCCCCAGGTCATGTCCTTGCCGACGACGCCCGCGTCATAGGCGGTTTCGAGGACCTGGGTGAACGTCTCCTGCAGGCCCTCGGCGCCCATGGCCTTGAGCACGCGCGGCGCAAGCCTGGTTCCGCCTTCGAGGAGGATGCCGAGAGGGATCCGTTCGGGGAGCGTCTCCGCGACCGTGTAGAAGGCGGCATCCATGGATGCCTGTTCGGCTGTCCGGCCTTCGGCGCGGGCCTCGCCGTACTTCTGGCCATAGACCTGGGTGCCCATCTCGGTCAGGCCGAGGGCAGGACGGCGCGTCGCGACGCTGAGCGCAACGGCCGGCGTCATCTGCGCCAGGCTGTTGGCGATGTCGTAAGCGTAGCCCTTGACGCTCTCCGGGTCGACGTTGGGCGCATTCGCCTTCAGATCGGCCGTGGCGGCGTCGTAGATCTCCTGGCCCCACTGGCCGACCGGGTTTCCTGTCGACTCAGCAAAGCGGCGGTAGGCGTCGCGCTGCTCGGCAAACTGCGGGTCTGCGGCATCGTCGACACCAAAGCGGTCGCCGGGAGCCGGCAGCGCCTCGCCAACCTTGCGCGCGAGACCACCGCCGATCTGGCGCGCAGTCGCCGGCAGGTTCTCGATGAACTTGCGCGTGAGGCCGCCCCACGTCTCCTCCGGCTCCTGCGGTCGCGGCAGGCTGGCCGGGCCGACCAGCGGGAAATCGGCCCACGGGTCGGCCTTCGCCGCCTGCTCGACGAGCGGAAAAGCGTCCCAGTCACCAGCCATTGTCAGGGCGCCATACCGATGGACCGTTGAGGCACCATGCGAATGTTGCCGTCGCCGTCGACGAACTCGTCACCGGGCTTGAGGCGGCCGTCCTGGATGGCCCTCTGAACAGCCGCCGCCGAGGAGAAGAACGGGCGGCGCTTGCCATCGCCGGCGCCGGCCGCTCTCGGCGGCTTATCCGGCTCGGGTTTCTCGGGCGGCGGGGGCGGGGGGGTCACGGGCCGCGCGGCGATGTTCGGATAGCCAAGCTCACCCAGGCGGCGATGGTACTTTTCCTCGTTCAGAGCGGACGTCTTGCGGCCGTACTCGTTCTCGCTCTCGACCCTCGCATACTTGCGCGCGGCCTCTTCTGCCTGCGCTGCCGTCATGCGCTCGCCCTTCGTGGAGGTGCGCCCGACGTCGCGCCAAGACCTTGAGGCGCGGTCCCATTCCTGGGTGACCAGATCTTCGCCGATCTTGACCTCGCGCGTCGTCGGCGCGCGCTCGTCGCGGGCCTCCTGGCGCTCCTCGCGATCGAGACGGTGTCTATTGTCCTCGGCATCGAGCCGGTCCCGCTGAAGGGTCTCCTGGTGCGTGCGGCCGAGCTCGTTCTGCCCGGCCTGGAACGTTTGACTGGCCTCTCGCTCCTCGCGCCGGAAGCCCCGCTCGAGCTCGGCATGGGCCTGGCGGCGCAGCTCGAGGATGTCTTCCTGCATGCCGGCGCCGAAGCCGCGGGCCATGCCGCCGCCGATGTGCATCAACGCGCTGCCGATGTCGGCCATGATCAGACCCTCCGGCGGCCAAAGCCGCGCGCAACAGGAGCCCGGGCCATCGCGCCGGCGGCGGTCTCCGGCAGCCGGTAGTTGGCCGACAGATCCGCGACCTCGGCGAACTTGCGGCGCAGGAGTGGCTCGTCCGGCTCGAGATCGATCGTGCTGCCATGGCCGGACGAGTCGTTGATCGGGCCCGGGCCCAGCGCAATCTCGACGCGCTCGCCGAACAGGCCTTTGTCGTAGCCGCGGCCGGTGGCGCGGTCAGCCCTGCCCTCGGTGACCGCCTTGTCGAACTGCAACTGGTTGGCGCGACCGATCGCGTTGACCACCGGCCCTGCGATGAAGCCGGCGGGGCCGGCCATGGCGCCGATGATCGTGCCGCCCAGGTTCTCGGCGTTCATCTTGTCGTTTATCCAGTCGCCGACGGACTCGATGGCGCGACTCAGCGCATCGCCCCAGCCGCCGCCCTTGGTGTCGTCCTTGCCGTCGTCGAGGCCGGTGTTGAGGTTGTCGACCGCGCCCTCGGTCATGTCGTCGTAGAACTCCTGCGCGCCGGTCGCCGGATTGCGCGACGGCGCCTGCGGCACCGGCTTGCCCATCTGCTGGGACAGACCGGCGACCATCTCGGCCAGCGCCGGGTCCTGGTTCATCATCTCGGCCAGATCCGCCCCGGCCCTGTCCTCGTCGATCTCATCGCCCCTGGCGGCGCGGTAGAGGTCGATCGCGCGATATCCCGCCTTCTCGACCTCCTCCTCCGAGAACGTATGGATGCCCGCCTTCTCGGCGAGCTCGGCCAGGTCCTCCAGGATCTCGGCGCCGGCATGGAAGACGACGCCCTCGGCCAGCGGCACCTTGCGGTCCTTGGCCGAGTCCTCGACGCGCTGCACGATGGTCGCCGCCGTCGCCGCCAGGTCCTGCACGGGATCGCCGGAAGCGGATAGCGCCTTCAGGGTCGCCTGCAGCCGGCCGCCGGTCTTGTCGCCATAGTAGAGCCGGAGCGCGTTCTCGACGAAGGCGGTGTACTGCGCCTGCTCCTCGGGCGTGACGTTCGCCTGGTCATCGGGCGCCTCGGCAGACGGCGCACCGAAGCCGCGAGCGCGCGGCTCGGCGGAGATCTCGGCATCCATCCCGGCAGCATCCATCTCAGCCTCCCTCATCGTTAGACCGAAGACAGCTCGACGCGATTGGTGTCCGGGTTGAAGCGGTAGCGCATCCCCGGCTGCCAGCGCTGCACCGGCGACGGCCGCGGCGTCGGATCGTCGAGCGCGGCGGCCTGCTCCGGGGTCAGCAGCCTAGACGTGCCGCGGTAGTTCTGGCCGCGCCGCTCGAGCAGCCTCTCTTCGG
>VGEN01000129.1 GCA_016869285.1 Alphaproteobacteria bacterium
CTAACTACCTCGCCGATGACTTCCAGGACGAGATCGAATTCCTCGGGATCGAAAGTTCGCCCGCCTTCGTGCGCCAGCCAGAGGGCAACGGCGTGGCGGAGAGGATCATCAAGACGCTGAAGGAGCAACTGCTATGGGTCCGGTACTTCCCGACCGTTGAGGCACTTCGCAAGGGGCTCGCCGAGTTCGCCGATCTCTATAACGCCTCGTGGCTGCGGGAGCGCCATGGGCACAAGACGCCCAATCAGATCAGGGCCGAACATAAGGCTCTTGCATCCGAAGCCGCCACGGAGTTCAAATTGGCAGCGTAACCGGCGCAGCGAACTGTCTCATAACCGTGCCCCGGTACAAGCCCAGTTCAAGTCGCAATGCCTGTGAGGAATCCTCAGCGCCTTAGCGATGCTCTCGCATACCGATTCAGTAGCGTGATTTCTTATTACGGCTTCTCTGCACATCTCCTCTCCAATTGCCTTCGCCGCCCTCGCTTGGCAAAGTTCCAGAACAAGTGTGCGAAGGCGTTCAGCCTCTGGTGTTCCCGGATATTGAAACGGATGCGACGTCCCGAAGAGCGTGACTGGCCCTTTTTAGGAAGCGGCATCACTACCCTCGCGGCGCTCGGCCCCCACCCCAACCCTCCCCCGCGTGCGACGCGGGAGAGGGGGCAAGAGAGGAACCGTCGTCCCTAGTCCGCCGCTGTCACCAGGCCGTCGCGACGGTCCTTGGCGCGGGCGTCGGCCGGGCGTTCGTCCGGTGTACCGACGCCGCCGCCGCCGGGCGTCAGCAGCACCAGGCGCTCGCCGGCGGGGATGCTTTGAAATCCCTTGCCCTTGAGCTTCTTGCCGGACTTGAGCTCGAGCACGCCGGCAGCACCGTCCTTGCCGCCGTCGCGGCCGCGGGCCGGGTGCTGGATGCGGTCGAAGGCGGCGAGCAGCTCGAAGGGCAGACCCTTCGAGGATTCGACCTCGATCACCTGGCCCATGCCGCCGCGCGTGCGGCCGGCGCCGCCGGAATCGGGGCGCAGCTCCTTCTTCCAGAACACCACCGGCGCGATCGACTCGGCGATCTCGACCGGCGTGCCCTTGACGCCCGAGGGATAGGCGGTGGCGTCGAGTCCGTCCTTGTTCGGCCGGGCGCCGGTGCCGCCATTCGAGGTGATGGTGATGGCGAAGCCGCGCTTGTCGGCGGCATCCTTCGCCGTCGGGCCGCGCAGCCCGATCATCCAGATGCAGGAGGTGCCCTCGGCCGGCACGCGATCCGGAACCGCCTGGCGCAGGCAGCCGAAGACCACATCCGGCAGCATCTGGCCGATGACGTGGCGCGAGGCGACGGGGCGCGGATAGGGTGCGTTCAGGATCGAGCCCGGCGGCGCCGAGACGGTCAGCGGCGCCAGCGAGCCGGCGTTGTTGGGAATGCGCGCCGCAACGACGCAGCCGAGACCGAAGCAGGTATAGGCTTCGGTATAGGCCATGGGCACGTTGATGCCGCGCTTCTGGACGCCGGTGGTGCCGGTATAGTCGACATGGATGGATTTGTCGCCGATGGTGATCGCGGCGGTAAGGTCGATCGGCTCGTCATAGCCGTCGATACGCATGGCGTTGCGGTAGGTGCCCTTGGGCAGCTTCGCGATCTCGGCCTCGACCGCGGCGCGCGAGTGGCTGAGCACATGCTCTGCGAGCTCGTCGAGCGAGTCGAGGCCGAACTCGTCCATCATCTCGGAGAGCCGCTTGACGCCGACATCGTTGCAGGCGGCGAGCGAATAGACATCGCCCTCGGTGTCGATTGGAAGCCGCGTGTTGGCGCGGATCATCGCCATCAGCGTCTCATTCATCTTCCCGCCCTCGGCGAGCTTGAGATGCGGGATGTAGAGACCTTCCATGAAGACGTCAGTGCCATCGGGACCGAAGCCGATCCCGCCAATGTCCATGAGATGGCTGGTGCAGGAGAGCAGCGCCACCAGCCTGCCGCGATGGAAGGCCGGCGTGGTCAGCACGAAGTCGTTGAGATGACCCGTGCCCATCCACGGGTCGTTGGTGATGTAGATGTCGCCCGGCTGCATGCCGGCGAGCGGGAAGCGCTCGATGAAATGCGTGACCGCGAGCGCCATGGAATTGACATGGCCGGGAGTGCCGGTCACTGCCTGCGCCAGCATGCGGCCCTTGAGGTCGAAGATGCCGGCGGAGAGGTCGCCGCATTCTCGCACGATCGGCGAGAAGGCGGTGCGGATCAGCGCCTGCGCCTGCTCCTCGACCACCGCGATCAGGCGGTTCCACATGATCTGATGGCGGATCTGGGCAATCTGACCGGTCATGCGCGGCGCTCCAGGACGATCGAGCCGGCGGCGTCGATGGCAGCATCGAATCTAGCGGAAACGAAGGTGGTGGTCTCGTCCTCGACGATCAAGGCGGGGCCGGCGACGGTCTGGCCCGGCCCGAGGTCGGGGCGGCGATAGACCGACACTTCGGCGAAGGACTCGGTGGCGGCGTCGAATACGGGCCTCTTGCCGATGGCGGTAGCGCCGCTCTTCCGGCTCACGCTTGCCAGCGCCTTCGGCAAGGTGCTCGGCGTCGAGAGCGTCAGCGTCCAACTCAGGACCTCGATCGCGCCATCGGGAATGACGCGCTGGAAGAGCGCCCGGTACTCGTTCTCGAAGCCGCGGCGGAGGTCAGCCACGTCGCTTGCGGTGAGCGCTCGCGCCGGCACCGGCACGACGATCTCGTGGCCCTGGCCGACATAGCGCATATAGGCCGTTCGCCGTTCCTCCAGCGTCTGGCCGCGGGCGCCGGACTCGACGACGCGCCGTGCTTCATCTTTGAGACCGTCGAAGAGGGTGTTGGCCGCCGCCGCGTCGAAGGAGTCGAGACGCATGTAACGGCTGCGCACGACCTCATAGGCGACCGGCGCGCGCAGGAAGCCGACGGCCGAGCCGACGCCGGCGTTGCGCGGCACGATGATCCGCCGAATGCCGAGCTTCTCGGCAAGGCGCGAGGCGTGCAGCGGGGCGGCGCCGCCGAAGGCGATCAAGGTCGTCTCGCCGACCGCCTTGCCGCGCTCGACGGCATGCACGCGCGCGGCGTTGGCCATGTTCTCGTCGACGATCTCGGCGACGCCGAAACCGGCGACGGCGCCTTTTAGGCCGAGCGACTGTCCGACATGGCGGTCGAGGGCGGCCGCGGCACTTTTCGCGTCGAGTCGCATCTTGCCGCCGGCAAAGCGTTCCGGGTCGATACGGCCGAGAGCGACATCGGCGTCGGTCACGGTCGGCTTGTCGCCGCCGCGGCCGTAGCAGGCAGGGCCGGGCTCGGCGCCGGCACTCTCTGGGCCGACGACGATGCGCTTGAGCCCGTCGACCTTGGCAATGGAGCCGCCGCCGGCGCCGATCTCGACCATCTCGATCACCGGGATACGGAGCGGCAAGCCGCTGCCTTTGAGGAAGCGCGCGGCACGATCGACCTCGAAGGAGCGGCTGGTCTCGGGCCTCAGATCTTCGATCAGGCAGATCTTCGCCGTGGTGCCGCCCATGTCGAAGGAGAGGACCTTTCCTTCGCCTGACAGCGCGGCGACGTGGGTGGCGAGGATGGCGCCTCCCGCCGGGCCTGACTCGACCAGGCGGATCGGGAAGCGCGCCGCAGCCTCAAGCGAGGTCAGGCCGCCGCCCGAGGTCATCAGGTACACCGCACCCTTGAAGCCGGCGGCGGTGAGCGCCTTGTCGAGACGGCCGAGATACCCGGCCATCAGAGGCTGCACATAGGCGCTGGCGACGGCGGTCGAGGTCCGCTCGTATTCGCGTACCTCCGGGCAGACCTCCGAAGAGAGCGTAATCGCCAGATCCGGCATTGCCTTGGCTAGGATCTCGCCGATGCGCCGCTCATGCGCGGGGTTAGCATAAGCATGCATCAGCGACACCGCGACGCTGCCGATCCCTTCGGCGCGAAGCTTATCGGGGAGCGTTGCGACCGCGTCTTCCTTGAGCGGAAGGAGCACACGGCCTTCGACATCGACGCGCTCCGGCACGGTGAAGCGCCGCGCCCTCGGCACCAGCGACTGAGGTTTCTCGATGAAGATATCGTACTGGTCGTAGCGGCTCTCATAGGCGATATCGAGCACGTCGCGGAAACCTTCGGTCGCGATCAGCGCCGTCTTCGCACCTTTGCGCTCGATGATCGCGTTGGTGGCTAGCGTCGTGCCGTGGACTAGTACGTCGACGGCGCCGAGCGCGGCCCCGGACTCGGCGAGCAGCGCCAGCGTCCCTTGCATCACGCCTTCCTCCGGCGCACGCGGCGTGGTCAGCACTTTCTTGGTGGCGAGGCGACCGTCGGCGGTCTCGAGCACGACATCGGTGAAGGTACCGCCGATGTCGACGGCGAGGCGGGTCTGGGTCACGGGAGAAGGCGGCTCCGAGGCGAGGAAGGAAAGCGGAATGGCGATCGCGACCAGGGACGATAGGATGGAGGCATGAGCCAGCACAACGATCCCATCGAGACGGTCGAGATGCATACCGGCGGCGAGCCGGTGCGCATCATCGTATCCGGCTATCCCGAGCTGAAGGGCCGCACGCTGTTGGAGAAGCGCCGGGACGCCCGCGACCGCCTCGACTATCTTCGCCGCCGCCTGATGCATGAGCCGCGCGGCCATTTCGATATGTATGGCGCGGTGCCCGTGCCGGCCGACCATCCGGACGCCGCCTTCGCCGTCCTCTTCCTGCACAATGAAGGCTATTCGACCATGTGCGGCCACGCGACCATTGCGCTCGGCCGCTGGGCGGTCGAGAGCGGTCGCGTGCGCCGATCCGAGCCCGAAACGCGCTTTGTCTTGCAATGCCCCTGCGGACCCGTCGCCGTCACGGTCGAGGTCGCGAATGGCCGCGCCGGGCGTGTCCGCTTCGAGAGCGTGCCGGCCTTCGCCGCTGCGCTCGATCGCGCGGTCGAGGTGCCGGGCTTCGGGCCGGTCATGCTCGATGTCGGCTATGGCGGCGCTTTCTACGCGATCCTGCCGGCGCAGCGCCTCGGCCTCGACATGACGAGGTCCCCGCTTCGCGCTTTGGTCGATGCGGCGACGGCGGTGACCCAGGCGGCCAAGGCGGCGGTGCCGCTCGATCACCCCGACGATCGCGACCTGGCCTTCCTTTACGGCACCATCCTCACCGATGGCGGCGACGGCAAGAGCGTGTCCTCGGTCAACGTCTGCGTCTTCGCCGAGCGCGAGGTCGACCGTAGCCCGACCGGCTCCGGCGTCACGGCACGGCTGGCGCTCGCCCATGCGCGCGGCGCGGCGCGGATCGGGGAGCGCCATGCGTTCGAGAGCCTGACCGGCGCCCGCTTTGACGGCCGGATCGCCCGAGAGACCGCGCTTGGCGGCCGGCCTGCCGTGACGGTCGAGGTCTCGGGCAAGTCCTACTACACCGGCAGCGCACGCTTCTCAGCCGAAGTGGACGATCCCCTCAAGGACGGGTTTCTGCTGAGGCCCTAGCCGCCTCGGCGGGGCGGCGGCGTGTCCCGAACGGCGACCGCGACGATTTCCGCCATCACCTGGCTCAGGGCGAGATCGAAGGCGGTGACGACTTCCGGCGCCGTCGCCGCGCGAGCCTGGACCCGTGCCTCGAAGTCGCGCGTCCACACCTGATCTTGGCGCGCGCCGCGTATGAGGCGCACGGTCAGGCGGACATGGGCGGTCGGAATCTTCGCATTGTTGAAAATCTCGGCCTGGAAGTCGCGCAGCTCGGACTTGAGAACGTAGTCGACGCGCGGGCCGACGGTGTAGCGATCCACCGACGCGACCGCGCCGGCGCGCTCGAAGGTCTCGACCAGAAGGCCCTGTACCATGCGCGGCGCACGCTCGACCCAACGGACATCGGCGTAGTAGCGCACCTCGTTCGGTGTGCGCTGGACGGCGAGGCGATTGGCCTCGAGGCCGCCGACGGCGCTCGGCTCCTCGATCAGGAGGTGCCAGCTTGCCCGCTGCAGGCCCTCGGGGAAACGGGTCGCCGGCGACAGCGTGTAGAGATCGGGCGCAGGCCCGCTGCCGGGGAGCAGGCCCGAACAGGCGGACAGCAGCGCGAAAAGGGGGAAAGCAAGAAGGATTCTCACCGGCGTTCGCTCTCCAGTCGGGTCTCGGATTCCTGCGAGCCGAAGATCACTTGCCTCGGATCCTCCTCGATCTTGGTCGCGACCCGGCCGAGATTCTGCACGAGCACGCGCGCTTCCTCGATGAAGCGCCGGAACTCGACGAGGCCATCGGTGGCGAAGGAGTCGAGCGAGTCGCGGTTGTCGCCGAGCAGCCGCGAAGCATCCTTGGCAACGCGGCCGATGGCGGCGACCGTCTCGCGGATCTCGGTATCCATCAGCTGGTCGGCGCCGGCGAGCGCGCCGCGCGCCACGCTCATCGTCGCCGATAGCTCTTCGGCAACGCGATTGCTGCGGCGGACCAGCTCGCCGATGCCGCCGCTCGCCGCCGCCAGCTCGTCGATCGCCTTGGTCAGGGCGTCGGCGCGACCGGCCATCGCCTGAGTGATCTGGCGGAGATCCGCGAGCGCAGCAGCGAGGTTGCGACGATTGTCGTCGTCCATGAGCGCGTTGCCGCGGTCCACCAGCGACGTCGAGCGTTCGATCAGCTTAGGCAGCTGGTCGACCAGCTCGGCGATCTGCGACGGGCGCGAGGGGATGACCGGGTAGGGCGGCGTCTCGGCCGGCTCGATTCGCGGCGAGGCCTGGGTGCCGCCGCTGATCTGCACATAGGTCACGCCGGTGATGCCCTGCAGCTGCATGGTCGCGGTCGAGTCCTGGCGTATCGGCACATCATGGCCGAGTTCGACGGTGACGCGGACCCGAGACGGGCTCTCGTGATCGATGGCGATGCGGCGGACAGCTCCGACCTTGATGCCGTTGAAGCGAACGTCGCCGCCGACCGCGAGCCCCGAGACTGCATCGGTGAAGACGATGTCGTAGAGGGCGAGCTTCTCGTCGCCATGGGTGCGCGCAAGCCATGCGACGAAGACGAACATGGCCGCGACGAAGGCCAGGACGAAAGCGCCGATCAGGACGTTATGTGCGCGTGTCTCCATTCGCCTTGGCTCAGCTGGTCGCCGGCACTATAGCAGACGCCTTGGCGGCGCGGCCCCGCGGTCCGTGGAAATACTCTTGGATCCAGGGATGCGGGTGCCGCTCGAGCTCGGCGATCGGCGCGGTCACCAGCACCTTCTTGTCGGCGAGCACGGCGATCCGGTCGGTCACCGCGTAGAGCGTGTCGAGGTCGTGGGTGATCAGGAACACCGTGAATCCGAGGCTACGCGACAAGCTCTTCAGCAGCGCGTCGAACTGGGCGGCTCCGACCGGGTCGAGCCCCGCGGTCGGCTCGTCGAGGAAGACGATGTCCGGATCGAGCGCGAGCGCGCGGGCCAGGGCGGCGCGCTTGCGCATGCCGCCGGAGAGCTCCGAGGGAAATTTGTTCGCGTCCTCCGGCTTGAGGCCGGCGAGCCGGATCTTCAGCATGGCGAGCTGGTCGGCGAGCACCGGAGGCAGCTTGAGGTGCTCGCGCATCGGCACCTGCACGTTCTCGCCGACGGTAAGCGAGGAGAACAGGGCGCCGTCCTGAAAGAGAACGCCCCAGCGGCGCTCAAGCGAGAGCATGGTCTCGCGGTCAACCGGATCGACCTTCCTGCCCAGGACTTCGATCGTGCCGGCGCGCGGGCGGATCAGGCCGAGGATCGTGCGCATCAGCACCGACTTGCCGGTGCCTGAGCCGCCGACGATGCCGAGGATCTCGCCTTTCCGCACCTCGAGGTCGAGATCCTTGTGGATCTCCTTGCCGCTGAGCTTGGTGCGGAGGCCTCGCACCCGGATCACCGCTTCGCTCATACATCGATCAGGTTGAAGAAGATCGAGAACAAGGCATCGGCGACGATGACCAGGAAGATCGACTCGACGACCGACCGCGTCGTCAGCCGCCCGACCGAGCCCGAGTCGCCCTTGACCCGGAGTCCCTGGTAGCAGCCGACGAGCCCGATCATCGCGGCGAAAACCGGCGCCTTCGCCATGCCAACCCAGAAGTGCCGGATCGGGATGCGCTCCTGCACGCGGTGGATGAAGGTCTGGGGCGAGATGTCGAGATCGGCCCAGGCCATCAGCTGGCCGCCAAGCAGGCCCATGATGTCGGAGAAGAAGCAAAGAAGCGGCAGCGCCACGAGCAAGGCGGCGATGCGCGGCAGCACCAGCACCTCGATCGGGTCGAGGCCGAGGGTGCGCATCGCATCGACCTCCTCGCGCAGCTTCATCGTCCCGATCTGCGCCGTGAAGGCGCTGCCGGAGCGGCCGGCGACGACGATGGCGGTCAGGAGAATGCCGATCTCGCGCAGCACGGATATGGCGACGAGATCGACGACGAAGATTTCGGCGCCGAAGAGCCGGAGCTGGGTCGCGCCCTGATAGGCCATGACGATGCCGATCAGGAACGAGATCAGGCCGACGATCGGCAGCGCGTTGAGTCCGACCGCCTCCAGGTGATGGACGAAGGAGGTGAAGCGGAAGCGGCTCGGCCTCAGCGCGGTACGCGCCGCCGCCTCGATGGTAAGGCCGAGGAAGCCGAGATAAGCACGCGCCTCGCGCACGACGAAAGCCGAACCGAAGCCGAGACGCGCCAGGAGCTCGACAAAGCTCGGCGGCTCCTTTTCCGGCGTCTGCAGCGGTTGGTCGGCGGCACCGACCCTCTCGAGGAGAGCGGCGGCGCGGCGGTCGACTCCGGCATAGGCGACGCTGGCGCCAGCCTGGGTAAAGCTCTTCGCGGTCTCGCGGATCAGCCATGCACCGGCGGTGTCGAGGGCCTCGATGCCGCTCAGGTCGAGGGTCGCGCGCTTGGCCTGGGGCAAACGCAGGCGGCGGATCTCACCATCCAGCTCGGCGGCGGCCGCTATCGTCCAAGCCCCGGCAAGGCTCACCCGAGCGGTTTCGCCTTCCTCGGTCACCTTTACCCGGCCGCTCGGCGCCATGGGCCGACTGTCGCGGATCGAGAAGGAGCGGGCAAGGCGCGTGACCATTGACGGTCCGGAATGTTATATTGTATCGAGATCGCGCTCATGCACGACCACGCCCACTCTCGCGGCCGGCACGCGCCGGCTTCCGAGCATTCCGGCAGCAGGAAGATCCATCGGCGCGGCCCGGCCCAGACCGGGCTGCTCTTGTTGTCGGCCGGTGCCCGTCTCGGCTTGGCCGGATCGGCCGTCGCCGGGCTCTGGCTTGCCGTCCTATGGGCGCTTTAGCCGTGCCGGAGATCCGCCTCGAGGGACTGACGCTCGCCTATGACCGCCATCCGGCGGTCCACCACCTGTCGGGCAGCTTTGTACCGGGTTCGTTGACGGCCGTCGTCGGCCCGAACGGAGCCGGCAAATCGACGCTGCTGAAGGCGCTGGCCGGGCTGATCAAGCCGGCCGAGGGGCGTGTCACGCTCTCCAGCCTGCAGCAGCGCGACATCGCCTATCTCCCGCAGCAAGCCGATGTCGACGGCTCGGTGCCGCTTTCGGTTCTTGAGGTCGTCGCCCTCGGCCATTGGCGACGCATGGGTCTCTTCGGCGGGCTTCGCGGAGACGACATCGAAGCAGCGAGCGGGGCGTTGTCAGCCGTCGGCCTCGCCGGCTTCGAGACCCGTGCGATCGGCACGCTTTCCGCCGGCCAGTTCCAGCGCGCGCTCTTCGCTCGGATGATGCTGCAGAACGCCAAGGTGATCCTGCTCGACGAGCCCTTCACCGCGATCGATGCACGCACGACCGCCGACCTTCTCGATCTCGTGCGGCGCTGGCACGACGAGAAGCGAACTGTGGTGACCGTCCTGCACGACTACGACCAGGTACGCCGGAACTTCCCCGAGACGCTGCTGCTGGCGCGCGAGCTGGTGGCCTGGGGGCCGACCGAGGACACGCTCAGCGCCGGCAATCTCTTGAAGGCGCGGGCTATGGCGGAGTCGTGGCGCGATGACGCCCTCGTCTGCCGGCGCCCGGCGGCGTGAGCCTCGCCGGCCTCCTTCTCGATCCTTTTCTCGACTACGCCTTCATGCGCCGGGCGTTGGTCGCTTGCCTCGCGCTCTCGCTCGGCTCCGCGCCGGTCGGCGTTTTCCTGGTCCTCCGACGCATGAGCTTGCTTGGTGACGCGCTGTCGCACGCCATCCTTCCGGGCGCTGCGGTCGGCTTCGTTTTCGGCGGCTTGAGCCTGTGGCCGATGAGCCTCGGCGGCTTCGTCGCCGCCGTTGTGGTCGCGCTGCTGTCGGGATGGGTCGCGCGCACGACGAGGCTGCGGGAGGATGCGAGCTTCGCCGGCTTCTACCTGATCGCGCTCGCGCTCGGCGTTCTGCTGATTTCGACGCATGGCAGTCCCGTCGACCTCATGCATGTGCTGTTCGGCTCGGTTCTCGCGGTGGACAACGACTCGCTGCTTCTAGTCGCCGCGGTTGCCAGCTTCACCACGCTGGCGCTGGCGCTGATCTGGCGGCCGCTGGTCGTCGAATGCGTCGATCCTGGCTTTCTCAAGGCAGTCGGCGGACACGGCGGTGCAACGCACATGCTGTTCATGGCATTGGTCGTGGTGAATCTGGTCGCCGGTTTCCAGGCGCTCGGCACGCTGATGGCGGTCGGGCTGATGATGTTGCCCGCCGCCGCGGCTCGGTTTTGGGCCTCCAGCATCGAGGGCATGGCCTTGGTCGGGGTTCTGCTGGCGATGCTCGCAAGTGTTGTCGGGCTCCTGTTTTCATTCCATTTTCAGTTAGCGTCTGGGCCGTCGATCGTGCTCGTGGCGGGGCTCGTCTACGTCGCCTCTCTTCTCGCCGGCCCGCGTGAATCCGTTCTTCGGCGTTACTTCCCGGGACAGCACCTCGAGGCATAATCCGTTTGATTACCCCGCGGTTCGGGCGCTACTTGTCCGCCCGTGGATGGGGTTTCCTTTGTCTGTACGGTCTACAACAAGGCTGGCTACCTGCCAGGCGTCATCGACGCGCTTGCGCGTCAGGTCCCTGACCGCCCCCGCCAGTTCATCTTCATCGACGACGGCTCAAGCGACGCCTCGGCCTCGGTGGTCGAGCAGGCGACGGCATCTTGGCCAGACATGGTCTTGGTCCGGCAGTCTAATGGCGGGCCGACCGCGGCGACCAATGCCGGCATCGCGCTTGCGCGAAACACCTACCTCAAGCTGCTCGGCTCCGACGATCTTCTGGCGCCGTTCTGCACACGGGTGCTGATCGAGACGCTGGAGCGGACCGGCGCAGACGCCGTTTTCAGCCGGCAGGACTACTACCACGACCTTCGCGATGTCGCTTTCGTCGAGAAGCCCGTCGCGCCGAGGGTTCCGGATGATCCGCTTGCCGATGTCATCGCCCGGACCGTGTCGGGCACGAGCCAGACGCTCTACCGTCTCGATGCCGTCCGCCGCGCGGGCGCCTGCGACCCTGGTGTCTTCGCCGAAGACTTCTCGCTGGCGCTCAGGGTCGCGAGCCGAGGGCGGATCGCGCTCCTCGACCTGGTTACCGCCGCCGGGCCCGCCGATGACGGCGAGCGCCTGATGGTCGGGCGCAAGCACCAGACCTTCCACGACCACAACCTGGCACTGGCGCGGTTCCTCGAGCAGAACCCGGCCACCTCGGCCCGCCTTCGTCGCTTGGCCCTGCAACGCGCGGCGAGGCGTGCGGCCAAGTGGGCGAGACGCGAGGGGGGGCACCGCCTGCCTTTGCGATATCTTCTGCTTGATGCCGCCGCCCGCCTCGGATTGCCGATCGACCACGCCCGCGCAATTCGTGCCACGCTCTCGGCATTCGCGCTCGGCGCCGCGGCGGCGGCGCGGCCGCTCGTCCTTCCCCAGATCGCAGCAGGATGAAGCACGCGCCTGAGATCTCGCGGGCCTTCGTGCTCGAGGCGATCGACCGACTGCCGCTCGGCTTTGCCGTCTTCGACGCCGAGCAGCGCCTTGTCTGGTGCAACGACGCTTTCGCCGCCTTCCAGGAGGAAGAGCCGTCGAGCTTGATCGGAGAGACCGCGGTTTCTCTGGTGATGCGCGTTCTGCCGCGTTTCCGGGCGCCCAAGGTATCGAAGGCGCAATGGCAGACCTGGATCGACGCCTACTGGTCCGGCATAGCGCGGCGCAAGCAGCCGCCGATGGAGATCGAGCTCGCGGATGGCACCTGGTTCCTGATGTCGACCGTTCCTCTGCCGTCGGGCGGCATCGCCGTGGTGCGAACCGACATCACCGAGCAGAAGCATCTCGCCACCCTTTATCGCGACGCGGATTCAACTCGCTAGTGCATAGAGATTTAGGAGCCAGCGAGGGAGTCGAAAACCTCTTGCGGTGAACGGAAGCCGAGAGATTTCCGAGGTCTTGTGTTGAGCAAACGTTCGACCATGGCCACCTCGGCATTGGAGATCGTAGAGAAGTCTGTACCCTTTGGGAAGAAGTCGCGAATGAGGCCGTTGGTATTTTCATTCACGCCGCGCTCCCACGCATGGTACGGCGTTGCGAAGAAGATCTCTGTCTTCAGCGCACGGGCGATATCCTGATGTGCAGCGAACTCCTTTCCATTGTCGAAGGTGATGGTGTGCACGAAGTCGCTGACCGGCTTGAGACGGCGCACGGTTGCCGCTCGTGTAGCGCGAGCGGTCGAACGCGGTAGCTTGCTGATCTTGGTCAGCAGAGACTTTCTCTCGA
>VGEN01000130.1 GCA_016869285.1 Alphaproteobacteria bacterium
GCCGCCGTTTGCCCGGATGCCGCTCTCATCCGCTTGCTCGCCGGCGCGCTTCGACCCGCCGCTCCATGACCGACGGGGCCGATGCCCCGAAAACACCCGTTCCCTCAATCCCAAACCAATAACCCGACACCCGACAAACCAACCCGCGATGAAAAAGGCGCAACGACAAAGCATGCCATCTGATCGCCTTCCATCGCCGCAATTCAAATCATGCTCGCTCGTGAATAGGCCGGGTTAGAAGCCGGCGGCGGCGAAACCGGACTGGGCTCGTTTCGTGAGGTGCCCGATCATCGGGCGGCGCGGGACAGGTGGTCGCATTTCTGTCATCCCCTTGTCATATTGGACGTTCCATCGCCCAGGGAGCCGGTCATGCAGCGTCGTCCTTTGCTCATCGCCGCAGTCGCCGCCAGCCTCCTCGCCGCGTCGCCCGCCGTCGCGCAGAGCGGCCGGGTCGTCGTCTACAACGCCGGCGGACCCGACCTCTTCAAGCCGCTCTCCGAGGCCTTCGCGCACCGCCACCCGCAGGTGAAGATCGATGTGATCAACGCCGGCGTCGGCGAACTCTTCACCCGCATCCGCGCCGAACGATCGAACCCGCGCGGCGACGTGCTGCTCGGCGCCTCGGGCGAGGCTTTCGTCGGCAACACCGAGCTCTTCCAGCCCTACAAGGCGAAGGAGCATGACGTCTTCGATCCGAAGGTCGTCGGCCCGGACAACACCTTCTACGGCTTCTCGATGCCGCTGCAGGCGCTGATCGTGAATACCAGGCTCATGCCCCTGGATCAGGCACCGAAGAGCTGGAAGGACCTCGGAGAGCCTCGCTACAAGGGCAAGATCATCATGTCGAACCCGTCGCTCTCGGGTTCGGCCTACGGGCAGATCGCGCAGATCCTGCAGCTGCACGGCTGGGACCTTGTCTCGAAGATCGTCACGAACGCGACCTTCGTCGCCCAGTCCGCGGTGGTCTTCCAGAACGTCGCCAAGGGCGAATATGCGATCGGGCTCACCGGCGACTCCAACATCGTGACCATGGCTCAGCAGGGTCACCCGGTCGCCGCTGTCTATCCCTCGGAGGGGACGGCGCTCCGCTTCGATGCCAGCGGCATCATCAAAGGCGGCCCCAACCCGGACAATGCCCGGCTCTTCCTCGACTTCGTCAATACCAAGGAAGCGCACGCCATCGTCGTCAAGACCAACCGCCGCTCGGTCCGGGCCGATGTGGCCGCGCCTTCCGGCCAGATCCCGACAGGCGAGATCAAGACCTTCGCCTATGACGACGCCGCAGCCGCGCGCGACCGCAAGACCAATCTCGAGAAGTTCGACGATCTCCTGAGCCGCAAGTGACCTTCGTCGAGTCCTTCACCGAGGCCAAGGACCCGAGCCGGCCTGAGACCAACGAGGATCGCATCGTCGTTCTTCCCGAGCGCGCCTATGCGGTCGTCGACGGCGCGACCGACAAGAGCGGCAAGCGTTGGGACGGCCTGACCGGCGGCCAGATCGCGGCCGAGGCGGTTGCCGACGAGGTCATCGCCGTCGCGCTATCCGATGTCCCCGCCCCTTCCGGCCGCGTCCTGGTCGATCGCATTGCGCGGAAGATCCGCGCGCACTACGTCCGGCTCGGCATCGAGGCCGAAGCGGAAGCCGATCCGCTCAGCCGCTTCAGCGCCAGCCTCGCTCTCGCGCTTGCCGTACCCGGCGGCTGGCGTCTCTATCGCGTCGGCGATAGCGGCATCCGCCTCAACGGCACCGAAACATTGCTCGAGGAAGGGCTCCTCGACCCGATCTACAGCCTGTTCCGCACCGCGCTTTGGCACGGCTTCGCGGCGCAAGGGCTCGCAGTCGACGAGATCGATCGCCGCGCACGCCAGCGGCTGGTCGAAGGCGCGGCGCACCCATCCGAGGATTCGACGCTCGTCCTCGCCGCGCGCAACCGGGCGGTCGCCCTTGCCATCGACCGTTTCCCCGTCCTCAGCGCCGAGGAGGTCGGGCCGGTCCTCGACCACGGCCTTCGCCGCCAAGCCGGCTATCGCGACCGGAGCCATCTCTACCGCGATCGCGCGCATCCTCTCGGCTACGGGCCGCTTGACGGCTGGCCGATCTCGGATCGCTTCATCCATGTCGACGAGCGGCCGAGAGCATCGATCCGCAGCATCGAGTTGTTCACCGACGGCTACTACGGCGTCGCTGCCGGGGCGAGGCTCGCCGACTGGGAAGCCTGGCTCGACGGCGTGCAGCGCGAGGATCCGCATCGTATCGGCCGCTTCGCCTCGACCAAAGGCTCGGTCCCGGGCCGCAACGCCGATGACCGCAGCGTCGTCATCGTCCATCCCTGAACCCGGAACCCGCCGCCGTGACGCATCAACTCGCGATCGAGTCGCTGACCAAGGTCTTCCAGAATGCCGAGGGGCCGGTGACGGCAGTCGACAATGTCTCCTTCGCCATCGGCGGCGACGACTTCTTCACCATGCTCGGCCCCTCGGGCTGCGGCAAGACGACGACGCTCCGCATGATTGCCGGGCTCGAGAGCATCACCTCTGGTCGCGTCGTCTTCGACGGCCGCGACTTCACGCGTTTCTCTGCCTTCCAGCGCGGCATCGGCATGGTCTTTCAATCCTACGCCCTCTTCCCGCACATGACCGTGTTCGAGAACGCCGCCTACGGCCTTCGCGTGCGCCAGCTCGGCGAGGACGAGGTCAGGGCCCGCGTGGAGCGGACGCTCGACAAGCTCGGCCTCGGCGGCCTTGCCCAGCGTCATCCCTCCGACCTCTCCGGCGGGCAGCAGCAACGCGTCTCGATCGCGCGTGCGCTCGTCTACGAGCCGACGATGCTGCTGCTCGACGAGCCGCTCGCCAATCTCGACGCCAAGCTCCGGGTGCAGATGCGCGAGGAGATCCGCCGAATCCAGAAGGATCTCGGCATCATGACAATCTACGTCACCCACGATCAGGAGGAGGCGATGTCGGTCTCCGACCGGATCGGGGTGTTCGACCGCGGCCGTCTCTGCCAGTTCGGCGCTCCCGCCGACGTCTACGCCGATCCGAGCTCGCTCTTCGTCGCCGACTTCATCGGCAAGGCAAACTTCCTCAAGGTCCGCATCGAGTCGGCCAGCGCGCAAGGCGCGAAGGTCTCCGGTGCCGGCCTTGCGCCGTTCGGCGTCGGCAGGGTCGCCAAGCTGGACGCCGAGGAGTCGGCCGAGGTTCCGGCCGGAAGCGACGGCCTGATCCAGATCCGGCCCGAGCATCTGGAAATCGGCCCCGCCGAGTCCGACGGGCTTCCCTGCCGTGTGCTCCGTATCCAGGTGCTCGGCAGCTTCGTCCGCTACATCGTCGCTTGCGAGGGAGCGACGCGCGACGTCACGGTAGATCGTCGCCGACTGGCTCCAGGCCTTGCCGAGGGCGCGGCCGCCCGCCTGAGCTTCTCTGCCGAGGACGTTGTCCTCTTCGCCCGGGAGGGTCGCGCGTGACGGGCACGTCCCCGCCCGTCGCCAAGGGGGCCCGGCCCGGCCGCGACTGGTTTCCCTGGGTCGTCGGCGCGCTGACCGTCTGCGTCCTCGTCGCCTTCCTGCTCTACCCGATCCTCAAGACCGTGCTCGGCGCCTTCGTCCGCCAGGGCAACGAGCCGTCGTTCGCCAACTGGACGCTTTACAATTTCGAACGTTTCTTCGTCGCTGCGACCTATAAGTCCGCGGTCCGCAACTCGATCATCGTCTCGGTGCTTTCGACCGTCGTGGCGACCCTGCTGGCGCTCCCGGCGGCCTACGCGTTGGCGCGCATCCGCATGCCGTTCCGCAACTTCATCCTGGCGCTCTCGGTGATCCCGCTGGTGGCGCCGCCCTTCATCGGCGCCTACTCCTGGATACAGCTGCTCGGCCGCAGCGGCATCGTCACTAAGTACGCATTCGAGTGGTTCGGGATCGCGCTGCCGCCGATCTACGGTCTCTTCGGCATCGTGCTGGCGCTGTCGCTCAGCTTCTTCCCTTATGTCTTCCTCATCGTCCAGGGAGCGCTGTCGGCGAGCGACCCCTACATCGAGGAAAGCGCACAAGTGATGGGCGCCTCGCGCGGGCATGTCCTCCGCACGGTGACGCTGCCGCTGGTGACGCCGGCGATCGCCGCGGCAGCGATGATCGTCTTCATCAAGGCGCTCGGAAACTTCGGCGTGCCTGCGATCCTCGGCGGCGAGATGTACGTGCTGCCGACGCTGATCTACTTTCAGGTTCATGGCTTCTTCAACCTGAACGGCGCCTCGGCAATCGCGCTCGTCAACGTGCTGATCACGCTGCTGGCGATCTTCATCCTCGCGCGCATCAACCGCCGCCGCCGCTTCGTCACCGTCACCGGCGTCACCCGCCGGGCAGCGCAGCTCGACGGCCTCGGCGCCCGCCTCTTCGCCAACGCCTATGTCTGGACGCTGCTGGCGCTTGCCCTGATCCCGCAGATCATGGTGGTGTGGTCGTCCTTCGCCGAACGCTGGGCCGGCACCACCTTTCCGACCGAGTACGGGCTCGGCAACTACCGCCAGGTCTTCGGCGACCTCTTCCAGCCAATCCAGAACAGCCTGGTCCTGGCCGCCATCGCGACGCTGATGACCGTGATCTTCGGCACGCTGCTCGCCTATACCTCGGTGCGCCGCCGCTTTGTCGGCAAGTGGGCCCTTGACCTTACGGTGATGCTGCCTTTCGTGCTGCCCGGCGTCGTCACCGGCGTCGCCTTTCTCGTCACCTTCAACGACGGGTGGATCGTGCTGACCGGTACCGGAACCATCCTGGTGCTCGCCTATTTCGTCCGCCGTATCGCCTATGTCTTTCGCTCGGTCTCGGCCTCGATCTCCCAGGTCGACCCGAAGATGGAGGAGGCCTCGACCATCTGCGGCGCCACCTGGGCCCGCACCATGCGCAAGGTGACCGTGCCGCTGGTGGCGCCGGGCATACTCGCCGGCGCGGTGATCGTCTTCGCGACGCTGATCAGCGAGATGAGCGTCACCATTCTTCTCTATTCGGCAACCTGGAAGACCATCGCAGTCGCCATCTACGAACGGCTTGCCAGCAACGAGATGCCGGCGGCCGCGGCCGTCGGCTCGGTCACCATCGCGCTGACCCTCGTCCTGGTCTTCGCCGCCAGCCGGCTGATCGGACGCAGCATGGCCGATATGTTTCGGTAAGCGAAATGGCGGCATGCGACCCACGGTCGCTGCCGCCTCCGCCGCTTAGATCGGCCGGGACCACCGTGATAGGTAGGTCGCCGCGGTGACCCAGCCTCCTTCCAATAGCCAGCCCCTCTCCCGCCGGCCGCGCATCCTTGCGGTCATCGCGCTTCCCATCCTGCTCTGGATCGTCGGCCTCGCGCGCATCGCCTGGCCGCATCCGGGACTGGCCGATCTGAGCTACGGGCTGCTCGCGGCCTACCTCCTCGTCAGCCTCCCGCAGGTCCGCACCTCGAATCGCATTCTAGCCGCCATCCTCGCAACGATCGGCATCCTCCTTCATCGCGGCGAGATGCCGTTCCCGGTGGTAGCGCGCGGCCTTGAATTCGCTGTCGTCTTCGCGGCCTTCCTCGCCGTCCTCCAATTCGTCCGCGCCACGGTCGAGGCGCTTCCAGGCGCCGGCGCCTCGCGCGGGCTTTTCGCTGAGATGGACGCGGTCGGCCGGCGGGTCGCCGTTCTCGTTTCCTGTCATCTGCTGGCCGTCGTGCTCTCGATCGGTGCTTTCGCCATCGTCCGCCCGCTGCTGCCGGCAGAAGAGAATGAGGCCGAGCGCCGGATGCTGGCAGTCGCAGCGCTCCGCGGCGTCTGCACGGCGATCTACTGGTCGCCCTTCACGGTCGGCATCGGCTTCATCTTTTTCACCTTCCCGCAGCTTCCGGCCTGGCAGGTCTTCGGCATCGGCATGCTTTGCGCGGTCGCCATTGTCGGCTCGGCCGCTGTCGCCTGGGGCGGACGCAACAGCGGCCGCGCGATCAAGGCGACTGTCGGCGCCTTCCACCCGATCCTGGCGCCGCTTGCCGGCGCGACCGGCGCGGTCGTTCTGACCGTCGCCTTCAGCGGCCTCTCGAACCTGCAGGCGACGATCGTCGTGATGCCGCTCTTCTGCCTCTACCAGATGCTGAAGGGCGGGCGCGAACGCACCTGGCGTATCACTTCGATTGCGATCGAGCGCATGGCGCGCTCCGGTGACGACATGCTGGTCTTCACTTTCGCCGTCGTGCTCGGCAGCATCCTGCTCGACTCGCGCCCGGCCCTCGAAGCGATGGCGCACCTTCTGCCGGCGCATCTGCCGATGCCGATCCTGATCGGCAGCCTCTGCGCCATCGGGCTCGGGCTCGGCATGCTCGGGCTCAACGCCATTCTCGTCGGCACCATCCTTATCGCACTCGCCGCCTCGAGCGCCGGCGATCTCCCGGACATGGCGATGGCGCTGGTCGTGCTCTTCGGCTGGACCGCCGCCTCGATGATCTCATTCGCCTCGCTCGCCATCCTGATCAGCGGGCAGATGTTCCAGATCGACAGCCGAAGGCTGATCTGGAGCGCCAATGTCCCCTTCCTGGCGCTGGTCGGCCTCGCCAACACCGTCATTCTTTCGGCGGTCGTGCAGGCCTTGCGGTAGCGGCTATGCCGGCTTATGATGAGCTAGCTTACTATCTTTCTCCCATGCACCCGCCTGAACGCAGCTTCGGCTTCCTTCTTTATGACTCCGCCCGGCTTCTGCGCCGCGACTTCGATCGCCGGGCGCGGGCGATCGGTCTGACGCGGGCGCAATGGTCCGTGATCTCGCATCTCAACCGCTACGCCGGCGTCAACCAGGCGGCACTCGCCGACCTGATGGAGATCCAGCCGATCACGCTCGTGCGTCTGCTCGACCGGCTCGAGGAGGCCGGATGGATCATCCGCACCGCCGACCCGAAGGACCGGCGGTCGCGCGTGCCTCAGCTTACCGACAAAGCACGCCCGGTGATCGATCGCCTGCAGGCGCTGGCCGCGGAGACGCGCGAGCTGGCGCTGACCGGCATCGACGGCGATAAGCGGGAGCAGATGCTGGACGCGCTCCAGATCATCCGCACCAACCTGTCCTCGCGCGAGGACGAATCCGACAGCACGGGCACCGATGGCCGCTGACGGCAGCACCGCCACCGTCCGTACGGCCAGCGGCCGGGCCCGCCGGCGCGTCCGCGCCTTCCTGCTGCTGCTCGGGCCGGTCGTCGTCGGCGCCGTCGCGCTCCATGTCTATCTGAATGGCGGGCGCATCGTCTCCACCGACAATGCCTATGTGAAGGCAGCAAAAACGACGGTCAGCCCCGAGATCGCCGGGCGCGTCGTCGAGGTCGCGGTCCGCGAGAACGAAGTCGTGAAGGCGGGCCAGCGGCTTTTCAAGATCGACGACGAACCGCTCCGCATCGCCGTCACCAAAGCTGAGGCACAGCTTCAGGCAGTCCGGCTCGAGCTCGACGCGCTTCGCGCCTCCTATCGGCAAAAGCGCGAGGAGCTGAAACTCGCTGAGACCAACGTGCCCTATGCCGAGCGCGAGTTCCGCCGCCAGTCGGAGCTCGCCGAGCGCAAGGTGGCGACCGAGGCACGCCTGGACGAAGCCCGCAACCGGCTCGACGTCGTGCGGCTCCAGGTCTCGGCCTTGCGCCAGGATCTGGCCCGCCTGGTCGCGGCGCTCGCCGGCGATGCCGACACGCCGGCCGAGCGGCATCCCAAGTTCCTCGAGGTCCGGGCGGAGCTTGATGAGGCACGCCTCAACCTCCGCCGCGCCGAGATCAAGGCGCCCGATGACGGCATCGTCAGCCGAGTCGACTCCGTCCGCCCCGGCGACTTCGTGCGCGCCGGCGCTGCTGCCTTCTCCATCGTCTCGTCGCGCAAGATCTGGATCGAGGCGAACCTCAAGGAGACGGACATCACCAATCTGGTCCCAGGCCAGAAGGCGAAGATCCGCGTCGACGCCTTTCCGGATGCGACCTGGACCGCGACGGTCGAAAGCATCGGCGCCGCGACCGGGGCCGAGTTCAGCATCCTGCCGCCGCAGAACGCGACCGGTAACTGGATCAAGGTCGTGCAGCGCGTTCCGGTGCGCCTCCTGATCGACGACGCCGCCGACCGGCCGCAGCTTCGCGCCGGCCTGAGCGTCGTCGTCGACATCGATACCGGCATCGAAAGGTCCCTGCCCAACCTGATCAAGGCGGCTCTCGCCAAGGTCGGGGGTGGTCGTTGAGCCGCGGCCTCGTCACCGCCTGATGCCGCGCGGTGCCGCCTCCTCTCCGAGCGAACTATTCATTTCCGTATCCGGCACAGCGCCGCCCGCCGCCGCGCCGGTCCACCTACCGCCCTCTGATTCTGAAGCTGTCGGCACGCGTTCGGAGCGCGCAGCTTCCGCCGATTCTGCAATGTTGGTGCCGAATCGAGATCGAAGTCGCTTCGCATGGCATGTGGAAAACCTCGGAAAATCGGCCCCAAACGCGTCAGACGCTCAAGATTCCCGCGGTTTTCGGGCATTTCGAGCGATCGCATCGCGAAGACGCGTTGCGAGTCAGCGAAGCATGGTGTACGTGCGACTTACTGTTTCCTGTGGAGATGCATCATGTCTGCTGCTGAGAAGCCAACCATCGTTACCTCGAAGCACCTCGCCGACGCGCTCGCCGAGAAGCACGAGCTCCCGAAGAAGCAGGCCAAGGCCGTGCTCGAGGACCTCGTGGCGACCCTCGGCAAGCACCTGAAGAAGGGCGCGAAGATCCGCATCGGCGGCCTCGGCATTCTGCAGGTGCGCAAGCGGCCGGCGCGCATGGGCCGCAACCCGGCCACCGGCGAGCCGATCAAGATCAAGGCCAGCAAGAAGATCGCCTTCCGCCCCGCCAAGGAGCTGAAGGACTCGATCTGAGGTCGTAGTATCGTCCCTTCAGCACGGGCGCACCGGACCAACGGTGCGCCCGTGCCGATTTCTGCGGTTTCGTCCGTGATCGGCGCCATCTGGTCAGCGCCGGTTCTCTATGATCTGCTTTCCCCGTTTCCGATCTGACAGGCCGGGCGCTTGCCCGTCCGTCCACCAGGGGAGGCAGTCATGCCATTCAAGAAACTTGGCCTCGTCGGGCCGCTCGCCGCCGCCGCGGCGCTGAGCTTCGCTTTCGCGTCGGGCGACGCAGCCGCGCAAAAGGTCCTTCGTTACGTGCCCCAGGCGAACATGGGCACGATGGACCCGGTCAATAATCTGTCGTCGGTCACTCACCAGCACAGCTGGCGCGTCTACGACAACTTGTTCGGCGAGGATACATCCGGCAACGTCCATCCGCAGATGGTCGAGAGCTACCAGGTGAGCCAGGATGGCCTCACCTACACGATCAAGCTGCGACCCGGCCTCAAGTTCCATGACGGCCAGGCGGTCACGCCGAAGGACGTGATCCCGTCGATCCAGCGCTGGGCGAAGATGGACGGCGGCGGCAAGCGTCTGGCCGCGCTCGACATGAAGCTGACGGCGGTCGACGACCGCACCTTCACGCTTCAGCTCCGCGAGGCATTCCCGGCGACGCCGGGCGTGCTCGCCTACGGGTCGACCGCGATGTACGTGATGCGCGAGAAGGAGGCGACCACCGATGCCGCGACGCCGATCACGGAAGTCGTCGGATCGGGCCCCTTCGTCTTCAACAAGGCGGGGTTCCAGCCGGGCAACAAGATCGTCTACGACAAGAACAAGGACTACGTGCCGCGTCCCGAGCCGGTCAGCGCCTTCTCCGGCGGCCGTATCGCCAAGGTCGACCGCATCGACGTCATGATCATGCCGGATGCGGCGACGGCCGTCGCGGCGCTCGACCGCGGCGAGATCGATATGTACGAGACGCCGCCGCTCGACCTGCTGCCGGTCTTGAGGCGCAACCCGAACATCAAGACCGTGGTCTTCAACAAGGCGGGCGCGCTCGCCTTCGTGCGTCCGAACTTCCTGCACCCGCCCTTCAACAATCCCAAGGCGCGGCAGGCCTTGATGCACATGGTCGATCAGGAAGACTACATGCGCGCCGCGATCGGATCCGATCCGGCGAACTGGAAGGTCTGCTGGGCCGTCCAGGTCTGCGGCACGCCGACGGCGAGCGAAGCCGGCAGCGAGCCCTATCGCAAGGCCGACCTGGCGAAGGCCCGCCAGCTCCTGCAGGAGTCGGGCTACAAGGGCGAGAAGATCTACGTGCTGGTGCCGATGGACCAGCAGGTGATCCGCGACATCGCCCAGGTCACCGTGCAGAAGCTCAAGGATATCGGCGCCACGGTAGAGCCGGTGGCGATCGACTGGGGCGTGGCGCTCCAGCGCGGCAACAACAAGGGCGATCCTGCGCAGGGCGGCTGGCACCTCTTCCATACCTGGACGGTCGGCCAGATCCTCGGCAGCGCGATCTCGGCCGTGCATCTCGGCACGCCCTGCGACGGCGGCGGCTATCGCGGCTGGCTGTGCGACAACGAGATGGAGGCGCACCTCGCCGAATGGATCAAGGCCGGCACCACCGAGAGGCGCAAGCCAGTCGGCGAGAAGATCCAGCGCCGCGCCATGGAGATGGTGAACTTCGTCCCGCTCGGCCAGTTCTTCCAGCCGATGGCGACGCGCGCCAACATCTCCGGCATCCAGGAGACCCTGCTGCCGGTGTTCTGGAACATCGAGAAGAACTGACCTTCGGCACCTGCCGAGGCGAGGCGGCCGGCCCATACAGGCCGGCCGTTTCGTTTTCCGCTTGCGCCGGCATCTGGTCAGCGCCGGCAGTCCATGATCTACTTGCCCTGTTTCCGATATGACAGGCTGGACGCCTGCTCGACCGCCCACCAGGGAGACAGTCCTGCCATTCAGCAAAATCGGCCTCTTCGGGCCTCTTGCCGCCGTCGCGGCGTTGAGCCTAGCGTTCGCCGCGAGCGATGCTGCGGCTCAGAAGGTTCTTCGCTACGTGCCGCACGCCAACATAGGCACGCTGGACCCGGTCAACAACCTGTCCTCGATGACGCATCAGCACGCGTGGCGGGTCTACGACAGTCTGTTCGGCGACGACACCGCCGGCGTCACCCATCCGCAGATGGTCGAGAGCTATACGATGAGCGCCGACGGCAAGGTCTATACGATCAAGCTGCGCCCTGGCCTCAAGTTCCATGACGGCACGCCGGTTCGGGTCGTCGACGTCGTCAAGTCGATCGAGCGCTGGTCCAAGATGGACGCCGGCGGCAAGCGCCTGGTCGGCCTCGGCATGACCCTCGCCGCCGTCGACGACCGCAGCTTTACCCTCACGCTGCGCGAGCCGTTCGGCAGCACCATCCCGGTCCTCGGCTACGGCAACACCGCCCTCTACATCATGCGCGAGAAGGAGGCATCGGTCGACGCCGCGACGCCGATCACCGAGGTCGTGGGATCCGGCCCGTTCGTCTTCAAGAAGGACGAGTTCTCCCCCGGTAACAAGGTGGTCTACGAGAAGTTCAAGGACTACGTGCCGCGGAGCGAGGCGGTCAGCGGCCTCGCCGGCGCCCGCATCGCCAAGGTCGACCGCATCGAGATGATCTTCATGCCGGACGCGGCCACGGCGGTCGCCGCCCTCGACAAGGGCGAGATCGACATGTACGAGAGCCCGCCGCTCGATCTGCTGCCGGTGCTGAGGCGCAACCCGAATATCAAGATCGTAGTCTACAACAAGGGCGGCATGCTCAGCATGATCAAGCCGAATTTCCTGCATCCGCCCTTCAACCACCCGAAGGCGCGGCAGGCGCTGATGCACATGGTGGACCAGTCCGACTATATGAGCGCCGCCATCGGCAGCGATCCGGCCAACTGGACAACCTGCTGGGCAGTCATGGGCTGCGGCACGCCGATGATGAGCGAGGCCGGGAGCGAGCCCTACAGCAAGCCCGACATCGCCAAGGCGAAGCAGCTATTGCTGGAGTCGGGATACAAGGGCGAGAAGATCGTCGTGCTGATCGCGATGGACCTGCATCTGCTCCGCAGTTTGGCGCAGGTGACCGCGCAGAAGCTCCGCGACATCGGCGCCAATGTCGAGGAGGTGGCGGTCGACTGGGCCGTGGTCCTGCAGCGCGGCAACAAGAAGGACCCGCCGGAGCAAGGCGGTTGGCACCTCTTCCACACCGGGTTCACCGGCAAGCAGCTGACCAACGCCATCTCCAACTTCCCGATCGGCTCGCCCTGCGACCAGTCGGGCTACCGTGGCTGGACCTGCGACCAGAAGATGGAGGATCTCCTCTCCGAATGGTTAAAGGAGCCCGATCTCGCCAAGCGCAAGGCGATCGGCGAGAGGATCCAGCGCCAGGCGATGGAGATGGTCCAGTTCGTGCCCCTCGGCCAGTTCTTCCAGCCGATGGCGACGCGCGCCAACATCACGGGGTTTCAGGAAACCTTCCTTCCGGTATTCTGGAACGTCGAGAAGAACTGAAGTAAGGCTCGCCTCCTCGTGTCCCCTCCCCCGTGCGCAGCGCGGGGGAGGGTCAGGGTGGGGGCCGAGCGACGCGAGGTCGCTCCCGATCAGTCACCGCGACTGATCTAACTCAACTAAGACATCGGCGTTGTGCGAAGCGGAGACGTCTTGTACCGGGGCACGGTTATGAGACAGTTCGCTGCGCCGGTTACGCTGCCAATTTGAACTCCGTGGCGGCTTCGGATGCAAGAGCCTTATGTTCGGCCCTGATCTGATTGGGCGTCTTG
>VGEN01000131.1 GCA_016869285.1 Alphaproteobacteria bacterium
GCGCTCATGGCTCAGCCCGATGCCCTGCTCGCGTAACCAGCCGCTGATCTGCTCGGGCGACCAGCGCATCTGGCGCAACTTCGCTTCGACCTTGCGCCGCACGGACGCCGTCAGCTTGCGGGGCTTATGTCGTATCGCCTGCCGCGCCTGAGCTTTTGTTTCTGCCTGCTTGAACCGATAGCCGCGTTGACCCCGATTGCGGCGCAGCTCTCGGCTGACCGTGCTTTGGCTTAAACCCAAAACCCTGGCAATAGCTTCTTGGCAGGCACCGTCCTGGCTCAGCGCATAAATCTGGCAGCGGTCCTCATATGTTACTCGCCGGTATCGGCTCATCAGTAACCTCTCGTGAGTGCAAGAGGTTACCCCTTCGCCCTTCCATAAAATTATGCACTGGCTACTTGAATCCGCGGCGCCTTTTTCTGCGCTGCCTTCTGGGCGCTGCTGCGGACCTTGCCCGGCTTCGATTTCTTGGCCGCGGCCGCGGCGCTCGTCGGCTTCTTCGCGGTCTTAGCCGATTTTAGGACGACCGCGCCGTCTGGCGTCCGGCCGCCATAGATCGGACTGACCTTCTGCTGCGCCATCACTGCATCCAGCGGAAGCGCAGCGAAGAATACGCCGAGAACGACAAGCACAGAGATCCAACGCGTCATGTCGTCCCTCCCCATTAGGCCAGACCCTATCATAACCTAGCCGCGAATAGATCGCGGCAGGCAGCGACCGGATCGTGCACCTCGGCGAGATCGATGTCTGCGGAAGCCGGCGCAAGAAGCCGGGCGTCCCTGGCCTCGGCGATCGCCGCAAGCTTGTCCCTCACCTCGGCGGCGCCATGGAACGCGACGTAGGCGATCCCCTGCCGGAGCGCCGCCAGCACGTCGCCAGGACGATCGGCGCAGTCGAGGATCGCGGTGAAGCGCGCCTGCGGCTCGGCTTCGCCCGCAAGCCGCATCAGGCTCTGGAAGTAGAGCGCGCCCCAATAGGCGGCAGCGCCGGGCGGGCTGAGCAGCGTGATCGCCGCACCGGCCGCCGCCGCCGCCGCGAGCGCGGCGCGCGCCTGGGCAAGATCGTGGACGATGACGACGGGCGCGTCGATGACCCGGTCCTAGAGCGCGTCCCGACGACGCGCCGTCCTCGTACTCCCTCTCCCGCGTCTTACGCGGGGGAGGGTGGGGTGGGGGCCGAGCGCAAGCGAGGTTCGGACGTCGGACAAAGGCCTCGCCGGCCTATCGCGATCAATGTCAAATAGCCCCCTCGCTCCGCTCGGCCCCCACCCTGCCCTCCCCCGCGTAAGACGCGGGAGACGATTCCGAAGCGAGGTCGACGATCGGGTCACGCTCTACAGGCGGCCCAGCACCGCCGCCGTGTCGAGCATGCGGTTCGAGAAGCCCCACTCGTTGTCGTACCAGGACAGCACGCGCACCAGCGTGCCGTCGATCACCTGGGTCTGGGTCGCATCGAAGGTCGAGGACGCGCTGTTGTGGTTGAAGTCGCAGGAGACGAGCTGCGCCTTGTTGACCGTGAGGATGCCCTTGAGCCGGTTGTCCCGGGACGCGGCGTCGATCGCAGCATTAACCTCCTCGGCGGTGGTCTTTTTGGCAGCGACGAATTTGAGGTCGATGACGCTGACATTCGCGGTCGGCACACGGATCGAGGTGCCGTCGAGCTTGCCCTTGAGCTCCGGCAGCACGAGGCCGACCGCTTTGGCGGCACCGGTCGAGGTCGGGATCATCGACAGAGATGCGGCGCGGGCGCGACGCAGATCCTTATGCAGCGTGTCGACCGTCGACTGATCGCCGGTATAGGCGTGGATCGTGGTCATGAAGCCGCGCTCGATGCCGATCGCCTTGTTCAGCACATAGGCAACGGGGGCGAGGCAGTTGGTCGTGCAGGAGGCGTTGGAGACGACCGTGTGCTCGGGCTTGAGCTGGTCGTGGTTGACGCCATAGACGACCGTCATATCGACGCCGTCGGCCGGTGCCGAAACCAGCACGCGCTTGGCACCGGCCTCGATATGCTTACCCGCAGTCTCCTTCTTGGTGAAGATGCCGGTGCACTCCAGCGCAACATCGACCTTGAGATCCTTCCACGGCAGCTTCGCCGGGTCGCGCTCAGCCGTCACCCTGATCGGGCCGAAGCCGACATCCATCGAGTCGCCCGTGACCTTCACCTCGCCGGGGAAGGTCCCGTGCACGGAGTCGTACTTGAATAGGTGCGCATTGGCCTCGACGGGGCCTAGGTCGTTGATGCCGACCACGGTCACGTCCGGGCGCTTGGCTTCCGCCAGGGCGCGCAGCACGAGCCGTCCGATCCGTCCGAAGCCGTTGATCGCCAATCTGACCGTCATGACCTTCTCCGCATCGCTTGCAGGTGAGTTTACCGGAACCGCGCCAGATCGTGCCGGTAGATGAAGGCCGGGTTGTCGGCGCCGAAGAAATCCGTCATCGCCTCGCGGACGGCGCCGAGGCGCTCGGCGACGCGCTGCGAGGCGACGTTGTCGGGGTGAATAAGGCTGATCAGACGATCGATCTTCAGATGCTTGACCGCAGCTCGGCCGGCGGCAAGAGCCGCCTCGGTCGCATAGCCCTTGCCCCAGTGGCCGCGGTCCAACGTCCAGGCGAGCTCGAGGTCGGGCCATCCCACCGGATTGAGAAGACCGATACGACCGGCCAGCTTCCCGGTCGCCTTCACCTCGACCGCATAGGCGCCGTAGCCGCGCAGGACCCAATGCCCGAGCGTCGCCGAGAGCGAGCGCCAGATTTCCCAGACCTGGGTCTGCGGCTTGCCGCCGAGGAATTTCATGACCTCGGGGTCGCCGATGATGCGCGCGACCGCATCGGCATCGTCGATCGTGAGCTGCCGGAGCATGAGCCGCTCGGTCTCGATCGTCTCGGGAACCAGGGATTTCATCGTCAGAGCCGTGCTTTCACCTGCTCGGTCGCAGCCTCGGCGGTGATCCCGAAATGCTTGTAGAGCGCTTCGGCCGGCGCCGAGGCGCCGAATCCAGGCATGCCGACGAAGCCGCCTTTGTCGCCGATGTAGCGCTCCCAGCCGAGCCTGACGCCGGCCTCGATCGCGACGCGAACGCCCGATCCCAGCACCCGGCTCCGGTAGCTCTCGGGCTGCGCGTCGAACAGCGACCAGCAGGGCATCGACACCACCGCGGTCGGCGTGCCCGCCGCTTCCAGAAGCTCGCGCGCCTTGAGCGCGATCGAGACCTCGGAGCCGGTGGCGATCAGCGTCGCCTTGCGCGCGCCGCTTGCCTCCGTAAGCACATAGGCGCCCCGCGCGCAGCGGTTCTCGTCGGTATGCGTCTTCCGCACCGTCGGCAGCGCCTGACGCGTCAGCGACAGGATCGACGGCGTCTTCGTCGCCGCCAGCGCCAGCGCCCAGCACTCCGCGGTCTCCACCGTGTCGGCCGGACGGAAGACGTGCAGGTTCGGGATGCAGCGGAGTGCCGAGAGGTGCTCCACCGGCTGGTGCGTCGGGCCGTCCTCGCCGAGACCGATCGAGTCATGCGTCATCACGTAGACGACGCGGATACCCATCAGCGCCGAGAGGCGGATCGAGGGCCGGCAATAGTCGGTGAAGGTGAGGAAGGTGCCGCCATAGGGGACGACGCCGCCATGCAGCGCCATGCCGTTCATCGCCGCGGCCATGCCGTGCTCGCGCACGCCGTAGTGGATATAGGCGCCGCCATAGGCGCCTCTCTTGATCACCGCCTGCGACTTGGCCTTGGTGTTGTTCGAGCCCGTGAGATCGGCGGAGCCGCCGATCAGCTCCGGCATCACCGGCGCCAGCGCGTCCAGCGTGTTGCCCGAGGACTGCCGGCTGGCGAGGGCCTGCGCCTTCTCCGACGCATCGCGCTTCACCGCCTGGATGGTCTCGGCCAGCTTCGCCGGCAATTCGCCGGAGATGACGCGGTCGAACTCGCCCGCGGTGTTGGCGGCCTTGTGCCGCTTGGCCCAGGCGTCGAAATCCTTGGCGCCTCGCCCGCCGAATCTCCGCCACTCCGCCAGGATCGGCTCCGGCACCGAGAAGGGCGGCGCACTCCAGCCCAGCTTTTCGCGGGCGCCTTCGATCTCCTTGGCGCCTAAGGGCGAACCATGGGTCGAGGCGGTGCCGGCCTTGGTCGGCGCGCCCTTGCCGATCACGGTCTTGCAGGCGATCAGCGAGGGCTCGGCCGTCTTCTTCGCCGCCTCGATCGCGCGTGCGACCGCTTCCGGGTCATGACCGTCGACCGACTGGGTGTGCCAGCCCGACGCCTTGAAGCGCATGATCTGGTCGTCGGAGACCGAGAGGTTCGTGCCGCCGTCGATCGAAATGGAGTTGTCGTCGAAGAGCACGATCAGCCGGCCGAGGCCGAGATGACCTGCAAGGCTGATCGCCTCGTGGCTGATCCCTTCCATCAGGCAGCCATCGCCGGCGATCACATAAGTGAAGTGGTCGACGAGGTCGGAGCCGAACCGCGCCTGGAGAATGCGCTCGGCCAGCGCCATGCCGACGGCGTTGCCGAGGCCCTGGCCGAGCGGGCCGGTGGTCGTCTCGATGCCGGTCGCATGCCCATGCTCGGGGTGGCCGGCAGTCTTGCTGCCGAGCTGCCGGAAGTTGCGGATCTCCTCCATCGTCATGTCGGCATAGCCGGCGAGATGGAGGACCGCGTAGAGCAGCATCGAGCCATGGCCGGCCGAGAGCACGAAGCGGTCGCGGTCGGGCCAGTCCGGGTGCGCCGGGTCGTATTTGAGTAAACGGGTGAACAGAACGGTGGCGACGTCCGCCATGCCCATCGGCATGCCGGGATGGCCGGATTTCGCCTGTTCCACGGCATCCATGGCGAGCGCCCGGATAGCGTTGGCGAGATCGTCGTGGCGCACGGTCAAGGGAGGGTCCGTCGGCTCGGGATCGGGCGGGGAAAATGCCGGGTGCGGCCCGGCCCGTCAACCTCGCGAAAACTGGGCGGGACGGGCCACCAACATGCTCACGGCGGCGCCCAATTCACATCCGGGTCGAGCGGGAAGATCGGCCGGGGGCAGCGCTTGAAGCCGAATCTGGAGAGCACCGGCATGTTGAGGCCGGGGACGTCGATCTGGTGGATGCGTTCGTTCGGGAACCACTGGTCGAAAGCGGCGCGGAAATGGCCGCGGGATTTCACCACCACGGTCCGCGCCTGGGCGATGTCGATGCCGAACATCTCGAAGTAGACCGTATCCAGCATCTGGAGGCGGATCGAATTCACGACCTGCCGCATGCCGCCGATCTCGAGCAGCGCCGAGGGTCCCAGGTTCATCGTGCGGCCGGCGAAGATGCCGCGGCGGCCGACGCAGGTGCCGGTATGCAGCTTCAGCACCTTCGCCTCGGCCTCGTAGGGCTCCGAGAGCTCGTTCGTCTCCTCGCGATTGAAGCGGGCGCGAAATACCGCGCCCTCGCCTAAGGCATGCGCCTCGGCTGCCAGCGGGGGATCGAAGAAGGTGCCGAGGATCACGCCCTCGGCCTTTGCCGCGTGCAGCGCCTTCAGGATCCAGGTGGTGTTGCCGCGCCCGCCGCCGCCGGGATTGTCGGCGACGTCGGCGAGAAGCTGCGGGGGCAGCGAGCGGTCGCGGCCGGTCTTCGCCGCCAGCGTCACGGCGTCGTCGAGGCTCATCATCTCCGGCACATAGCGTCGCCGGTCGGCCCAGCAAGCGGCGGCGATGTCGCGCGCCACCTCCCTCGCCTTCGCGCTTCCGACGCGCGAGGAGACGACCACCGACATGCCGTTCTTCGGCGTGTCGCCATTGGTGAAGCCCGAGAGGATCGTGACGTTGACGATGTCGCCGGTCTTCTTCGACCTGCCGAATCGGAGGATGTCGGCATAGGGGCCGGCATCGGTGTTCTGGGTGATCGAGGGCGGGATCAGCGGCAGCTTGATGAAATGCGAGGACGGTCTCATCCCCGCCCACATCTCGCGCACCACTTCCGCGGCCTCGACGCCGCGCTCCTCCATATCGACATGAGGGTTGGTGACGTAGCCGATCAGCACGTCGACGGCATCGACCATGCGCTGCGAGCAATTGGCATGCAGATCGAGCGTGGCAACGACCGGTACCTTCGACCCGACCAGCGCCCGCACCATCTCGAATACGGTCGCGTCCGGGTCGTCATCGCCGGTGGCGGTCGCCGCACCATGCTCCGGCAGATAGACCGCATCGACCGGCAGCGCCGCCTCGAGGCCGGCGCGCATCTTCGCGACCACGTCCCCGAAGAAGCGCTGATCGACGGGGCCGCTGGCGCCGCCGGCGGTCATCAGGATCGGCACGGGCGTCCAAGGCCCATGGCGGTCCATCTCCTTGACGAACCCGCGGATCTCCGGCGGCGACTGCGGCGCGGGCGCGCGAATGTCGCGACCGAAGGCCTCGCCTTCGAGCCAGAGATAGTCGCGGAACTCGGCCTCCGTCGCGACCGGCGCGTGGCCGTTCGACTCGAGCGAGAATCCCAGAAGGGCGACCCGCCTCACCTCAGCGCTTCGAGACGTTCCACAGCACCGGGCTCGGCACCTCGATCATGCCCTCGACATTCGAGCGATAGGCGACCGGCCGCGTGATCTGCCCCATCGGCAGGTAGGGAATGGTCTCGATCGCACGGAGCTGGATCGCCTCGGTGATGGATTTGCGCTTGACCGAATCCATCTCCTTGGCCCAGCTCGACAGCAGCCCGTTCATCTTCTCGTCGCAGGCCCAGCCGACAAAGCCGGTGCCGCCGCAAGGCATCGGCAGCGCGAAGTTGGTGACCGGGCTCGAGAAGCGGAAGCCGAAGGCGGTCGAGACGAACAAGCTCCAGCCGCCCTTGTCCGGCGCGTCCTTCTTGACGCGCCGCGCGGTGATCGTCGCCCAGTCGCTGAGCTGCAGGTCGACATTGACGCCGGCGTCCTTGAGACGCGCGGCCAGGACCTGCGTGATGTCGCGCAGCACCTGCAGATCGTTCGGCTGCAGGACGACCACCGGCTGGCCGGCATATCCCGCCTTCTGCAGTAGCTCCTTGGCCTTTGCGATGTTCGGCTTCTGGAGGTCGGTGGTGCCCGCCTCGGTCTCGTTCGCGGAGCCGCAGCCGACCCAGGAGAAGCAGCGCCGCCAATAGGCGGGATCGCCGGCCGAGGCCTGCATGTACTCGTCCTGGGCGGCGATGTAGAGCAGCGCCTGGCGGCCTTCCGGCTTGTCGAAGGGCGGGTGCAGGTGATTAGGGCGGAGGTAGGCGATCTCGCCGAACGGGTTGTGCACCTTGACCACGACATCCTTGTTGCGCCTGAGCATCGGCAGCAGGTCGGTCGGCGGCTGCTCGAAGATGTCGACCTCGCCGGCATTGAGGGCCGCAGCCGCGGTCGCGGCATCCGGAATGATGACCCATTCGACGCGATCGGTCTTCACCTGCTTGCCGCCGGCGAAGAGGTTCGCCGGCTCTGCGCGTGGGATGTAGTCCTGGTTCTTGACGTAGACGACCTTGCTGCCGGGTACCCAGCCTTCGCGCGAGAAGCGGAAGGGACCGGAGCCGATCACCTCGGTGATCGCCGTGTTCGGGTCGCTCTTCGCTTCCTGCTCGCGCATGACGAAGGCAGCGTAGGAGCCGTCCTTGGCGAGCGAGTCGAGCACGAGGCCCCACGGCTCCCTCAAGGTCATGGTGAATGTGCGGTCGTCGACCGCGGCGAGCTTCATGCCAAGCCCGCGGAGGATCGTGCCGTTGGAGTCGCGCGCCGCCCACCGGTTGAGCGACAAGACAGCGTCACTGGCTTTAACGGGTTGCCCGTCGTGGAACTTGAGGCCCGCGCGCAGCGTAAAGCGGTAGGAGAGCCCGTCAGACGAGACCGTGTATGCCTCAACCATCTGCGGCTGCGGACGATAGTCGCGATCGTAGGCGAACAGCATGTCGTAGACCATGTACGCATGCTGCCCAGTGATCGCCGCCGTGTTGGTGATCGGGTCGAGCACCTTGAGGTCCGCATGCGGGACGTAGCGGATCACGCCCTGCGCCGCCGCGGGTGCCGCCCCCGATGCCGACACCACTCCCAGCATCGCCGCCGCCAGGATCACCTTGCGCATCGTCTTGTGCATCGCTGAGCCCCTCTGCCGGAATACGAGAATCTCGAGTCGTCGATGAGCCTAGCGGCCGGGATTTCGGAATGGCAATCTCGTGTATTCGATGGTGAAACAACATTGAGGGCAATGCGATGACCCTGGCAGAGACGCGCGACGCGGAGACCGGCTGGAAACCCGCTTACAAATCGGTCGCGCGGCCGACGCCGCTCGAACAGGAGCTGGCGCGATGGGAAGCCAAGAGCATCGCCGTGCCGCTCGGCGGCGAGAATTGGCAGCGGACCTCCGGCAACACCTTCGAGGCCAACACCGCCGATGATTGGGCAATCATCGAACGCCAGAGCGCGATCTACCACCGCGACCGCCAGGCAAAGGAGGTGCTGACCTTCCTTGCCGCCTCAAAGGACGAGCCGAGCTACGGCTGGCAAACCAACAACTACGGCCACTCGCTGCAGACCGCGACCCGCGCGCTGCGCGACGGCGCCGACGAGGACATGGTCGTGCTCTCCCTGCTGCACGACATCGGCCAGAACATCGCGCCGGTCACGCATGGTGAGTTCTGCGCGGCGATGCTGAAGCAGTTCTTGTCGGACGAGTACCTGTGGCTCCTGCAGTACCACACGGTGTTCCAGCGCTATCACCGCTTCAACCACCCGACCTCCGACCGCATGGGACGCGAGAAGTTCCGCGGCCATCCCGCCTTCGAGATCACCGCCTATTTCTGCGAGAAGTACGATCAGAACGCTATGGAACCGGACTACGAGACCCTTCCGCTCGAGGCCTTCGAACGCATGGTTTATCGCTTCTTCCGCAAGACGCCGCGCTTCGTCAGCCGGCGCTGAGCCGACGAGGCGCTTCCGGCGGACGGACCGGCCCTGCTATGGTTCGCGCATGACCCCTCTGGAAGAGGTTACGGCAAGGCTCGATCAGGCACTGATGCGGCTCGAACGCGCCGCGTCAGGGCGCACCGAGCGCGAGGTAAGAGCGCGTGCCGAGCTCGAGCAAGCGCTGGCCCAGCTCAAGACCGACCATTCGCGTCTCTCCGAGGCCGCCGACACGGTGTCCGCGCGCCTGGACGGTGCGATCGGCCGGCTCCGGCTGATGGCGGGAGATTGAGGCCAAGTGGCCGAGGTCACGCTCTTCCTCAACGGACGCGGCTACCGCATCGCCTGCGCCGATGGTCAGGAGCCGCATATCGAGAAGCTCGGCCGCTATATCGACACCAAGGTCCAGGAGCTGGTCCGCCAGGTCGGCCAGGTCGGCGATGCGCGCCTGCTGGCGATGGCGAGCCTGATGATCGCCGATGAGCTCGCCGAGGCGCGCGGCGATATCGAAGCCGCCGTGCCGGCGGCAAAACCGTCTGACGCCGCGATCCAGGCAATCGAGGCCGTGGCCAAGCGTATCGACGCGCTTGCAGCGCGGCTCGAAGCTTCCTAAGTTGACTCTTGGCGGGGCTACCCGGTTCGACAGGTTGCACATTCCCCGGGGCCAATACCGATCCTCTGGGAGCTGTCCCTGGCCTTGGCCCTCGGCCTCGGCCACATGGCGCCCACCTGCTTAGGCAGGCCTTGGAGGAACTGCTCATGCCATCGGCCAGGGTGGCTCCGCCAACTCCCCTAGATCCCCGCATCGCCGAGGCCAAACGCACGCTCCGCAAAGAAATGCGCGCGCGTCGCGAGCGCCATGCCGATCCGTCGGCCGGTGTCCGTCTCGCTCAGGCCGTAGCGAGCCTCGCGCCCTTCGAGTCCGGTGCTGACGCCGCCGGCTTCCACCCGATGCCGCCGGAGATCGACGTGCTGCCGTCGCTTGCCTGGTTCGCAGGCCGCGGCCACCGCATCGGGCTCCCCGTGGTGGTCGCGCGCGGACAGCCGCTCATCTTCCGCTTTTGGCTTCCCGGCGTGCCGCTCGAACAGGGCGTTCTCGGCATCCCGTTTCCGCCGGCGGAAAGGCCGGCGATCGAGCCCCGCATCCTGCTGGTGCCGCTCATCGCTTTCGATCGTCGCGGCAATCGGCTGGGCTATGGCGGCGGGTACTACGACCGCACGCTCGCAGTTCTCCGAGCCAAGGGCCCGGTCTTCGCCATCGGCGTCGGCTTTTCTTTCCAGGAGGTCGAAGAGGTGCCGGCCGATCCGTTCGACGAGCGGCTCGATGCAATCGCAACCGAAAGCGGAACCGAGCGCTTCAAGTGAAGATCCTCTACCTCGGCGACATCCTCGGCCGATCCGGGCGCGATGCCGTGATCAAGGAGCTGGTGCGCTTCCGCAAGGAGCTTGCCATCGACTTCGTGATCGCCAATGGCGAGAACGCCGCACATGGTTTCGGCCTCACGCTGACGCTCGCCGAGCAGCTGTTCAAGGCCGGCGTCGATTGCCTGACGAACGGCAATCATGTCTGGGACCAGCGCGAGTTCATCGGCCAGATCGACCGCGATCCGCGCCTGCTGCGCCCGCGCAACTATCCGCCCGGCGCTCCCGGTCGCGGTGCCAACGAGTACGCACTCGCCGATGGTCGCCGGATACTGATAGTCAACGTCATGGGCCGGCTGTTCATGGACCCGCTCGACGATCCGTTCCAGGCGGTCGAGGCAGAGCTCGCCAAGGTGCGCCTCGGCGCCAGCGTCGCCGCCATCGTCGTCGACGTGCATGCGGAGGCCTCGAGCGAAAAGCAGGCGATAGGCCATATGCTGGACGGCCGAGTCTCTCTGGTCGTCGGGTCGCACACTCATGTGCCCACCGCCGACGCGCAGATCCTGCCCGGCGGAACCGCGTTCCAGACCGATGCCGGCATGTGCGGCGACTATGACTCCGTGATCGGCATGCAAAAGCAGACGCCGATCCAGCGCTTCACGCGCAAGCTGCCGACCGACAAGCTACAGCCTGCCGACGGACCGGCGACGATCTGCGGGGTATTCGTCGAGACCGACGATCGCACGGGCCTCGCCAAGCGCATCGCACCTCTGCGCGTCGGCGGCCGGCTCGCGCCGGCCTGGCCAGGCTAGGCGACCAGCCGCTCGAGGCCGGCGCAGAGTTCCTGCCCGACCGCGCCGCCATCGCCCTTCAGCTTGTTGGTGACGATCGCGCGCATGGCATCGACCAGCGAGCGCAGCACTTCTACCTCGGCCATGCCTACCGCCGTCCGGCCCTCAAGATAGCGGCAGAGCATGCTTCCGATCCGCGTGATCAGCGGGTAGCCGAAATTGCCGCCGCCGCCGCGCAGGTCGTGGACAATGTTGAAGAGCGTGTTGAGGTGCTTGGCCTGGTTCTCGCGGTCGCTGAGCAGCTGCACGACGGTTTCCGCCGCCCGGTTCAGCTCGGGCAGTGCCTGGGCGGGGAAATCCACCCGCTCCTGCGCCTTGGCCGCCGCTGCTTCCGCACGCGCCAGGAGATTGGGGTCCATGCCTTTGCCAGCCGGCCCGACCCGCGCCTTGATCTTGTTCGGCGGGTGGATAACTTCCACCGCACTTTTCGGCTTCTCGCCGCTCATGACCCTCTCCCCGACGCCCCGCGCGTCATGGCTTTTGCATCGATCGGATGGTGTCCTTGGTACGCTTCAAGGCTGCCTGCTGCTCACCCGTCAGCGGCTGGCCGGGCTTCGCCGACTCGGCGCCCGCCCCCTTGCGTCGCTCAGGCCCCTCGAAGGGAAGCATCTGGCGCCGCCGATCCGGGCCAAAGTAGTCGTTGGTGCGCACGAAGGGACGCGGATTCTCGATGATCGAGACGATGCGCGCATAGAGCGATCGCGCCGAAACCGGCTTCGCCATGAACTCGGTCACGCCGGCGTCTCTCGCCTGCATCACGCGGGCGCGCTCGGTGTGACCCGAGAGCATGATCACCGGCACGAACTGATCGGGACTCTCCGGCGAGGTGCGCAGATGGCGGGTCAGATCCAGACCGTCCATCGGCTCCATGTTCCAGTCAGCGATCAGCAGATCGATCTGCGTCTGGCTCATCTTTTCGAGCGCATGGGCGCCGTCGCGCGCCTCCATGATCTGGGTGACGCCGAGGGACTCAAGAATCGTGCGGACAAGACTTCGCATGTGCTGGTTATCGTCGATAATCAGCACGGCCAGCCGATCGAGCCGATAACCAATCATCGTGAGAAGGCTCCCGAAAGCCCGCTCATCCCATCTATCCTCCCGCGTCTCGGCCGGACTGTATACCGATGTGGACGGCGATGCCTAGGCGAGGACGAAAGCCGCGTTTAGGCGGTTTCCGGCCGTGGGCCGCCCCTGTCCCGTCACAATAAGACTTGGGGCTGTCCCAGATAACTCGGTTATGGAGTTATCATGGGACGGATACGACGGAGCCGATTGGGGGTCTCGAAGCAGGATCGCCTGATCGAACATTTCGTAGCAGGAACGACGGCGCGTACCGCATCGAGTCTCTGCGGAGTGAACCGCAAGACAGGGGCGTTTTTCTTTCATCGCCTTCGTGAACTGATCGC